>CALWDR010000061.1 GCA_944376745.1 uncultured Lachnospiraceae bacterium
GACGCAACTTAGCGGGAGGGTTCTCTGGGACTCTCTCTTTCTGTAGAATGCTCACTGTCATTATACAGAGCAATTCACTGACAATCAAGCAGAGCAGTATGGATGACAAATCAAGTTAGCAACAACATCATTCTTCTGGAAATCATCTTTTGAAGAATCATCTTTTGAAGGATCATCTTTTGGAGTATCATTTTTGGAAGCGTCATTTTTTATGGTTTCTTCCCGCTTGTCTTCCTGGGCAGGATTTTCTGATCCACACCCACGGAAGATGATAATTGCTCCAATGATCAGCAGAAGAAGAAGTACGATACCTGCTGCCATATATACTTTTCTTTTTAATTCCCCTTTCATTGTTTTAAATTGTTTTTAGTCAATCCAATCTGTCCAATAACCCTCAAATTCCACGGTGGTTGGCTGCACGCCGTTGGCAATCAATGCCTGGCCGCCTGCCAGCCGGAGGACAACCTCGGATCTGCTCATCCCAGTCACATAACTGTGGATTCCCTGCTCCTGGAAGAAATTCTGCAGTTCCGATTTCACCAGGGTATTTTCCGCTGTCATCTCCGGGATCTGTGACACCACTAGCTGCGGTGCAAGGCTTTCATAGAACCCGGTGCTGTAACAGGACTTCATATGTCCGCTCACACGCACTGCATTGCTTTTCTCCAACTGCGAAGCGTACTGATCCAGCACATTTGTGCTGGCCCCTCCCAGAAAGACCACGGAAGCTCCTTTATAGCTCATCCTGCAGCAAAGCGTCCAATCCTGGTAATTCTTGTAGGAGGAATAATCCGTATTAAAGAATTCCAGGCTTAGGCCACCGACAGAGACTTCATGATTCTCCCCGTTGATGAAGGTTACCTCTCCATACTTTTCACGTAAGATTCGCATTGCATTCATGTAATTTCCATAGGCAGCGGCATCCAGACTCTGAAATGCCTTCATTTCATCCCTGACCGGCTTGTCATTATTCCCTTCCATGACAGCCCCTTTTACAAACACCTGCGCTTTGGAGGTATCAAAATTCTCTGCCAGCATGTCAAGCTGCCCGATCCTCTGATCATCATAACTGGACAATACCAGGTAATCGATGGTCTTTACCTTCATGGCATTCAGGTATTTTCTAAGATAGTCTCCAAAATCCTCGTCGGTGGAACCGGCATTATACAGTAAGATCTTGCCGTCCGGAAGCACAATGACCGCACAATCCGCCTCTGCCGCGCCGTTCAGGAAATGGATCTCTGGATCCGTCAGCACTGCAGGCTGATCGTTTGTCTCCTCCTGATCCTGTGAACCATTCCCCTGCGTACTGCCGGAAGAATTGCTTGCGCTATGGAACTTCATCTTCCGGGACATGTCCTGTTCTGCTCTGTCATAATCGTACTCCGTATAATCAGCAACTTCGATCATTGATTCTTTCACGTTAACCTTGGTGCTATCAACCGGAACCTCCGGTTCCTTTGTTTCTTCCTTCTGACAACCTGCAAACAGGAACAGACAGCATACACACACCAAAATAAACTGCCACTTTGTAACTTTATTCTTCATATTCTCACCTCCTCCTATTCCAATGGTCGTATGATCACATCATCCACAGAGTACCGTGTCTGGTTGGAGTCAAAGCTGATAAATCCTTCTTTTGCATAGGTAGTGCCATATCCCGGATCGTTATAACTGATGATCAGGCTGCTGCCGCTATACACCTGGATCATGCTTCCCTTGCATATAATTTTCAATTCATACCAGTTATTAACTTTAAAGTTCTCTACCGTTCCTTTTGCCACTGTTTCTTTTCCATTGAAAAGCTGCACCGTACCATCCAAGGACATCAACACACCGTAATTACTGCCGGAATGTGTGGCATTAACGGTGGGCTTTCTCAGAAGCACATGTGCCCAGCCGGAACTGTCGCTCTCATCAAAGCGGTATTTAAAGCTCATTTCAAAATCTCTGAAGATACGGTTGTGGATCACCGTGCTTGCCACATATCCACGGGCTTTCGTACAACTCAAAACGCCGTCCTTGATCGCCCAGCTTCCATGCCAGGAATACAGCGACATAAGATTATTCCATGCATCCTGTGATTCAAAGTCCTCCACATATAGTGCCGCCTCCGGAACTGGCATCTTTCCTGCATTCCACAGTTGAACCAGCATGCTGTCGGCCTCTGCGGTACCATGAATATCCTCCAGTCCAAGCTCTGAAAACGTGGTCGTACAGTTCACGGAATACAGTTGATATACTCCGCCACGATTAACGGTATCCTCATATGTGATCACAGGCTCCGCCTGCCCCTGCAGGTAAACCTGACAGAGCTTATCTTTACGGACAAACATAATTTCAACTTGTTTTACCGTCTCTCCCAACTCATAGCGTCCCACTTCCGTACCATCCGCCATCAAAATGAGGGAGCCGCCTTCCGCCAGGGAGATGCTGATTCCATCGTTATCCCTGGTCTTCCCTTCGGAAGCACAGAAGAGGATTCCGCCTTCTGCGTTTGAACCTCCCTGGGCAGTTCTCGAACCGAGCCGCAGCTTTCCTGTTGCAACAAAATCCGTGACAGCCACGCCCATTCTGGTAATCGTGCCGTAAGAATCTATGGTATTTGACGTCTGTCCGGTACAGCTAATAACATTTGCGCCGCCATATACAGTATCCGATCCGGACAGTTGGTTCCACTGGGATTCCATGGAGCTGACACGGTAATTCATAAACCGGGCCGCAGTTTCTGAAGTATAGAAGCTGATATAGCCGCTCACATAACCGGTATCCTCCAGGAACATGACACGCTCTGCCTTCTGGCCGGCATATACACGGATTACATCTCCTTCCGTCTCCAGCAGGATACGCAGCGCCTCTCCTTCTTCCGGCTTCACGGTGGCGTCCGCCATCTTCTGACCATTCTTCCTCAATATCAGTTTATTGTCCTTGGTGTATTCCAGAAAATAGCCTTCCTCCGGCTTTGAATCGTATGCTTTCTTTCCAAATCCGATTCCGGCGGAACCTTCGCCGTCCTCCAGCTTCAGCGTGACATTTACCCGCACATCGTTATACTGCTTATTGTCAATTCCCAACTGCGCAGTGCCTTTATCCTCGGACTGGTAATATCCCTCCACGTCATATTCCCATTCGCCGCTGACGATCTTCATGCTCTCGCGCCGCTGCGCAACGATGCCCGTAGAGTAATTGAGGTCGATCATTCCGTCAGAATACGGTGTATTCAGCGAACTTCCGTCGTGGATGCTGTCGCCAAAGCTCACATAATCAAACTCCGCGTTCTCCATATTTCTTGCGAACACGCCCACATTCTCGGAGCTGTAATTGGCAAATATACTGCTTCCTATGGTTTTGAACTGTTTGTCATCGTAAGAATACACGGCAGAATATGTGGTCCCGATTCTCTGTAGCTGCACCGTTACCGGGCTGTCCGGCTGCATATCCTGCACATATTTGTCTATCAGGACGGTTCCATCCGTAGTCCGCCCTATGAAGATCACAGGTTCTCCATCCATTGTGGCCCGGCCGGCAGCTACAAACTTATCTTTACCGCCGATACAGAGGACTCCGGCATAAGATCCCTCCCCGACGCTGCTTTCCAGCCTTGCCTTAAATGTCCAGTCATCTTTCTTTCCGGAAGTTGTCAGGCTGACCACGTCATCCGTTGCGCTGATCGTCAGTTTTCCGTCTTTTCTGGTGACATTCTTATCGCTGCTGTCCGCAAACATCACAGAATCCGTTCCATTCTCGAAGTCATCACAATTCACCTCGTTCTCCGCCGCAGACGTCTTCTGTTCTTCTTCCTTATATTTGCTGCTTTTCTTACCTTTCACCAGAATACTTCCGCCTGGGATCACGTCAGCCAGAATCATTCCATCCTCGTTCACCGTATACTGCTCTCCGGTAAACCAGTCCGTGAATACCGTGCCATCCGCAACGCTTAAGCTTCTGGCATTCAGTTCCACCTGTACGGTCTCCTCATTCTGTGATGCAACCGTAATGACTGTACCCTTATCGTCCCAGCGCCCAAAGGCATAGATATTATCATTACTGCTTATCAACAGATCCTTGATCGCGCCGGTTTTCACCGCGCTATACTCCTGTTTGAGTTCTCCCAGCGCCCGGTAAAGATTATATTTCTCATAATCCCAGCAGCTCTCATCCCACTCCATTGCATAAAAGGATGAGGTGGAGCCAACGCCTGCGCTTTTATCCCTGTTCAATCCGATCTCTTCCCCATAATAGATGCTGGGAGATCCGATATAGGTCATCTGTACCAGAACAGACGCCTTGTCATTCACAAAGGTGGTTCCCGTAACACGATTATGATCATGCTGGGATCTCATATTGTTCATACACAGAGCGACCGATCTTGGATATTTATCCACGGTATTCCGCAGGCTCTCCCGCAAGCCGGCTTCATTGGTGACGCCCTCCGCATAACGATCTATAACTCCTAAGAGCGAAAGATTCCACTCTGCGTCCCATATGCCCTTTGTCAGGTTTCCGGAATCACTTTCCGATATCAGCAGCACCTCCGGACTTACTTCTTTCAGACTGTCGCGGATTCTTCCCATAACAACAGACGCGTATTCATTTCCATCTTCTGTGGAACCCCACAGCCATCCGCCGCAGTCAAAGCGCCATCCGTCAACCCCATAAGGCGCGGCTGTGTAATGCTGCAGGAAAGAATCCTTTTCACTGTAGAACAGTCTCTGCGCAGCCTCATTGCTGAGGTTCGTGGCAGCTCCGCCCCAGGTAGTAAGATAATTGTCCGGCCACTCATAATATGCATATAAGTCATAAAATTCACTGTCTTTACTTTCGTATGCTCCGTCTAACGGAAAACGATGGGAACCATCAAAGTAGATACTGTCGCTGGCGGTAAAGGTCAGCACCGCATCCATCATTACCCGCAAGCCGTTTTCATGCAGGGTGTTGCACATCTGGCGGAACGTCTCTTCATTTCCGAAGCTTGGTTCGATCTGCAGAAAATCGATTCCGCCGTATCCTGCATTCTGACTGGAGCGAAAGACCGGATTCATGTAGACGCCATCCACGCCCAGTTCCTTGAAATAATCGATCTTCTCCATTACGCCGGCCAGGTCTCCGCCGTATTTGTCAGAAAGCCCCAGATGTACATTGTTCCAGGAGTTCACCTGGTTCGTATCGGATACGGTCACATCATTGGACGTATCGCCATTAAAGAATGCATCCGGCATCAGGGAATACCACAAAGCTCCCTTGGCCCAGTCCGGCGTTGAAAATCCGGGTATCACCACAAAACAGGTTTCATACCCTTCCATCTCCGCTGTTTCCGGAAGGAGCCTTCTGTCCACAAACACCGTGTTTTCCTCGTTATCATTGGAACAGATAAACCGATAATATAAGGTTTCACTCTGAGCAGGTATCGTTCCTTTGAAGAAATCATAGTATCCGGTGTCATCATGTTTCTCAAATTCCATATCCGCGGTCTGCCAGGTCTTTCCTTCATCCGTCGTATATTGTATCTGTGCCTTTGTTACATTGTACCTGGCAGTACGGATGCGGAGCGTGATGTCATCCGAAGCTGTTGGCTCGTCCGGTGTAATGTATTCGTTCGCCTGATCGTGAAACACTTCCGTGATATTGGCGACACAGCTCTCCGCCCGCTTTTCTTTTTCCTGCTGCGATTGTGCATGAAGCAGCATTGTACCGGCCAGGATACATCCTACAGCCACCACCAGCGCAGCCACAACAGCAGAGATTTGGATTATTCTTTTTTTCTTCATTTTAATCTATCACTCCTATTTCCATTGCTTTATTGCATTTTTTCTGCTACAGATGCAATACTTCCGCTGTAAAGTTCCGTAAAGATTGTAACTGGCTCCCCAGTTCCTGCCGGGGAAAGCTCCAGATATCCCTTCACCACATACTCCTGATTCCGGTCATCAAGTTTCCGGAAGCTTACCAGATAGTCCGCAAAATTCTCTGTTGTATCCTGGATCTTTTCTGCCGTTTTCTTCTCCAGTGCGGAATCTCCATTTGCTTCGTAATCGGACTTTTTCGCTGACAGTGTTCCATAATCAGTGATGGTATACTCCGCGCCGTTATATATCACCTTTTGTCCTTTCGGCGGCTTTGTTGTATCCGGCAGGGACATCCTTACCAGAAACCGTATTCCGTCAAATTCCTCCGCGCCTTTTGCGATGTACTCAAGGCTGGCGCCGATGATCGCTATGGAGATATTCTGCTGACCGCTTTCCGCAAAACCACATTCCAGGCTGACATTCCCTTTGGGCATCACAAAAACATTCCCGCCCGTCTGTTCATCAATATTATTGATGTGATGCGACGCCTCATCTGCCGTGTATTTCAGTGTTCCTGCTACAACGTTGTAGTTTTCCGCCGCTTTCGGAACTGCCACGATCCTGGTGCCTTCGCTTAGATCTGGCTTATCACAGTAGATCTCCACCGCACCGTTTTCCATCTCACACAAGTTCAGGCGTTCCTCTACTCCTACGCCGTTCACTTTCACATTCGAAACAGATGCAGCCATTCCCAGCATAATACCCATCTTATCCACCGTAAAGGACGTATAGGAACCTCCCTCCCGGTTTGACGGTCTGTTCAATGCTGTGACTTTGCTGTTCAGGACTTCATTTTCATTCACGGACACGGACAGCTTCTCTGACCGATAACTTATCTTCAAATTATAGGTCTTCTCGATATCCAAGTTCTCTGACCAATATGTGCTGTAAGCGATCAGATCGCTGTCCGATGTTCCGTCCTCATAGCACATCCAGCGCATCTTCGTGTCGTAACCGGTCTGCTGCAGTGTGAAATACAAGTCATGCTGTTCTCCCTGATCATCGGTCAGTGTTCCGAAGGAAAATCCAATGCCGGAATACAGCGTCTGTCCTCCAAATCGGAAATCTGCCGTGAGCTCCCGAACCTCTCCATCTTCACCAACGGTATATCCGCCGATCGCGTATCGTTCCCCGCCTGCGGACTCCAGGCTGTTTCCAAAGAGGATCTTCTGCCCATTGTCAAAGGTAAGATCATCCGCTTCCGTAATAACCTCCCTGTTCAGCGTCACATCGCCCCATATCTTGATATTGCTCACCGTAGCTTCCTGGGGCAGCTTAAGCGCCATAACACCCGCATTTGGGATAACATCCGTATAGCCCTTTTCCAGCAGCAGCTTCTTTACATTCAAATTTTCGGTAATGGCATTTCCATTGACATAAAATGTTACTTTTCCATTCCGATATGCAATATCGTAATGGTATTTCTGTCTGTGCCACAAGTCGCCCCGCCAAATGTTTGACGGGCCAAGGTTTATTTCACTGCTGGGCAGCTTGACAAACACGCGTGTGGCGGAAGATGCGGGCCGGTGCTCCACCAGCAGAGGATATTCTTCTGTTCCCTTTTTCACACTTCCGATGATAAAGCTTACCCCCATCTCACCGCTGTATCCGCCGCCACTATAATCAAGCCCTTCTCCGTAATCAATGTCCCCGGAATAGTAATATGTATTGGTTGGGCCAAATTCCAGGCCTTCCTGATATTTTGTTTCTCCTTTTGTTGTCAGAGTCTCATACTCAGCTGCATTGATGTCTTTTTCCGGGTCAAAGACTCTTATACCTGTTTCAGTTTCGGCTGCTGTGGTCACACCATCCCATATCTGGATATCACGGAAACTGCCTGTGGAGCCATAGGCACGCCATCCGATGATCGGCTTCAGATTGGTAATTCCCATTTCTGACAGGGAGCGACCATCAATGACCAGAGTATCATCCAGCCAGAAGCTTAATTTATCTCCGTCTTCCACTTTAAAAGTAACAACATAGTCTTTCTCTGTTTCCAGCGTAACTCCCAGATCGCCGTGTGGCAGTTCGTTTCCATACTGCCACATAGGCGCTGGGGCACGCCACAGAACATACAGGTTACTACCACCTCTTATTTCCAACTGGAATGTCAAATCATTCGTTACTGTTCCGTCTTCGGTATATGTTCCTTGTGCAAAAGCCACTCTCGGTCCATTAGAGGCATTCAGACTTGTAAACCTGACAACAGAAGATATATACCATGTGTTTCCGTTCACATCCTCAGACAGATCAACCGGGCCAAAATTTTCTTTCCCGCCAGTAAATTCCTTTTCACCAGCAAGCTCCGAATGGGCTTCTGCCAGATTCCCATAATCGCCGATCACAGGCGCCCCTTCCGTTCCACCCGCAGCACCCGCCTTTCCGTAGAGCAGGCCTGACATTGTCAATGTCACCGCCAAGGTAACCGCTAAAATACGCTTCAACGAAATTCTCATTCCGCCGGACCTCCTTTCTCCTTTTTACTTCCTCTTTTTACCTTTCTGTAGATCATTACGCCAGCAAACGCCATCAGCCCCGCCACTGGGATCGCAAACAGCACAAACGCCAACGGCTGTCCCCGGAATCCTCCCGCCAGCGGCAGTACGGACGCTTTCATACTGCTTATGGTATTTCCTGCTTTTGCGGCGTTTTCTTCCGCCTTTATCTCGCGGATCTGTGCATCGCCTGACTCCACCGTATAGACCTCAATATCGCTGACTTCCATTTCAGAATAAACAATCGCAAGCTGGAATGCCAGGTTGTACACAGGAAGATCATATGTGGTAAACATAAGCTGGTCATCCACCCATACCTTTGCCCAGTCGCTTCCGATCAGCATATCTACCTTGTATTCCCTGCCTACCTCCAATGCGAACTCACTGTTCGTAAAGCACTTCTCTACCCCTTTATCCTTGTAGCAACGCAGCTCCAGACGATCCTGCAGCAAATAGAGTCCCATATAATTGCCGCCCCCATTGCCCGGATGCGTGGTATTCTTAAATATGTATCCTATTCCTACATCCTTTACCACATTTCCTTCTTCATCTTTATACGATGCCGAAAAGGAGTTGGCCTTTACCTTAGAGGACCATACATAGGTATCCGAGTTCTTAAGCCCGTTCAGGTTATGGGAGTTCTCCTGATCCACAAAAACTACAGTCGTGTCAAGATCTGAAAATTTGTTGGTAAAGACTCCATTTTCATAAACCGGAAGGATATCCATATTCGTTTCGGAACCAAACTTCACATTCTGGAAATAGTTGACGCCGCCTTCCGGCTTTTCGGGCACTGTCGTCATATTGAACCATTTGTCGTTTTTCAGGCGTACATCAAAGGTATCTTCTGTAAACACAATATCTTTTCCGTAAATCTTCATATTTTCCACAACGGCATCGCACAGCTCAAACCAGATACCCGTTGCCGGTTTTGTCTTTCCTCCGGTGGCGGACAGATCCACTCGATCAAAAACCAGTTTCCCATCCAGCCATACGGTTACTGTATTCGCGTTGGATAAAATGGCAATATCGTAGGTTCTTCCCACCTCGATTTTGACCGGATACGTCGCATCCGGTACGCCGGCGATCATAAGGGAATCCTGCAGGAAATAAATATAATAGTCTCCCGACTCTCCTGTGCGGAACTTTATTCTGGTTCCCTTCCAGGGCTGAGTCCACTCAGAATACTGAGTCACATCCGCCCGGAACACATACTCGCCATACTCAGATATGGGAATATTGCTGAAATTATAATGTATCTCATCACTTTTCAGCCTGTAGTTCTGATAACTGACAGGACCGTTGGCTCCGGATATGACCATATATTGCGCCGCGTTATACATATCCTTCGTCATAACCGGAATCACCGGATCCCCCTCCGGTACCACGTATGGAGTTTTCTTTGTATAGTAAAAGGACAGATCCCGGATAACTGCCTTTGCAAACTCATACTTCATGCCCACATTGGCAGGAACCTTATTCTCCAGAGGAATACGATCCATCACCATCACCCCATTGATCCACATGGAAAAAGAATCCGGGCTGATGACCATGTCAACCTTATCTGCCTTGCCCAGCGTTCGCTTATAGGAAGCGGTGGTCACCGTATATTCCTCCTTGGTATACTCATTGTGATAGTTGAGCAGAACACCGTCCTGTACAAACAGTAGCTGGTAATATTCTTTAAAATCCTTATCTGCTCTGATGATCGGTCTTACACCCTTCCAGGTCTGATTCGCTTCCTCCACCGTCATCTCAAAGCTCCAGGCGAAGGTATCATCCTCCTGAAACGGCAGGTGCTTGAACTGAACCAGATCGGTACATGTCTCTTGATTTGTCAGCACTCCATTCTCGTATTCTGTGGAAGATCCCTTAATGGGCCTGATTGCGGTAGTAGTACCATAATCACCGTTTCCTTCCGGAATAGCCGGGAATAAGCCTGCATACTTCACTCCATTTCCCCATAGGCGCAGATTGGAATACAGCTTATTCGCGCAGGCTTCACTTGTCAATTCAATTTTGGGCTCCACATTACAATAGCGCTCCGTTTCTCCCGGAATCTCATCCCCAGCCAGGTCAAACCCGTCCAGAACCATCCTTCCATTCTCAAAGAACCAGATCTTTCCGTGGTCATATCGAATGGCATATTGGTTGTCTTCCCCCTTCTTTCCTTCGAGAAGACCTACTCCATAGAGCAGTCCTGTCTCCGGCGCTCCGCTGACCGGTCTTGCCCAGATGTAGAGATTATTGTCTCTCACATTGAGATGAATCTCCACCTTTCGCCCTTTCACCACCTCCTGGGCTGTGGCAACGATAAACCGCAGCCCTTCATGGGTGACATCCTCGTTTTCAGCATAACTTCCGGTAAAAGTCAGGTTGTAACTGTCGTTTTCATATTCCACGCCGGTAAACGTCATGTCGGCAGCTGACCGGTCGGAATAGATCTGGGCTGCAATATCCTGCTCGCTGCTGTACGCCTCCAGAACGTCCTCCGGCTTTGTCTCCGCAGACACCCGCTGCGCCGGCGAAAGGAAAAAGCCTCCGGCAGTCAACGCCACCGCAGTCAACAGAGCAGACATCCTCCGCCAACTGAATCTTTTCTTTGTCATGTCAGTACTCCTCCAATTCTTTCCCTAGAAAATAACAGCTATCTATCAGTTGAACACCCCGTCGATCACACTCTGATACTGCCCGGTTATGGCTTCAATCTGGGCCGCAGGCGTTCCGATGCTCTTAAAGCACGGATTGATGACGCATTTGCTTCCAAAATCATCCTGCAGCGTGCTGATGGCGGAGCCAAGATCCACATAGGTCTTGTCCAGAATCAGCTTGTACATCTCCACACTTTCCGTATCACCCTTCTGGAAATAATCGATTTCCACATCATACTCCCACCAGTCATCTCCATCGCTCTCTTCTCCTGCCACTGCCTTGCCCAGCGCATTCAGTACGATGACGGTCTTGTCCAGGTTCTCCGTATTGTTGGAAGGAATGGCAAACACACGTCCGTTGAAGGAAGCGGAGATATAGTCATCCACATCCGGGCCCATGGGAAACGGAACCATGCCGTAATCAAGATCCCCCGCCACTTTCTTCACATTCTGATTTACAAGCCAGCTCTCACAGAACAAGAACGCGCATTCCCCTCTGGCAAAATATTTGGCGTATTCCGTTGTGGTAATTCCAAGCTCGGCCTTATCATTATAAATATTGGCAACAAACTTGTCTTCATTGACCCATTTGGAAAGAGCGTTTAAGGCATTCAGGCATTTTTCACTGCCAAAGCTTTCCTTGGCCACCCCATCCTGTACCTCCACAAGATTTCCTCCGTTGGCATTTATCATGGAAAGCCCTAACACGGCGGCGTCATAGGTATACAGTCCATAGGTGTCAAGCTTTCCGTCCCCGTCAGTGTCTCTTGTACATTTCTTCGCGATCTCCGCAAATTTATCAAACGTCCACGCGCCGTCCCGGACAAGCTGCGCAATGTTCTCCTCCACGCCGCTTTCCTTCAATAAATCCCGGTTATAGATCAGGCAGGTACGCACTTCGGCAGGACGCATCATGTTCACACCGTAGCTTACGCCATCATATTTGGCCATGTTCGTATATCCTTTTACCCAGCGGTAATCATCCGTATACAGGCCGTCAATGTCATCCAGAGACTGCACATAGCCTGCACGGATACTCTGCAGCAGATTGTTCACCGGGTAATCCAGAATATCCGCAATCTTATCGCCGCTCATAGCCTTTGCTCGTACCGATTCAATATCGGAGCTGAAAGGAACGATCGTAATCTTACAGTTATAGGTCTCCTCCACCTGTCTGCGCGCTTCCTCAAAAGAGCGCTCCGCACCTGTGATCGCATCCATATTCGGATTATCTTGAAGGAAACCGCTTCCGATGGTGATTTCACATCCTTCCAGATCAACTACAGTATCATCCGTCTTACCGGTCTTTCCCTGATTTTCCTCATTCCCTGAGGGCGTTTTATCCGTACTGTCCTGTTCAGGCGCCTCCTTGCCGCCACATGCAGTCACTCCGATTGCCATCGCAGCAGCCAGCAGAATACTCAACACTTTCTTTCCTGAAATCTTCCTTCTCATTTTTTTCCTCCTTTAGTTTGCAAGTCCTGATTGTGAAATACTTTGTACTAAAAACTTTTGACAGATAACCGCCAGTCCTACCAGTGGCAGAATAACTAATATCGCAGCCGCATTCTGTGCGATCGTAGTTCCGGTCTTGTCAAAACCTGCTATCGTCGTTCCAATCCTCATGATCGACTCATTCGACGGAATCTGAGCCAGCGTCATCCGATTGGTGAAATACATGGATGAAAAGTATGTATCCGTCCATTGCCAGCAAAAGGCAAATAGAAACACAGTGACCATCATCGTGACCGCATTGGGCAGAACAATGCGGAAAAATGTTCCCATGACAGACGCTCCGTCAACAGTTGCTGCATTTTCCAGATCGATGGGCAGCCCCTGGAAAAATTCCCTCATGAGATAAATGTACACGCACTGCTTCGTCCCAAGTCCGCAAAAGCTGAGAATATATATGGGCCATTCCGTATTGATCAGGGAAATCGAAGCATCACCAACTCCGAAATATCTGAAATTCAGATATTGGGAAATACTGTATACCTGTGACGGTACGATCATTATAAAGATCACCAGGGCGAACAGCAGGTTTCTCCCCCTGAACTTAAATCTCGCCAGTCCGTACCCCACCATCGTGCTGACCATCATCTGGATCAGCGCTGCGATCAGGGAAAGACACAGTGACAGGACGCCCGCAGTTGACAGGCTGAGCCTTTCAAATGCATGTTTCCAATAGTACAGGCTCCAGTGCTTCGGAATCCACTTTACCGCTGAATCCAGCAGATCATTCGGACTCATAAAAGCCGCCAGTATCTTAATAATAAAGGGCTTCAATATGATATAGCACAGTCCGAATATCAGAACAAACCGAAACACAGACCACAGCATCTGCCCGAATTTTATTTTTTTTCTTCTTGTCATCACTATCACCTCCTCTCCCCATCAGATTTTCTGATCAAGCCATATACAACTGCCAGAACGATTCCAAGCATCAGCCCAAGCCCGATTGCATATATGATATACATCGCCATGGCGTAGGAATACTGATTTCCTTCGTATGCCATGGTATGGATATAATTAAACAACTCACTGTCATTTTTTGTGAACACATCCACCACTGTATAAACGGCCGCCACAATGATCTGCTTTGCGTTCATGGGAATGATGATCTTCCAGAACAGTTCCCATTTCGAACATCCCTCCACCTGAGCCGCTTCATACACCGCCGGTGAGATCTGCTGGAATGCCGCAAGGAAAATGAATATCTGGATTCCGGAGGAATTTACGATATCCGAGATTCCGTTTGCGGCTGATACAACAATGTCAATCAGCGTTTCATTAAAATTCATGGACATCAAAAGCTGTTGAAAGTCCACCATGCCTGCCGCCGCTTCTTCTCCCGTCTCCAATGCGCTGCGAAACAGCATGATTCCTTCCAGGTTGCTCCCCTGATCCACCGTTGCTATAATACCGGTGGACAGAATGACCGGCAGGAAAAAGATCGCACGAGCCACAACCCTTCCCTTGAACTCCTGATTCAATACCATTGCCATAAACAGACTGAAGATTATAATAACCGGAACCTGCACCAGAAGTTCTCCCAGAGAAGAAACTACATACTGCACAAATTTCGTATCCTGGGTAAAAGCCTTCACATAGTACTGGAACCCGGACCACTCCAGAGTATACCCACTGGAATTCATCACTGTCTCATTGATCGAGAATATAAAGGTCTGCACCATGTTCCGGATAAAAAACACAGCCCCCAGGATAAATGGAAGTGTGAACAGATATCCATACCTTGCACGCCTTTGTTCCAGAGAAACTCTTCTATTTTTCTTCCTCGTAGCTATCATCTTGTTCCTCCTATGGGTTGACTGCATAGTTCTTTGCCTCAACTGTGGTACCATTCACGATTACCGCTTCACCATTGTAATTGACTGCGACCACGGTGCCATCCTCATAAGTCGTCAGATGTACACCCTCCTGCCGTATTTCATGATCTACAATAGTCTGCGATGCCAGTCTTGAAAACAGTTCCTCGTATTCCTGGTACTGTGCCAGAATACTGTCATGGCTTAAGTCCATCGAAACCGGATAAAGCTGCTGACGATAGCTCAAATCCTTGATTATGGCGTAGTCTTCTGTCATACAGGAATAATGGAGACTCGCACCGCTCTCTATCGTCTTGAGCCATTCCGTCTCAGGATCAGAGACTGCATTCAACGCAGCTCCCGCATAATTCCGGTACCCGTGTACGACCATCTGATAAAACGGAACCGCCTCGGTCACAGAAGAAAAACCGGAATCTGACAGCGGCAGGTTCAATATGGTATCGGCATAAGCCAGCACATACATATTCCCGCCCTCTGTCATAATACTCTCAAAGCCTTCTGCCTTGCCGGCAGCCTCCTGCGCCAGCTCGCGCGCCTGCCCTCTGGTAATGGTTTCTGATGAATTATAATCTCCCGACAGGCTGTTGCCGAACATGGACCAGGAATAGCCATATCCTTCTGTCCGGCCCAATTCTTTCTGTACGGATTCCGTAAAGGATTCCACAAGACTCCTATAGTATCTGGGTGAAAGCAGAAAGTGAATATTAAACCTCTTATCCATACTGTCGAGAACGATATCAAAATCTCCCCTTGTTACCACCATATCATTAATTCGCCGCGATCCATGCTCCAGTTTATTAAAACTGTCAAAAGCAGTGTTCCGGTATACTTTTCCAATGGCATGATCCAGGTACAGCAATTTCCCCTGTTTCTCCAGAAGCGCTGCCAATGCTTTTACCTCATCCGTTGATCCAACGTCCGACATAATTTCAAATTTATCAACGAGGCCGTTTTTCATGCCGCCGTGGGAATATGATTTCAGTCGCACGCTTAAGGATGTCGCCCCTTCGCTGTGCAGTTGTTCAATATTGTCGATGATATCCTCCACGCTTGATAACAGTACTGCCTTATTGTAGGGAATTCCAAGGAAGGACGTGTTTTCCGTGCTATAACCGGTATAGTCGAGATACATCACGGTTCCCCCCTCTTCCACACGTTCCCCCAGTACACCCTGCTCTACCAGGTATTCACGGTAGGACTCTGCCATCGCGGAGTAGTCGCAGTGCTCCTCATCAAGAAGCACATACCGGACGGTGGGTGCTCCGTAGCATATTTTGGACGCATACAAGTTTAAGAACGGTGTACTGCTGTTTGTCTTCGCAATATCCGTTACATCATGGGTAAGCAGGCGGAATCCAGCATAGATACCACTGTGCAGATTCGTACCGCCTAAAACCTGTCCTCTTACGGAAGCACATTCCGCTGCCCCCTCGATAACCGCCAGGAAACCGGAGTCTCCCCGGTTCATTCCAAACACCGGCATCACGGCATCTTCGGAAAGCTGAAGGGACAACTGTTCATCTACCGCATGATCAATACCGTACAGATACTGAGAATAATTGCTGCCAGCCTTCTCTGTAAAGGAAATAATACCACCAGAGCCATCCGGCACGAACAGATATCCTTCCTTCGCTTCCGTAATTCCTCCAAAGGATGAGAGAAGGTGAACCTGCGCCAGATGATCCGAATTGTTTTTAGTCTCGATCTGATCCGATAACACCGTTGCAGTAAAGCCATCCTCAGTCAGCTTATATTCCACCGGGATAAGAAAGCTTGTCTGCCCTCCTACACCCTCATGGGCGATGTCCATCCCCTCTATATCCTTTTCATAATCCTCCAGCGTATAATCCAGATCATGAAAGTAATCCGTAATCTCGGCGTAGTCTTTATCCGCCAGTCCTTCCACCGCGATATACAGCTCCCGGTTGGCAAGCTCAGGGTACTGCGCCAGCATGTCCTTATCGTCTGCGTTATACAATTTGTAATACAATTTCATTCGCCTTGCCGGACCGGTGGCCAGACCATCTAATATCTTTTCCTCAAACGTCTCCCGTGGGAAGACAGAAGGTACAAAGTAATCGTCCTTACGGCTGCGTATGCTGTAATACACACGAACTGCGTCCCTGGATGCCTTTACCTCGAAGGCCTCAAACGCTACGCTGTTATCGGAAGAATACATGGTATGGCTCATACTGTCGGAGTCAAAATACTCAATAAAAATTTCGCTCATACATTCCTTCGCCCTTGCAGCCTCCGGATCAACATCCACGACCGACTGATATGTAGTTCCGCTCTTCTTATCTAATACGGAAAAATGAGTTGTAGCAGTATCCAGCGTAAACGCCACCTGTTCGTTCTCCAGCTTTGCCTCATTTCCGGATACGGTCGTAAATCCCCCCTCGTCCAACGTTGTGGAGCCTGGAGCTTCGTTCACATCGGAAGCCGGGATCTTACGGCCTGTGGCCAGGAATATGGAAAGAGCTGCCACCACAAGAACGGTTACGATTCCTATGCATATCCATATTTTTTTCTTTCTTCTCATAGTTACTCACCGCCTAATAAGTTCTATAAATCATTTCCTGATAGATATCAGCCGCAAAAGAGGACAGATCCTGCACGATACTGATACACAGCAGCATCAAAAACAGCATCAGGCAAATGCCGACAATGGTTAGAAGCGCCACCACAACGCCTTTCGTCAGAGAGTAATTGTTGGTGATCATCATGCCAAAAAACACAAGTCCAAGCATCCATATCATGATAATTCCATCAAAGGTATTATAGATAAATGCCTCATTGCCGGACAAACAGTGCGACAAGATCAGCATTGGTATCGCTGTAATAATATATGGCTTCAATGCGTATGCCGTGGCAACATAGATATCCTTCATGGTTCCCTCTCCATCCATCAGACTGGTAAAGCACCAGTTGGATACAATCCACAGACCAAGCGGAAGAACCATAGACACTACCTCAAAAATCACATCTATATTCTCCGGCAGAGCCTGACTGAAGATATAACCGCTCCACTGCGCGCGCAGACCATACAGGATAATAAAGAGGATCGTCAGGATATTGGCAGCCTTCACGCTTCCTCTCTTCTCACGCTTCAAATCCCAGAAACCATCCAGCGGATGAAACATCGTGTGGTTTGAGAATTTCAGTTCCCGCACAATCTGATACTGATTAAGGCGCTCGGTGATACGGTATTTTTTCCACACCCTTTTTGCCGCAAAGCACAGCAGGACAACCACAAACACCCCCAGAAAGAACAGGACAAAATGATCCGAGATGACGTTCTTTCGCATTCCTTCAAATGCCTTCGTATAATACGCAAACCCGCTGGTACCTTTCAGCATGTTCAGCGCAGTGTTGTAATCCTTTTCCTGGATACGGGTACGTGCAAGTGAAAGATATGCATAATCATAATTCGGGCACTGGCGTAATACCTCATTCCAGGATTCTCCTGACTCCGTATACTTTCCCCCCAACATGAGGGTAACCGCCTGATCCACCGTATTCCCGAAAGCTGTTTCCGTAAATACGGTGAGCGTCCCGCTCTGGCGATCGGTAACGAGAATATTTTCTCCGAAGATCTCTATTGCGGAAGCTGACATAAATGTTCCCTTCTGCGAGCCGTTAGCACCAAAGCAGTAAAGCAGAACCCCCTCCTGGTCATAGACAAAGATTCTTCCCTTTGAGGAATCCAATGCCGCATATATCCCGTCGGAGCGAACCGCGACATCCACGAAGCTGGATACTTTTGATATTCCCTTATTCTCATAGTAAGCATTGTCTCCGTTGGGACTGTGTGTGGTATTTTCATTCAACACGTCATTTCCCTGGCAGTTCAGCTTCGAGATCGGCGGTATGGTGGAATCCTGTGTTGTCAGATACAGGAATCCGTCCCCATCCAGGCATATGGCATTGTATTCAGTAGGCACTGCCTTATCCAGGCCTTCTTTCTGCGCCTCGGTCATAATAGCCCGCCAGATCCGATCCGAAAAAGACAACTGAACCTTTGGCGCTCCTACAAACCGCTCGAAATTTCCGTTTTCGTCCAACTGGACAATACCCTCATTGATATTCTGGGCGATCACATAAATACGCCCCGCCAGGTCGATCGCAAAGGATTTTGGCAGAAAAGTATACTCACCCAGCAATTTTATTTCCGGCTGATCTATGATCTTTTCCAGATCAAGGCTCTCTGCATCGAAGGCAACGATCCGGTGATGATCCGTATCAGACACATACAGCAAACCATTCTTTACATATACGGCGGAAGGATTCAGGAAGCCGTCCTCCTGTCCTCCGTTTTGGAAGCTGTCCAATATCCGTTCCACAGAATAATCCATTTTCAGAATGACGATCCGGTTGTTACCGGAATCCGTAAGGTACAGCCTCTGGCCGGTCTCATCATAGAACACATCTGATATTCCATTAAAAGCCCCGATTCCCAGGCTCTCACCTGTTACCGACTTCTCCTCCGCATAGGGGGCCGGAACCGCTACAGCTTCCTCACATGTCTCGTCATAGGTATAGGAGTAGTATGGCATCTTAACGTCATCTGCCGCCATTGCAGTCACGGGAGTCCCCACAATCAGAAGAAGGGCCATTATAATCAATAAATATTTCTTCCTCATACTACTCTACTCCTTCATACCTGATGTTGACATTGTTTCAATAATATTACTCTGGCTGAATATGAAAATAATAACAGGAACGCTCATCATAACTACGGTAACCGCTGCACCCACTCCGGCTCTCGCAACACCGGCAGATGTAATCTGTCCCAATGCATAGGCAAGGGTCTTTAAATTATCGCTGAAAATAAAAGTCGTACTTCCGACATTCCACAGAGACTGGACCGACAGCAGTATCAAGGTCAGCCAGCCCGGTTTTACACACGGCATGACAATCTGCCAGAATGTCTGCCACATGGAAGCCCCGTCAATGCGCGCAGCCTCCACCAGCGCGTCCGGAACATTTTGTTCCATAAACTGTTTCATCAAATACAGTCCCAGAGAAGAACCGAAGGTGGGAACGATAAGCGCCCAATATGTATCAATCCAGTGAAGCTTTGACATGATGAGATAATTGGGAATCGCTGTCACCGTTGTGTTGAACATCAGCGTCAACACGATAATACTAAAGATCCGGTCTCTTCCCGGAAATTTCATCTTGGCAAGCTGGAACGCGCACATGGAGGAAAAAATAATGTTTCCGAGAGTCCCCACCACGGTAATCAGTACCGTATTAAATATATATCTCGTAAATGGCACCAGTGAGCCCGACATGATCGTGAACATATCGGAATAATTCTTTAATGTCGGTTCCCTGGGAACCAACCTGGGCGGAAATTCCCACAATTCATTGATGGGCTTAAAGGAGTTTCCAACCACCAGGATCAGGGGGAGTGCCATCACCGCAGCAAACACTGCGATTGCAAGGAACAACACAATTGTTCCCGTTCTGGAACGATTGATTTTCTTTTTCATTACTGTCCCACCTTTGCCAATAATTTTTGTATGATCTTATTCAGCAGCACCATGATAACAAAAAGCACGGTCGCAATCGCCGACGCATAGCCCATATCAAAACGGGTGTTGCCGTAATCCTGCAGCTCATGCACCAGAGTGTAAAGCTCGTATCCCACGCTGGGAAAGCCGAAAATGCCGCTGATGAGATCGCCAATGCCAAAGGCGCCGGTGATACTCATGACCGCGCCAAACATCAACTGTGGCTTCATGGAAGGAAGTGTGATATACCATAACTCCTGCCAGCGGTTTTTCACCCCATCCAGAGCGCCCGCCTCATACATCGTCTTGTCCACTCCCTGGATACCTGCAATAAAGGACAGGAAGCCTGTACCGAAGCTGGTCCAGAGGATCACAATGATTGCCGCAGGCATCATATAGGCTGTATCCGTCATCCACTGAATCGGCTCATAGATCAGATTCAACGACATCAGAATCCCGTTCAGCAGTCCGTACTGATCTCCGCTGTAAATCAGCGACCAGATTACAAAAGTCCCGCCACAGAGAGCAGGCGTATAAAAAATAATCGTAAGAAATGTCCTTACCTTCGGCGAAAACTCATTGAGCACCCATGCCATGAACAGACTTAACATATATCCCACAGGCCCGGTGATCACCGCCAGAATCACAGTATTCGAGAGCGCTTTGAGGAAAAGCGGATCATTCAAAAACAGCTTGTAGTAGTTCCTCAATCCGATAAATTTCGGCGCCTCCAGAACGTTAAAATAGCTGAAGCTAAGTCCCATTGACATAATGACCGGAAGTATCGTAAATGTAAAAAACACAATGAGGAAAGGCGCCATAAACAGATAATTATTTCTGTGTCGGACGATATCCTTCAGCAGAGTCTTCGCTTTGGACTTTCCGCTTAATTTTTCTTTCTGTTTCATGCTATTCCTCCTCCCCGTAAAATTCCAGGCGTTTCTCTGCAATCTCGTTATTAATATTTTCATTTGCGTCAAGCAGCTCTTCCCTATCATTTGCGCCGCTGTTGACTACGGCCCGAAACGCGAAATCAAAATATCTGGTAGTATAATAGCTTCCTGCTATCTGCTCTACTCCCCTAAGGTTCTGTCGCTGTTCTGTCAGGGCATTTTTAATATCTCTGTCCCACTGGATACTCTCCATCGCCTCCAGATTCGCTGTGGCATACCGCGCGGCAGTGCCCATAACTGTCTCCAGCTCACTGGCATACTCACTCTGCACATCACCCTGTGTCCACCACTTCAGAAAAGTCCACGCGGCATCCACATTCCGGGAATTTTTCATAAGGATGGCGCCCGTCGCGGTGCAGACTGCCGTATTATTGATACTTCCATCCTCCTGTATGATTCCCGGCAGAGTAGTCATTCCCCACAGTCCCTCAATTTCCGGTGCAAATACAGAAAGCTGATTATAAGATGTATAATCTGCAACAGCCACCGGCATCTGTCCCGAACGGAACCGGTTCATGAAATCATAACTTACCGGTATCTGATAATCCGTATACATGCGTGTCATCATATTAAAAGCGGTATAGGCCTCCGTCTCATTCAGGCAGGCAGTTGTCCTGTCTTCATTATAAAGTCTGCCTCCATGCTGGAATAATAGCGATGCGTAGCTCTTCATATCACCCGTAAACCCGAAGTCAAATCCGGCCAGTTCCAGCTCCGTGAGCACCTTCTGAAAGATACTGTCCCAGTCCTTCAGATCCTCCTCACTAATACCAAGTTCCGCCAGAATATCCTTGCGGTAGAACAGCATAGGATACTGCATGGTCTCCGGCAGTGCATACACCCCGCCATCCAGCGTAAAGGGCACTAAGGACGCCTCGTGAAACCGTCCGAATACTTCCTCCGCCCCCTGCAGCTTTGACATATCCGCTGCCGCATTACGCAGCGCATAATTCACAGGTTCCGCTTCAGTTACACCCAGACAAACGTCCGGACCGATATCAGCCAGCGTGGCAGGAAGCAGCGCGCCTGCACTCACCAGTTGTACCTCTACTTCTATCCCGTATTCCGGTGTAAACTCACTGTTGACCATCTTACTTACGATATCCGCCTGATCACGTCCGGTGGTAAGCCATACTGTAATTTTTTCCTCAGCCTCCCGATCCGTATTCACATTGCCAACTGCGGAATAATCCATCAGAAAGCTTCCTATAAACTGTCTGAAATGGTGTCCCAAAGTGGCCAGGAACCCCTTTTCCGCCTTCGGTGTTGCTGTTCCAGGTGCAGTCAGTTGAATATAATCCAACAACAGCGGCTGAGACTTCGCATCATTGATCCATGTACTTAAGGTGGTAATATTGTTCTGAAAGTTACTCAGTCTCCGTGGTGTCTTCTCCGGATCATCCACCATTCTGTCCAGTTCATCATACAAGCGTTGAAAGGTACTGTTTCCTGATTTGCTGCCGGATACGATTTTCCACTGCTCATCCAGTTCCTTTAATTCGGAACTGATCTTTTCCATGTTCTCGAACACTTCCGGAAGAAGCTTTTTCATTCCATAATCCCGGTTCACATCCGGACTTGTCCCGGTGACCAGAATAATATCAAGATAGATTTGGTTCACTTCGTCCAGGACTTCCATAGCTCTGTTGATGATCCCTGAGATTCTTCCGAGAGAGGCAGTCATGCGTATGGTATGCCTGCCCTCTTCCAGCAGGAACCGGTATTCTGTCTCACCGTCTCCCAAGGTCGTGGTCTGCCAGCCTCCGTCATACGGGAACGCAAGATCAGCCGCCTCCTCAAAGGGTAATTCTCCGTCAACTGTCAAAGTACGTATGGAAATATCATTTGTCTTCTCGCTCTGCTTGAACCGCAGCGCCAGGGTATAAAGCCCGGTACTTGGAACCTCAACCTCCCACTCAATCCACTCTCCGATGCTCTTCCAACTGCTTCCGCCGATGCAATTATACCGGATCAGATAGCTGTGATAGGGAGTCGTGGCAGCTGAAGTGCGATCGTTTGCCACGGCAATGCCCTTGTTGGACCGGATCGTTTTCTGTTCTGCCTGTATCAGCTCTAAGGATTCCTCCGCGTCCTGATAGCCCTCTGCCTGCCACTGTGCCAGAACATCCTGATAGCTTTGTACCGTCTCCGGCTGTTCAAAAACGATCTGCGACAATGCTACCGGGATCTGTACGGAAGTCAGGCTTAAGGTGTGTTCTCCAGCCTCCAGATAGAATTTCAGAGCCTCTCCGCCTCTTCCCGCAACATATTCCAGCTTCTGCCAGATCCATCCGGGAAGCTCCACTGAATCCGGCCGGATCTCATTTCCCTGACTGTCTTTTTGAATCTCATCCTTATATCCCCAGTTTCTGGAGAGCTTCAGGCTGGAGGTCTCCCGGAAGGGATGCTCTCCGTCGATCTTTAATTCCAGTTCAATATCCGTGTCCGCAGCCTTCACCGGATAATAGAGCATCTTAAGATTATAAAATCCGCTCTTTTCTACATGAAATATATATTCTGCCGTAGAATCCTGTGAAAGACAGATGCAGGATCTGCCATCCATGACATTCTTCTCCAGGCCGTCATTCTGCTCCGTGCCGTCTATCACGATCTCCGTCTCTGCATCGGCTTTACTCTCATATTCCGCCAGATAATGTTCATATGAGATAACATCTTCCACATAGAAGAGATCATCCTTGTCTGAAATCATTGTTCCCTTCGTTCCGTCATTCTCATCTGCAACCGCCGTTCCTGAAATCAGGCTGATCGTCAAAACCAAGGTCAAAACTGCTGTTAATACGCGACGTCCAGTCATAGCTTTTGTACTTCTCCTTTCTTTGCGCATTCTGTCACTTCAACTCCGGAGCATCCAAAGTGTACAAAACTGTAATCCCCTGTCCATGTGTCCTCCGACACAAGCTCAGGATTCACAAAGTCTTCAAATCCCTTTTTTCCGGCGAATGTACTTGGGCCCACAAAAACAGGATTATGCTTCTGGTGATGATGGGGGCCCAGCAGGTTACGGTTATGCCCCAGAATCGCCAGGATAACCGTATTTTCTCCTGCATCCAGTAATTCTGTAATATCTACCGGATCTGCTCCGGTATGCACTCCGCCATTTTTTCCGTTTACCATAATTCTGACGGCTGTTCCGTGCATATCCTGTGGTTTTACGAATATCCGGTTTTCCCCATCATAGGAAAGACCAAATGTATAGTCCGCAGCTCCCCGATAGAACCAGAGTCCCTGTGCCGTAAGGTCTCCTGTTGTCTTAGGCGCAGGCGCGGAGAGACAGAACTTTGTTTCTTTCTCCAACAACAGGTAGCCAGGCGTTTTCTCCGGAACCGTATCTGTATTTACATCAAACTCCCCTATAATATAGATACTCTCAGGCTCAATCTTGTAGGAAAACCGGTTTCTTTCACTTTCAAACCGTTCTGATAAATCAATGTACTGTTCCTGTTTCTCCAGCGGATAGGTCAGAATTACTTCATTTTCTCCCTTTTTTGCTATGCCGGAAATATCATAACAGGAGATCTTCTTGTCCAGCCACCAGTTCTCTTCCGGATCTACCATAGCCTGATTCACTGTCACCTGCACCCGGTTGACATTCTCCGCTGCCAGCGTCAGGCTACTCGAAAGATATTCAGCCAGGAACCGATAACGGATCTGCAGCCGTTTCTCCTGCCCGTTTCTTTGCTGATGGATCCTGTCTGCCAGCCAGACAACCGGCAGAGGTTCCGACCATTCTCCTTCGTCTAAACGGTAGGAGGCATAATCGATATTGAATGCGTTCTTCTCTTTCAGCTCCACTTCGACATTCTCTGCCTGATAGGTTCGCTTCACCCGGGGATACCCATGTGCCTTTACAGGCTGCCGAAGGAATTTTATCATCCGACTGTCCTTCGCTACCAGCCCTATTGGGGCATATGTATATGTGCCATCCTGCGTGAAAGGCAGCTCTGTCAGCCTGTCTTCTGCGCAATCGTACAGGTAAGGATACCATGCGCCTTCCTGGCGCGCCGTTGTCTCAACAAATCCATCGCTCTGATTGAACGCAAAGCAGACTCTGTCTCCGCTTTCATCTTCTCCATAGCTGACAATCAATCCTCTGACCGGATTATGTGATTCCGCATCCAGCAATACGCATTCTCTTGGATACTGCATAGTCAAAAAATGCTTCATTAAAAGATTATGGCTGTTATATACCTCTGTAACAGGGCAGTCAAAGATGTTCTCCGCTTTCCTGCCTTCGATCAATTCAGGCGTCCCGTTGACAGCCAGGATACGGCCTCCCTGATTTCCGAATTCCGATATATACCTCCGTGTCTCATCACAGATCGATATCATATGCGGAAGGATCAGAATATCATAAGATACATGCTCATTTTGTATAACGCCGTTCCTGCATTCCATCCCTGTCAGCATCTCATCATCGATCAAGTCAAAATCTATCTGCAGATCATTTAACAGCTCTACCAGCATGCGGAATTCCGTGGATTCCGCTGCTCCTGCTCCGGCATTTACAAGTCCTTGCGCTTCTGCCATCATCTGAACCTCACACCAGATACTCCGCAAGGGGTGAAGCACCGCCACATGGGTAAATCTCTGAAGCCCCGAAAGTATCTCGTTGACGGTACGGATATAACCGCTCACGAAGGAGAACTGTTCCCACCATGGTTCCTGATAAGAATAAAAGGCCGGATAATCCCTCTTTCGCCGTCCAAATATCGTATAGGCGGAAAGATGGGTACACAGTGTATTCACCCCCATCACTGCCTGATAAGACGCCAGTGACATCAGCTCCCGGAAAGATATATCCCAGCCAGCACAGCCATAGCTTTCTGACAGCACCTGCTTTTTTCCTGTCTGGTGAGCCACACTGGATACCTGTTTCATCAATACCGGGGACGGATATCTCTTACCCAGGAAGTCAATGCCGGGCACACCCATATATGGATAATTGGGCATCACGCCTCCAATAAGCTTCACCTGCATATAAGCGCCGTCCTCATTTGGAAAATGTCCGGTCAGATGGATGCCGTGTCCTTCACACCATTCATGAATCTGCTTTGTATAACTATCTCTAAATACCTTCGACAGAGTATCGAAATAACGATAGCGGAAGTTCCGGTAATCACCCTGCTGTTCCTGAAGCATCCATAGACCGTCCAGAATATCTCCGCCCCAGTTTTCTCTGTAGCCCTCCGCAAGAGCCGGACTCCAGGCGGGAAACATGGCCTGTGGTTCATCTGTAAATATTCCCCGGATAACCGTCCCAAAATACTCTCTAAATCTATCATAATAAGTCTGATGTGTCACCCGGATAAATCTTCCAACGACTTCCCTGCAAAGCACATCCGCATAATGTTCTACCAGCTCGTAGCCGCAAAAAAGAACTGCTTTGGGATCCTCTGCCTCACAACGCACAAAAGAGCCTTCTTGTCTGCGGTATGCAACCAAGAAACGGCTTCCCTCTGTATCTTCAAAATATTGATCTGTAAAGAAAAGTCTCTTTGCCTGGTATGCCTCTCCCTGCCCGTTTACCTCTCCGGAAGCAAAACCGCTTGGCCATCCATTCTCATCATACAGCCACACAGAAAGCCCTAAAACCTCTGCTTCTTCTATAGCTGCTCTGCATGCGTCGAACCATTCTTCCTGCATATACTCGATCTGGAGTCCAGCCCTGGCATGTATGAAAAATCCTCCATAGCCCCGTTCTGCGAACTGCCGAATCTGATTACGCACTTCTTCGCTTTCCATTTCCCCGTTCCAACTCCAAAAGCTGAGTAACCGGTAATCTGCCCTACTCTTCTGCACTATCGTACCTCATTCTGATATCTCATCTGTTTTAAATCGATTTAACTATATAATATATATATCATATTATTTATAAAATGTCAACAATTTTCACGGTCGTCCATTCGCCGGTTATTCCGACATGGCTTCACGCCATTTCTGACCAAACTGTGATATCGCAGTGTACATCTGTCTTTTTGCGAAACTGATCCACGAACAGTGTCCATAGTTAATCCGTTCCATCCTTGTCGGACGGCTTTCCAGCACTCCGTCCTTCAAAATATTTTATTGTTTCGCCACATCTTCCCTGTATATCGATACGCCAATCCCAACGATCATGATCGCACACCATACCAGGATCAGCTTTCCCCAGCCGATCTTCGCAACGGCATCGGCGAACATGAGATTTGCCAATGCGGCAGCCACGTAACTGATAAAATCCAGATATCCTGTGGCGGTGGAAACCATCCCCGTATCACTAAGGCCCGGACAATACCTGCACCAGATCAGAGATGACACTCCATTCGATCCTATGATCGCCATTGCCAGAAAGATACTGTTAAGAACAGGCTGTCTGACAAGATAACACAGGAAAAAACAGACCGTGCTCACGGCAAAAAAGATCACCATGGACAGGCTCATCCGGCCGCGCAACCTTTCTATCAGAAAAGCCGCCAGAAATGGTGTCACCACCGTACAGAAGGTGATCACCGCATATACCCTGAGTGCGGAGGCCGTCCCATATTCCAGATACTGATTCAGGTAAGTGGGCAGCCAGAAGATCACGGAAGTTCGAATGATACCTGTGATCGCCGAAAGCAATGTAAATCTCACGATCCTCCGTCTTATCAGAACAGCCGCATCCCTGCTGTTCTCTTTCTTCTGTTCCCGCTCCCGATAGCGGACGATTCCTTTTTTCTCTGATATCCCCAGCAAGAGAAAAACCGCCGCCGCCATTACCAGCAAAGAACTGCCACACAAGGCAAATACAAGATTCCAGGTCGTGGCTCCCGCAAGCAGGCCCGCAATCGGAGAACCCAGAAAAGCGGCTACGCTGAATCCGATACCGCAACGCTCTGCATAGACAACTGATGTATTCTCCGCCACCACCCGGGTCATCGGGGCGTAGATCATCGACAAAAAGAATCCGCTGCATCCGTAGAGAACGATCTGCGCTCCCCCAACCTCCGACAGTAAAAATACTCCATTACAGATCCCGGCTCCTAACAGTCCTATGGCCATCATATATTTTGCCTTGATATGATCTCCTATGATTCCATTTACCAACTGTCCAAGGGCATATACAACAAAAAATACAGATGACATTACCCCGATCTTCTCTGTGGAATAAGTGCCTGACTCCAACATCTGCGGTGTGCAGGCTCCCAATACATTCCTCACCACATACACAACAAGATAGGCGAGGCTGCACAGCCCGCCCAGCATGACTGCATGGCTGGCTTCCTTACTTTTCAACACTTTCATCTTTTATCTTTACGCTTCCTCTCACAGTGGATACGGCAGTGGAAATGTCTTGGCTCCATCTCTTGTAGCAAAGTGATGCGGTATCTGAAGCTCCTCCATCCACTTCCGCACCTCGATCGTTCTCCAGGGGCCACTGTTATACCCTTTTCCCCCGATATTGTTCTCCCACAGCCACTGGGGCGTGTTCCACAGACAAGCCTTGGGCGCCACCGCTTCGTAAAAATCTTTCTTTACACCGCTCTGCCCGTGATGCGCCATCTGCACGAAATCCGCGCGAAGTTCCTCATTCGGGACATAAGACAGCACATAATCCCCCACTTCTTCCCCCAGGTCTCCCAGGAACAGAATCCGCTGCCCTTCCGCATCCAGACGAAAGACCACCGACGAGTTGTTAATGACGTTCATGGGAAAACGCTCCTCCGGCACATAGAGCACGGAAATTCTCGCCGATCCTGCCGTCAACACCTGTCCTTCTTCAAGGGAATAGCAAATGTCCGGGTGCTTCTCCTGAAAATCCATAAACAACCTGGTGGTCTCTGAATCCTCGCAGTCTGAGTAATCATTGGCCTTGTAATATTCATAGGAAAGAAAATGACTGTATATCTTTTTTACCTGCAATGGATTATCCGGTCTGGAAAATATTTCCATAAGTGCGTCCACATGATCCGAATGGGGATGTGTCAGAAGCCAGAGATCCACCACTGGATGGGGGCCGCCCAGGCGTATCAACGTATTAATCAGATCATCCGCCTCCGCCTTATGGCCTCCATCGATCACGATCAGATTGCCCTCCTTCGTCTGTAAAACATAGGACATCATCTGCCCCGCACTCTGCTCCGCCAGCATATATAATGTAGTCTGCATAAAAAAACTCTCCTTTACTGCTTCCGGATCTCTCATTATAAGTTCCGGGAGCGTGATTAAATCGATTTAATTTTGTATTACAATTATACCATCCTATAGTGTTTCCTGTCAACCGTTTTATGTATCCGTTTATATATACTATTGTATCTGCCTGGTAGTCTCGCGTATAACCAACGTAGGCTCTATCACATTCCGAATCGCACATTTATTTCCCTGGAGCATCGCAATCAAAAGTTCTGCTGAACGATACCCCTGCTCCATCTGATGCGGATCCACTGTTGTCAATGGTTTATCCAGAAACTCAACTATATCAATATTATCATAACCGGTAACCATTAAATCACGAGGGACACACAATCTCATATCCTTCACGGCTTTCATTACCGGAAACGTCGCATAATCATATAAGCAAAAAATTCCATCTGGTTTATATTCCTGCACTAATCTGCTGGTCCGTTGATATATCTCAGAAAAATTCTGGCTGCAGACTATGACTAAATTTTTGTCTCTGACAAGCCCAAATTCCTCCAATGCTTCAAAATAGCCTTCTTTTCTTCTGGCTCCCTGCCTTTTAATAATGGTCGGCGCAAGAAAGGCAATTCTTTTGCAGCCATTCTCAATCATATTTTTCACGCCCATATAAGCGCCTTTTTTACTGTCCGAAGTACAATAATGTATCTTGTCATATCCGCTGCATGGAATTCCTACATAAATAACCTTCTCTGTATCGATTCTCTTTTCCTGAATGTATTTCGTTACTTCCTTCTCATAAATCGGGGATATGATGATTCCATCCACTTGTTTATGCAATAAGCTGCTAAAACTGTCCTGTTCTCTTTCCCTGCTGTTATACGTTACATCCAGAAGCACATGATAATCTGTCTGATTGATATATTGTTCAATGCCGTCCACAATATTCGCGAATACCGGGTTATGTATGTCTGGAATTACCACTTTAATAGTATTAGACTTGCCTGTAATCAAACTCCGTCCGAAATAGCTGGGCCGGTATTCCAATTCATCGGCGATTTTAAGCACTTTTTCCTTAGTCTTCTGTGCCACCCTCTCATCATTCTTCAATGCAAGAGATACTGTTGCAGGAGAGCATCCGCTCACCTTCGCAATATCATAGATTGTTACAGTTCCTGATTTCAATCAACTACACTCCCTTATTTTTTGATTTTCCCGTATCTGTAAAAAGTTATAGACAATATATCACAATCACAGAAGTTATGCAATTGTTTTTACGTTTTCTCCTGAGTTGCAAATTCCAGTAAAAAGGGGTTCGTCCGCAATTATCCGTTAAGCCCGCCTTTGAATACATCAATTTCGCAGCCAGTAAGGTTATGTTACATCGTCCATACATGGTACGCTTTATCATTTTTAGTTTGCTGTTGGTCCCTTCAACAAATCCATTTGATAACGGGCTGGCTACTGAATTTTCAACTGCGGCCAGATCTTTTTCCAGGCCTGCCGCAAAACGTGAGAGTTCTTTTAAGTTTGAGCCTTTATATCTATTGATGAAAAGATACAGCAAGGACATATTTCTTCGCT
>CALWDR010000062.1 GCA_944376745.1 uncultured Lachnospiraceae bacterium
CTGATCTTTACCTCCGGCGGGACCGAGGCCGACAACCTGGCCATCATCGGCGCCGCCATGGCCAACCGGCGGGCGGGGACGCATCTGATCACCACCAGGATCGAGCACCCGGCGGTGTCGGCGCCCATGCATTTTCTGGAGGAGCAGGGCTTTGCGGTGACCTGGCTGGACGTGGACGGGAACGGGCAGATTTCCTTGGAGCAGCTTCGGAAGGCCGTCACGGAGGAAACCATTCTGGTGTCCATCATGTATGTGAACAACGAGATGGGGGCGGTGGAGCCCATTGCGGAGGCCGCCCGCATCATCAAGGAGAAAAATCCACACACGCTCTTTCACGTGGACGCCATCCAGGCCTACGGGAAATTTCAGATTTATCCGAAGAAAATGGGCATCGATCTGCTGTCCGTCAGCGGCCACAAGATCCACGGCCCCAAGGGCGTGGGATTTCTGTATGTAAAGGAGAAGACCAAGCTGAAGCCTATTCTGTTCGGGGGCGGCCACCAGGGAGGCATGCGCTCCGGCACGGAAAATGTGCCCGGCGTGGCGGGACTGGGCCAGGCGGCCATGGAAGCCTACGAGAATTTTCATGAAAAACAGCAGTATCTGTATGGACTCCGGGAGGCTTTTGTCCGGGGGCTTGGGGATGTGGAATGGGCCCATGTAAATGGAGCGGACAGTTATGGGTGTTTGAATGGCCAGAAGGAGACGCCGGGGACAGGGAACCCGTCGGGAGGTAGGGACGCTCAGGGGACAGGAGAGGCGTCGGGAGGCAGGGACGCTCGGGAGAATCCGGTCATGGCCCCCCATATCGTCAGCGTCAGCTTCGACAAGGTGCGCAGCGAGGTACTGCTCCATGCCCTGGAGGAGCGCGGAATCTATGTGTCCGCGGGAAGTGCCTGCTCCTCCAACAAGCCGGCGGTCAGCGAGACCTTAAAGAGCATCGGCCTGAAAAAGGAATATCTGGATACGACGATCCGCTTCAGCTTCAGCACCTACAACACGCCGGAGGAAGTGGAATATTGTATACAGACATTGAAGGAGCTGATTCCGCAGCTGATGCGGTTTACCAGGCATTAGCTGAAAGAGGATACGGCACAGCCGGGAAAACAGATGTGCCGGAAGATAGTATGGCACAGCCGGGAATCCGATGTGCCGGAAGAAAAGGAGAACGCTATGTATAAAGCATTTTTAATAAAATACGCAGAGATTGCCATCAAGGGAAAGAACCGTCACCTCTTCGAGGACGCCCTGGTGCACCAGATAAAAATTGCCTTAAAGCCCGTGGAGGGCGAATTTCTGATCTCCAAGGAGCAGGGGCGGATCTACATTGAGGCCCTCACGGATTACGACTACGAGGAGACGGTGGAGCAGCTTCGCCATGTGTTCGGCATTGTGGGAATCTGCCCGGTGGTGCTTACGGAGGATGAGGGCTTTGAGAAGCTTTGCGAGGATGTGATCGCTTACCTTGACGCCCGCTATTCAGATAAAAACAAGACCTTCAAGGTCAACGCCAGACGGGCCAGGAAGGACTATCCCATGGAGTCCATGGAGATCAACGCCGAGCTGGGAGGCCGGATTCTGGACGCATTTCCGGAAATGAAGGTGGACGTCCATCACCCGGACATCATGGTGAATATCGAGATCCGCGGCAGGATCAACATTTATTCGGAGATCATCCCTGGGCCCGGAGGCATGCCTGTGGGAACCAACGGCAAGGCTATGCTGCTTCTTTCCGGCGGCATCGACAGCCCGGTGGCCGGGTACATGATCGCCAAGCGGGGCGTGAAGATCGATGCCACCTATTTCCACGCGCCGCCCTACACCAGCGAGCGGGCCAAGCAGAAGGTGGTGGACCTGGCGAAGATCGTGGCCCGCTACACCGGCCCCATTTATCTGAAGGTGGTGAATTTTACCGACATTCAGCTTTACATTTATGAAAAATGTCCCCACGAGGAGCTTACCATCATCATGCGCCGCTATATGATGCGGATCGCGGAGCATTTTGCCAGGGAGACCGGAAGCCTGGGCCTGATCACCGGGGAGAGCATCGGCCAGGTGGCCAGTCAGACCATGCACTCCCTGGCGGCTACCAACGAGGTGTGTACCCTGCCCGTTTACCGGCCCCTCATCGGCTTTGACAAGCAGGAGATCATCAGCGTTTCCGAGAAGATCGGCACCTACGAGACCTCCATCCTGCCCTACGAGGACTGCTGTACCATTTTCGTGGCCAAGCATCCGGTGACGAAGCCCAACCTGAATATCATCCGGCGCTCCGAGGAGAAGCTGAAGGAGAAGATCGACCAGCTGGTTAAGGAGGCCATTGACAGCGTGGAGACCATTGTGGTGGAGGCGTGAGAAAATTTTTTGTGGAAAATGGAATTTTTTGGAGGGCTTAGGGAAAACACGATAAGGGTGAATTTGTAAAGTAGGGAACAGAAAGGATATTGGTTTATGGAATATAGCAAAGAATATAGAATCATGTTTTGCTATTTGGATTGCATTTGGCAAGAAGTTCCTACAGATGCTCTTGGAGCTATACTTGGTTCCATGAGTCTCCTTTCTGCGCGTTAGGGGCATGGTTCCTTGTACTTCAGTGAAAAATCCGAAGTTGTGGAGGAGATCTTATGAATCATATTGGAACGGTTAGATTGGAAACCGATAGATTGATACTTAGACGTTTTACTATTGATGATGCAGAGGAAATGTTCAATAATTGGGCATCAGACGACGAGGTAACAAAATATTTAACCTGGCCCACGCATCAAAATGTTGAAGTGACTAAGGGATATATAGATTATTGCATACAAGGATATGCGGAATCAGCATTTTATCAATGGGTAATAGAAATAAAAGAAACACATGAATTGATTGGCAATATTTCTGTTGTAAAAGTAATTGATGAAATTGATAGTTTGGAATTAGGCTGGGTTATAGGAAGAAAATATTGGGGAAAAGGATACACAGCAGAAGCAGCAAAAGCAATACTTGAAGTATTGTTTGATAAGGTTGGGGCAAATTGTATTTACGCGGCTCATGATGTGAACAATCCTAATTCTGGCCGTGTTATGCAGAAAATCGGTATGAAATATGAAGGCATTTTACGCCAGAGCAGTAGAAATAATCAAGGTATCGTAGATTGCGCACGATATTCAATGATACGGTCTGAACGATAATTTCCCATTTACCGGGGAGTGAAACGGAGCGAGAAATCGAAATTTGTAAAAAGAGAGAGGGGTGGGCAAAATACAGAATGAAAAAATATCAATGTCCTTGTTGTGGATATTTTACCTACAATGTTCCAGCAAATGAAGATTGTGGGTATATTTGCCCCGTTTGTTTTTGGGAGAATGACCCGTTCATTAC
>CALWDR010000063.1 GCA_944376745.1 uncultured Lachnospiraceae bacterium
CGCAGGAGTGGCCCAGAAGGGCAAATCCGGTGACGTCGGTACATCCGTGCACCGGATATTTTACCATGATATCCCGTGCCGTCCGGTTGAGCTGGGCCATCTGGGCATAGATCCTGTCCATCAGAGGGGCTTCCACCAGCTCCGCCTTGGCGGAGGTGGTGAGTATCCCAATACCCAGAGGCTTGGTGAGGATCAACACATCCCCCTCCCTGGCGGAGGAATTGGTCAGCACCTTCCCCGGATGGACGAATCCGGTGACGGAGAGGCCATACTTTGGCTCCGGGTCCTCGATGGTATGGCCTCCGGTGATGATGGTGCCCGCCTCATAGGCCTTCTCATAGCCGCCCCGGAGGATCTCATAGATGGCATCCTTCCCCATTTGATTGGTGACGCACATCACATTCATGGCCAGCTTCGGCTCCCCGCCCATGGCATAGACGTCGCTTAGGGCGTTGGCCGCGGCGATCTGTCCGAACAGAAAGGGGTCGTCCACAATGGGCGGAAAGAAATCGATGGTCTGCACGATGGCAAGCTCGTCGTTTATCACATACACCGAGGCGTCGTCGCTCTTGTCATACCCCACGATCAGCCGCTCGTCCTTGCGGACCGGCAGATCTTGAAGGATCTTGGCCAGCGTCCCGGCCCCCACCTTGGCCCCGCAGCCCGCGCAGGTCGCAAGCTTCGTCAGTTTGATCTCATTCTCCATGAAATATCACCTCATAGCCTTCCTCCGTCTCCCGGACCAGCTGCTCCAGCTCCCCATTGGGGTCCGGCTCTGCGGCGTACTTTTCCGGTCCCAGAAAACGCACACAGGTGCCGCAGGAGGAGCTAAGACTCCGCGGCACCGGCATTAACTGGGCACTCATTCCCTCCCGCTGACACTGCCGTTTGAACCGGATGGCGCCATAGTGGGAAAAAAATGTCGCAATATAATACATGTTCTCTCCTATTTCTGATAAATCCGCAGACGGTAATCTCCGCCCTCCGCCCCATGCTCCACCTCATACCCCTGATGCTGCGCAAAACGTGTGACATTTTCCAGGGCGGTCCGATTATCCACCATCATCTCATATTCCTTCTCCCGTGAGGCCATGGCCTTCTTGATCAGGATCACCGGCTCCGGGCAGGAAAGTCCTCTTGCATCTATCATAACAAATTTCCTCTCTTTCCACAATCTTTTTCTGATTTTCTTCCAGTTCTTTTACTATCGGACCCATAACAGACAAAGGCTTCCCTAATTTTCCTTTTTCCGGGTGTTGGCGATGGCGATGACCAGCACCACGATAATCCCCGCGGCCACACCGATCTTGCCATTGAAGGTGGGACCCTCCCCGGAGGAAGCCATGGAAAAGTTATGGGCAAAGGCCGCTCCCACAAAGAGGCCCAGCACCGTAATGGCCGAGTCCGTATTGCCCTCCCCGGTGAGCACCAGCTGGCGCAGGGGACATCCCCCCAGAAGCACGCTGCCAAAGCCCACCAGCAGCATCCCCAGAAGATTCCAGAGGCCGTCGGTATGGGCCACCGGCTGGCCCGCAAAGCCCGGATGAAAATTTCCCGCAATGGCGTTTACCACAAGAGCCGCCGCCAGGATGGCCACAAAGCCGCAGAGAAGCTTCCACTCCCGGAAGAGCACCGCGTCACGGATTCCGCCCACCATGCAGAGTCTGGTCCGCTGGGCTAAGGCCCCAACGATCAGTCCCGCAACCAGAGAAATGGCAATGGCCGCATGCTTGGCTCCCGGCCCCACCCCCGGCTCCGTAAAGAAAATAAAGGACGGAGCAGCCACCAGAAGCACCAAAAGGACGATCTGGATAGCCGGCATCACCGCCCCCTCCAGGCGGGTATGCTGGTAGGTCCGCTTCAGACTGTAGCCCCGGTTTAAGAAAAATACGCCTGCCAGTATTCCCAGAATAAAGCCCACAAGCCCGAAAATGGCGTTCCAGTCCCCGCCGGCCAGCCTTAAGATCATGCGAAAGGGGCAGCCTAAGAACATAAGGCAGCCGATCATCACAAAGAAGCCCAGCACAAACCGGGTCATGGGGGAGGAACCCCCTCTGGGGGCATATTCCTTTCGGACCAGGGCCAGGATGAAGGCGCCCAGGATCAGGCCGATGATCTCGGGCCGTATGTACTGCACCGCCTCCGCCCGGTGCACCCCTAAGGCTCCGGCGGTGTCCCGGATAAAGCAGGCGATGCAGAAGCCCATGTTCTCCGGATTGCCGGCGATCACAAGACCGGCGGCGATGGCGCCGATGACAAGACCGGCGATGAGGATGGTAAGTAGTTCCCGTTTTGTTTTCATAATTTCTCCTTTTCCCGTGTGGACGATCTTACATGCAGGGGGCGAAGGGTATCCTGCCCCTGTGCTATTGCTGCTCCTATAACTTATGGTGTTTCTTATATTGTACCAAGTCGCTTACGCGACGGCAAGCCCCAGGTGGTTGTTCCCACCACTTTTTTTCAACTTTTTTCAAAAAAAGTAGCAGTTTTTGAATATATGTTGTATTGTTGAATTACCCATAACTCAC
>CALWDR010000064.1 GCA_944376745.1 uncultured Lachnospiraceae bacterium
CTGGTAAGGCATCTCTGAAAATTTCATAAGCTTGCTCCTTGTTTCTTTGATATCTATACAGTATAGCATTTTATTATAAAATGTACAATCCTTTTGGAAAAATTTAACTGTTTTTTTCCAGTTTGAATAACAGCTCCGGCGCAATCTTCTCCAGAAACCGTCCGATCTCCACCCAGGCCTCCCGGGATTCTGGGATGAGCTTTAGGGCCATCTGGAAAATGTGGAACATCCCCTCGTAGACGGAAAGCTTCACCTGCACGCCGGCCTTCCTGGCTTTCTCCGCCACCTGTACGGAGTCGCTTAAGAGCATCTCGATGGAGCCCACCTGCAGCAGCATGGGCGGAAAGCCCTCGTAATCCCCGAAAAGGGGCGAGACATAAGGGTTCCTGGGGTCGCTGTCCCCCACATAGTCCCGGTTGTAGATCAGGCTGTCCTCCGTATTTCCAAACAGGGGGTCCTCGGTAAAATTCTCCTGGTAGGAGGGTCCGCTGGCGGTCATATCCGTCCAGGGGGACATGGCGATGATCCCGGCGGGCAGAGGACGCTTCTGATCCTTCAAATACATGCACAGGGCCAGCGCCAGTCCGCCCCCGGCGGAATCCCCGCAGAGAAGGATCTGATCCTCCCGCCAGCCCTCAGAGAGGAGCCAGTCGAAGGCCGCCGCCGCGTCCTCAAGGGCCGCCGGGTAGGGATTTTCCGGGGCCACCCGGTAATCGATGGTGAGTACCGGCATCCCCCGGCTCACCTCGCAGTACAGGCCCGCGAAGGTCCGGTAAGCGTTGCGCATGGCGCCGATGTAGCCGCCCCCGTGAAGCTGGAGAAGGATATGATCCCTCCGGCCCTCCTCCTTCTTTTCCAACAGCTCCATGGTAAAATCGGGCATGGCGATCTCTTTCATCTGAAAAGCCTTGGGGCAGCGCCATTTCGGCTCCACCAGCTTCTTGCGAAGCTCTCCCGAGCGTATCATTTTGCCGATATGGTTCTCCGCCGTCACATGGGCGATGAGCTGGCGCAGGATAAAGCCCCGGATACTGCTTTCGATCTCGATTTTGCTGCGTTTTTCCGTCTTTTTTTTCATAAATTTACCCTGTTCTCCGTTTCTCCCGCGGTCACATGTGGAATCTTCGCTTTAATTCATTTTTGGCCCGCCGGTCCCCAAAGATCAGGGTGCCCGCGAACAGCACGCCCGAGACCGCCGCCGCAGACAGGGCAACCGCCGGGTTGCCTATCACGCCCGTCCACCACAGGATCAGGGCCAGAAGGCTTAGCAGCAGCGTCAGCAGCTCCAGCAGGATGTAGCTCTGCCAATATTGCGCGTTGACCAGCATAAGGATCACGATGGCCAGATCCATCAGCAAAATGGCGCTGGGGAATACGTAATTCACCGACCAGCCCCGGTAGCCCACGATCACGTCCACGGCCACCGCCAGCAGGACGGCCCCGGCCATCTGGATCAAAATGGTGCGCAGATAGCCGCTGTTCTTCTGTATGGAATAGCGCAGGGTAATGTAAAAATACAAAATCGCGATGCCGCTGATGGCCGACCACCAGATTCCCCTGTAGGTGAAATAGTTGATGGCGATCAGCGCGGCCTCCGCCACAATCGCCAGGAAGGTATAGAGCTTCACCACAAAGCTTAAGATCCGGCTTGTCTCCTTCACATCCGGGTACATGCCCGGCTTATTTTCTTTTTGCTCCCCCTCCGTTTCATCCGTCTCCAGGACGCTGTGGCAGAGGGGACATACCATGGTAGGATCTAAAATTGTCACATGACAGGTTTTACATTTTCTCATCGTAAACTCCGTTCGTCTCAATGGATACCTCCACGCCATCGGCGGCCAGCTTCTGGAAAAATCCCCGCTGGAGGGACACGTCCGTCAGGCTGGAGCTGAAGGTAAATACCAGGGTGTCCAGGTAGGAGCAGATGCAGCCCTTGATATTCTGTCCCTTGGACATGGACAGAAAGGCGTGGAACCGCTCCACATAGGGCTGGTATTCCTTCCGTATCTGAATATTTCCAATGTTGGTGACGGTGGTGGTGTTGGCCAGAGCCGAGGTGCGGTACACCCACCGGAGGGCCATATTTTTCACAAAGAGGGGGACCGCCCGCAGCACGATATTTTTCTCGTTGGAGACATTGTAGGCAAAAAGGTGCTCCAGGTGCTCCGGCGTGATCTGGCTTCTTAGGCTCTCCGCCGTGATAGCCGCCACCTCCTCAAAGGTGTAGTCCTCCCGGTCCGGCTCGAAGACCGCCGACACCATCACGAAGAAATTCTTGGTGGTGATGGAGTGATAGTAGGGCCTTAGATTCACCGGAACGGCCACGCTGACGGGCTTCTTACAGGGCGCTCCGTGGAGGCTCTCCCGGTAAATGCTGTAGATGAAGGCGGCCACCAGGTACTCGTTGATGGACAGGCCGTAGCCCCTGGCCGTCTGCTTTAACTGGCTTACGGGCATGTAGCCGTGGATGATCCCCAGCTCCAGGGGCCGCAGCTTCTCCCCCTTGATCAGGTAGGCCCGCTTGGTCTTGTAGCCCCTGGCATAGCTCTTCTTATAATTTTTCACATAGCTGTCCTCTTTATTCAGGGAGGTGTCGCTGCAGAGCGCATCCGGGATCCCCTTAAGCTCCTCCGGGTGGACCAGCCTCAGATACTGGTAGGTCAGCTCCCGCAGAAAATTGATGGCTCCCATGCCGTCGGTGAGCACATGGAACACCTCCAGGTTGATGCGGCACCGGTAATAGCTGACCCGAAACAGGTAGTGGTTGTTCTTGTTGGGGTCGATGTACTGGTTGGGGTAGGTGCGCTCCTCCATCACCCGGGGCACCGGCTTCTTGTTGTCCTCAAAATAGTACCAGAAAATCCCCTTCCGCAGGCGCACATGAAACACCTCGAACCAGGGGAGCACTTTTTCCAGGGCCTCCTGGAGATAGCCCGGAAGTATTTGTTCAGTTAAGGTGACGGAGATCCGGTACACATTGCTCATGCTCTCCCCGGCGATCACCGGAAAGAGATGGGCCGTGTTGTCCAGCTTGTCCCATTTTAATTCGCTTTGGCGTTTTGGCATCATGTATCGCGCTTCCTTTTTAAAGTGTTTTCACAGCCGCAGATTGCGTTTGCAATAAGGATTGCCCTTTCCGTGGACATCCATTCTTATAACTATTTTCTACCAGAGCAGGAAGACTGTCAACTGTTTTTTTCGCATTGCTTTGAGCTTCCTACAGTTCCCCCCTGTATCTGCGGACGGCATTCCGGTACGCATGGGGCGTCCGCCCCTGTATTTTCTTAAAGGCGCGGAAGAAATAAGAGAAATTATGAAAGCCGCACCTTAAGGCAATGGCCTCCACCGTCTCGTTGGTCTCCTCCAGAAGCTCGCAGGCCTTGCGTATCCTGCAGCGCCGGACAAAGCAGGAGGGCGTCTCGCCCATCGCCGCCTTAAAGAGATTCGTATAATGATTCTGGCTGTAGCCGGATTCCTTTGCAAGGGAAGCCACCGACAGTTCTTCCTTTAAATGACTTTTGATATACCGTACAGAGGCTTCGATCACCGGAGACGCCGCGTTGCTTCCCTGCTTAAGCACCGCGGATAAAATTTTGAAAATGCAGGCTTTTATCTCAAATTCGCTTGAGGTGTCCGGGTAAATAAAATGATTGCGGATGCTCTTAAAGGAATCTGAAAGCTGCCCCATCCCGTCCAGATAACAGGGCAGATGCAGCCCGTCAAGCTCCCGGCTTTCATCCGAAAACACAATATAATAGGAATAGTAAGGCGCAAATCCCTCCAGCCGCATGCCGGGCCTGCGGATAAACAGCCGCTCCGGCACGGTGGGGATGACCCGGCCATCCGTGACGATCACGCCGGAACCCTCCTGGATCAGCTCCAGCTCGTAATACTCCGCGATCCGTTTGCCGAAGGACTGGCGGGTTGCGGGCACATTTTTCTTTGTGAGCTGCGTGGCCGAAATCAGTTCCGGCAAAAATTTTTTTGCTGCCATTTTTCTCTCCTAAAATTGTGATTTTGTACATAAAAACAGGAAATACTGCATTGTAAGCGTTCCTGGTCTGTCCTATAATTAGGATACCAGGGTCATGTGCTGTTTCGCATGGCGGAAGCACGCAGTGCGAAATCATTCGCAGGTATTATGACCCTTGAACTCATAGTATACCGGAACAGGAAGGAGAATGCAAGATGTCATTCAAAGCTTTTACCGCGGAACAATTGAAAAATGTTATAGAGGGAAAATGTGCATATGACAGGATTCCCATGGTCTATCATTTCTGGAGTGACCCCGCACGTTTCGGAGAACAGGAGGCACGGGCAAGGGAGCTTTGCGACGCCTACCCTTGCGATGTGCAGACCATCCCCATGATTTTTCCGGACGTCTCCAGGGCTCCCGAGGATGATGAAAATTACAAATGGCTTTACCGCGCGCCCGGCAAGCAGCAGTCCGCCGGCCTGGACGCCCAGATCCTCATTGAGGACTGGGAGGAACTGGATGAGATTCTCGAACATTTCCCCGACCCGGATTACAGGGGAATGTTTCCGGATATCCCAACGCCGGACTCCCGCTACCGACTTGCCGTCTGGTGGTTCTGCTTCTTTGAGCGTCTCTGGTCTCTGCGGGGCATGGAAAATGCTCTGACGGATTTTTACCTTTATCCCGACGAGGTCCACCGGCTGTTCCAGAAGCTGACGGATTTCTATATGCGGGCAATCGAGCGAAGCCACTGGGAAGCGGGGGCAGACGCGGTCTTTACCTCCGACGACATCGGAATGCAGACCGGCCCCTTCTTCTCCGAGGACATTTTTGTGGAATTTTTCAAGCCCTACTACAAACAGCTCATTGACAAGGCCCATTCCCTGGGCATGCATTTCTGGCTGCACACCTGCGGGAACATTGAGGCTTTCCTGCCGCATTTTATCGAGATCGGACTGGACGTGATCCATCCGATCCAGAAATACACCATGGAGGAACAGCAGATCGCCGGTAAGTTCGGGGATAAGATCTGCATCTGGGCGGGCTTTGACGTGCAGCGGACCATTCCCTTCGGCACCCCGGAGGACGTCCGAAAAGAGGTGCGCTTCATGATCGACACCTACGCCCGAAGGGACGGCAGATTGATCCTCACCTGCGGCAACGCCCTGACTCCCGACTGCCCCATCGAGTCCTTTGAGGCTCTGCTGGACGAATCGTACCATTATGGGAGAAAGAAAATGGGGGAATTGGCCTCTGAGCAGTAACTTTTTGGGAAGCGGAAGGTTCTTAAAAAGGACCGGACAGAACCGCCCCGCGAAGGGTTTCCCTTTCGCGGGGCGGCTCTATCTCTTACAAAGAGTCCACCAGTCTCCCAAACTCCTCCTCCCCCATCACCGGCGTGTCCGCCAGGGGAAAAGGAATGCCCATCCTCTCGTACTTTTCCTTACAGAGATCATGAAAGGGAAGCCACTCGATTTTTTCAAGGTTCTCACATGCTTCCGCCTGCTCTTTGATCTGTCTTAAGTAATCCGGGAAAGCGGTAAGACCGGGGACCACCACATGTCGGATCCAGACGGGAACCCTAAGCTCCCTGGTCAGCTCCAGAAATTCCGCCACCCTCCTCCGGCTGCCTCCGGTATGAGCCCGGTATTCCTCCTCGGTGAGAAATTTCAGATCCACCAGCGCCAAGTCTGTAACCTTGAGAACTTCTTCCGCCTTTTGGCCGGCAATCTGCCCGGCGGTGTCCAGAGCGGTGTGAATCCCATTCTCCTTCAGAAGCCGGAACACCTCCGCCGTGAAATCAGCCTGCAACAGCGGCTCACCCCCGGAGAGGGTGACGCCGCCGTCGGTTCCGTAGTAAGGTTTAAAGCGAAGAAGCTTTCTTACCAGTTCCTGGGGAGTGTATTCCTCCCAGGAAGCCTGCGTTTTTCCTTCTGCCCGAGGAATCTCCCAGGTATCCGGATTATGGCAGTAGGCGCACCTTAAGGCGCAGCCCTGAAGAAACACCACGCTGCGCAGGCCTGGACCGTCCACGGCCCCCAGGCTCTGGATGGAATGTACATAGCCCTTCATCACAAGGCACCGTGGAAGGTTCGGGAGATGACCTCCCGCTGCTGTTCCCGGGACAGCTTGTAGAAGTTCACCGCGTAACCGGACACCCGGATCGTCAGATTCGGATAGTCCTCCGGATGTTCATAGGCCGCCAGCAGGGTCTTGCGGTTCAGCACGTTCACGTTGAGGTGATGGGCTCCCTGGCCGAAATAGCCGCTCATCACCCGCACCAGATTGGCAAAGCGCTCCTCCTCAGTCTTGCCCAGAGCTCCCGGAATAATGGAAAATGTATTGGAGATCCCGTCCCGGCAGTAGTCGTAGGAAAGCTTGGCCACGGAATTTAAGGAGGCCAGGGCGCCGTTCACGTCCCGCCCGGACATGGGATTGGCGCCGGGGGCCAGGGGCTCCCCGCACTTTCTTCCGTCGGGGGTATTGCCGGTCTTCTTTCCGTACATCACATTGGAGGTGATGGTAAGGATGGACAGGGTGTGAACAGCGTCCCGGTACAGGGGCTGACGCTTTAAGGCCTCATAAAATTTTTCCACCTGCTCGCAGGCGATGGCGTCCACCCTGTCGTCGTCATTTCCGAAGGCGGGGTAGCTCCCCTCAATGTCAAAATCTGTCACCAGTCCCGTCTCCTCATCCCGGATACAGCGCACCCTGGCATATTTCATGGCGGAGAGGGAGTCCGCCATGCAGCTCATGCCGGCGATGCCGAAGGCCATCAGACGGCGGACCGAGGTATCATGCAGGGCCATCTGCACCTTCTCATAGGCGTATTTGTCATGCATATAGTGAATGATGTTCATGGCGCTGACGTAGGTCTTGGCCAGCCATTCCCGGTATACGTCCATCCGCTTCACGATCTCGTCATAGTCCAGATATTCCTTGTCCCACACCGGCATTTGGGGTCCCAGCTGCTTATCCTTGCGCTCGTCCCGGCCCCCGTTGATGGCCAGGAGCACCAGCTTGGCCAGATTGGCCCGGGCGCCGAAGAACTGCATGTCCTTGCCCACCCGCATGGCGGAGACGCAGCAGGCGATGGCGTAATCATCCCCATAGTGGGGCCGCATGATATCGTCATTTTCATACTGGATGGAATCCGTCTCGCAGGACACCTTCGCCGCGTAGCGCTTCCAGGCCTCCGGCAGATTTTCCGACCACAGCACCGTCAGATTGGGCTCCGCGGCGGTGTGCAGGTTGTAGAGGGTGTGAAGCACCCGGTAGGAATTTTTCGTCACCAGCGTCCTTCCGTCCTCCCCCATGCCGCCCACGGCCTCGGTGATCCACATGGGATCGCCGCCGAACAGCTCGTTGTACTCCGGTGTCCGCAGATGCCGGGCCATCCGAAGCTTCAGCACGAAATCGTCCATCAGCTCCTGGGCCCCTTCCTCGGTGAGCACGCCGGCCTTCAGATCCCGCTCCATGTAAATATCCAGGAAGGTGCTGACCCGCCCCAGGCTCATGGCCGCCCCGTTCTGCTCCTTGATGGAGGCAAGGTAGGCAAAATACACCCACTGCACCGCTTCCCTGGCGTTCCTGGCCGGGCCGGAAATGTCATAGCCGTAGGAGGCCGCCATCTCCTTCAGCTGGCCCAGGGCCGTAATCTGGCCGTCCAGCTCCTCCAGCTGGCGGATGGTTCCCTCCAGCATGACCTGACACCCCACCTTAAGCTTATCTTCCTTTTTCTGTTCCATCAGAAAATCCACCCCGTAGAGGGCCACCCGGCGGTAGTCGCCGATGATCCTTCCCCGTCCATAGGCGTCGGGAAGCCCGGTGATGAGGCCGCAGGTCCTGGCCGCCCGGATCTCCGGGGTGTAGGCGGAAAATACGCCGTCGTTGTGGGTCTTGTGGTAACGAAAGGCCAGCTCCAGCTCCGGCGACGCCTCAGAGCCGTAGGCTTTCAGGGCCTCCCGCACCATACGCATGCCGCCGAAGGGATTGCAGGCTCGTTTCAGGGGCTCGTCCGTCTGCAATCCCACGATAATGTCCTTTTCCCGATCCAGATAGCCCGGCCCGAAGGCTGTGGGGGTGATCACGGTTTTCGGGTCCACCTTCCGCACGCCGCCGTTTTCGTACTCCTCCCGAAGAAGCTCCTCCAGCTTGCCGCGGACCTCCTGGGTGCGCGCCGCGGGCCCCGCCAGGAAATCCTCATTTCCCTCGTAGGGCGTGTAATTTCTCTGGATGAAATCCCGCACATCCACCTGTTTCTCCCAGTTTCCACCTTTAAAATCCTTCCATGCTTCTCTCATTGTCGTTCTCCTGTCCTGAAAAATTGGTATCGCCGGTATTGCGGGACTCACGGCGCCTGCCATGGGATGAGCCCCCGGATACGCCCTTTTCTTATTTCCTTTCGCAGGAAAAAATAAGAAAAGGGCAGTATCGCTAGCGATACTGCCCAGACGGTCGGCAACTTATCAATTCCTGCTTCCCGGTGGTAAGCCCACCTTTTCCGTCAGTCACAGGAATCCTCTCAATTCCTCTTCAGAATACAATACTTCTTTTCAAAAATCAAGAGCTTTTTTTATTTTTTGAAACCAGGCCGCGCTGCAGGGGTTACGGTTCACTCCGTGACCAGTAACGCTGCCGGCAGCTATTACAGCTCTGTCTTCCACAGGCCATGGATATTGCAGTACTCGTACACAGCCTTGGGTGTCTGGCCCTCCGGTATTTCAAATACGGCCTTGGGCTCGTCGCCCGGTTTTAATTTCCGAAGCTGTCCGCCGCTGCAGGTCTCCAGATAGATGAGCATGATATAATGCTCCTCCAGCATGGGATGTTCCACGCTTCCCACCTTCACCGTAAGAGTATCGCCCTCACGCTCCACCACCGGCACGTGCTTTTCCTGGGACGCGTCCACCGTATTGGCGGGAACCTCCCGGTAATTTTTTTCACCGGCGCACTGGCCCGCGATAATTTCCATTGCTACACTCTGGCAGTCTTCACATTTATAAAACTTCATGATACTACCTCCTTTTCCTTTTGTTTTTCTATCTCTACTCTACCACGACTTCCCGCTTTCAACAAGACAAGATTCCGGAAAGATTTTGAACACGCACAAATTACCGCCCCGCGACATATACTGTTTTGAATGAAAAATCCTTACGGAGCGTACCCGCAATGCCAAATTCAACCTTTTCCGTGCTGGGAGGCGATCTGCGCCAAAGCTATCTGGCCGCCTGCCTGAGAAATCTGGGTCAGGAGGTGACGGTCTTTGCCGTTTCAGCTCTGCCGGACTCTGCTCCCTGCCGTCCCGACCCGCTTTCGCCGGATTCCGGCCCGGCCAGAACTCTCCGGGAAGCGCTTGCCGGGGCACGGGTTGTGGTGTGCCCGGTACCGATCTCCAAAGACGGAATCTATCTTGCAGGTACGGCCCAAGAGGCTTCTCCTCCCGGGAACGGGCGGGCTTCGGCGGATTCTTCACAGGTGCCCGGTATTTCTCTGGCGGCACTTTTGGAGGAGCTGACGCCCGGACAGTTTCTGGTGGGCGGCGCTTTGCCCAAAGCCTTCCGGGAGGCCTGCCACCGGAAACAGATTTCCACGGCGGACCTGTTGGAAGAAGAAACCTTTCTTTCGGCAAACGCCGCGCTGACCGCTGAGGGGCTTTTGGGGGTGCTTCTTTCGGATACGCCATTTTCCTTGACGGAGCGGAAAATTCTCCTTCTGGGATATGGCCGCTGCGGCCAGGAAACCGCAAGGCTTCTGTCCGCATTTTCCGTAAAGCTCTGGGTGCTGGAACGGGAGGAGGCCGCCCTGGCCCGGGCGAGGGCTCAGGGGCATCTGGCTTTTCCTTTTCCGGAAACAGGGGCAGCTAAGAACCGGGGCCCGGAAGCAGAGGTCTCCACAAGCCAGAAACCGGAAGCAGGAGCATCCACAGACCGGAACCCGGAAGCAGAGCCGCCCATGGACTTTGACCTTGTGATCAATACCATTCCGGCCCGGGTGCTGTCCCCCTCCCTCCTATCGCGGCTGCCTGAACACTGCCGGATTTTTGACATTGCCTCCGCTCCTTTTGGATTTGATCTTGGGACCGCCCGCTCCCTGGGGCTGTCCTGCACGCGCTGTCCGGGGCTTCCGGGTCAATGGAGCCCCCAGACGGCAGGGGAGATTATGGGAAAGACTATTTTGGAGAGGATGTTATCACATGGATTTTGATTTTCATGGAAAAAATATCGGAATCGCATTTACCGGTTCCTTCTGTACCTACGAAAAAATATTTGAGGCGGTGGAGCAGCTGAAAGAATCAGGCGCGAACCTGTACACCATTTTTTCGGACCACGCCGCCTCCATGGATACCCGCTTCGGAAACTGCGAAGATTTTATAGAACGGGCCAGAAGCCTCAGCGGCCGGGAACCCATCGTCACCATCCCCGGCGCGGAGCCCATCGGTCCCAAGTCCATTCTGGATGTGCTGGTGATCGCGCCCTGCACGGGAAACACCTTGTCAAAGCTGGCCAACGGCATCTCGGATACCCCGGTCCTGATGGCCGCCAAATCCCATCTGCGCAACAACAAGCCGCTGGTGATCGCCTTATCCACCAACGACGCGCTGGGTATGAACCTTAAAAATATCGGTATTTTGCTGAACACGAAAAATATTTATTTTGTGCCCTTCGGACAGGATAATTACAGAGGAAAGCCCAACTCTATGACGGCTCATATTAATTTCCTGCCGGATACCATTCTCAAGGCCCTGGCCCACACCCAGGTGCAGCCGGTGATCGTAAGTCCCGCTTAGGGGCACCATTGAAACAGGAAAGCCCGGCTTAAGAACGCCCGGACTTTCCCGCTGGCGGCAGGTTCTGCCGCCAGCTATATGAGGGATGATTCATTTGCATAAATTTTGATTCAGGGAGGATTGCTATGTGCGGAATTGCCGGATTTTACCAGGCAAAATTTGACTACCGAAAAGAGATGCATTGGAGTATGCGTCTGCATAAAATGAGGGACAGCCTGCTGCGCCGCGGTCCGGACGACAACCATATCTTTTTGAGCGCTCACTGCGGGCTGGCCCACACCCGGCTCTCTGTCATCGACCCCTCCGGCGGGGCGCAGCCCATGGAAAAGGCCGGGGTATCCGTCTCCTACAACGGGGAGCTTTATAACGGCAGGGAGCTGCGGGAGGAGTTAAAGAGCTTTTCCCTTCCATGGGATACCCACTGCGACACGGAAATTTTGTTGAACGCCTATCTGGCCTTCGGCTGTGAATTCGTCCGAAAATTAAACGGCATCTTCGCCTTCGCCCTCTACGATTCCGGGAAGGATATGCTCCTGCTGGCCAGAGACCATCTGGGCGTGAAGCCTCTTTTCTACCAGGAGACCGCGGATTCCCTGGTCTTTGGCTCCGAGGCGAAAGCCCTGTTCGCCTATGGCATCCGGCCAAAGCTCAACGAGGAGAGCTGGTGTGAGGTTCTGGGGCTGGGCCCGGCCCGAACGCCGGGGCACGGAGTGTTCGTACATATGAAGGAGGTGCTTCCGGGCCATTATCTCACGGTTTCCAGAAGGGGAATCCTGGACCACTGTTATTGGGCCCTTGCCGCAGCGCCCCACACCGACAGCTACGGGCAGACCGTGGAGAAGGTTTCTTTCCTTCTGTCCGATAGCGTCAGCCGCCAGATGGTGTCCGACGTGCCCCTGTGCGCCTTCCTCTCCGGCGGGCTGGACAGCAGTCTGGTGTCGGCCATGGCCGGCCAGGCGCTGGCAAAGCAGGGAAAACAGCTTAAGACCTTCTCCTTTGAATTTGCGGGAAGCCAGGAGCATTTTGTCCCCAACGCCTTTCAGAGTACGCTGGACCGCCCTTTTGCGGAGCTTATGGCAAAACGTCTGGACAGCAGCCACACCGTCCTCACCTGCAGCAACCGGCAGCAGGCCGACGGCCTCTACGACGCCGTTCTGGCCCGGGATCTGCCCTGTATGGCGGACGTGGAATCCTCCCTCCTCCACTTCTGCTCCCAGGTGGTACAGACCCATCCGGTGGCCCTGACGGGGGAATGCGCCGATGAGATCTTCGGCGGCTATCCCTGGTTTCACCGGGAGGATCTGCTGCGGCAGCCTCTGTTCCCCTGGTCCTACGACATGGAACCCCGCACCTCCCTTCTCAGAGAGGATTTTCTGCGGGAAACTCACATCCCGGACTACGCCGCTGCCGCCTACGAAAGCTCCCTTGCCGCCACTCCCGCCCTTCCGGGGGAATCTCGCCTTGACGCCCGGCGGCGGGAGATCGCCTGGCTCAATGTGCGCTGGTTTATGGCCACCCTCTTAAACCGCATGGACCGTTGCAGCATGTACTGGGGGCTGGAGGCCCGGGTGCCCTTCGCGGATCACCGGATCCTGGAATATGTATACAATATCCCCTGGGAGCTGAAGTGTAAGGACGGTGTTCCCAAAAGCCTTCTGGTGGAGGCGGGCCGGGAATTTCTGCCGGAGGAAATTTTATTTCGGAAAAAATCTCCCTATCCGAAAACCTACGACAGAGCCTATGAACGGCTTGTGGCAAACCGGTTGCGGAAAGTGCTGCGGCAAAAAAGCTCGCCGATTCTGGAAATCGTGGATAAGAAAAAAGTGCTGGCGTTTCTCGACAGCCCCAAGGACTATGGACGGCCCTGGTACGGGCAGCTCATGGCCGGGGTGCAGATGGTGGGGTATCTTTTGCAGATCGATTACTGGATGGAGCGGTATGGGCTGTAAATTTGATGCCGGTTTAGGCTTCGCCAGTATATAAATGATACTGCTCATTGTACACACGCCTGGGATTCCGGTACTTCTGGGAATCCCTTGTCTCTCGGAGTCCGTATATTTCCTCAATGCTGTATGGCAGTTCGTACAGACTGTCCCGATAGATGATCACAAAATAATTATCGGATCCCTTCACACTGGCGGCAAACCGCTTTGACCGCAGGAACGCATTCCCTTCGTCAATAAAAATGATCCGGTCATGATACCCCGCCAATCTCATTTCCCAATCCTCATCTGTGAGGACCGTACAAGTCTAATGCACCTTGTTGTTGTACAGCTCAATCTCATATTTTCCCCTCATACATACTCCGCCTCCAACAGATCCTGCATGATCACCTCACGCACCAGCTCCTTCTGATTTCTGACCAGCTTTCCCGTGTTCACGACCTCTATTTCAAATGGTCCATCGGAAAAATGCATCAGATAACCCAGGCGGACTGTGATGTCCTTACGCGCTCCCAGCTTCAACAGCCAGGCCGCGCAATTTTCGCCGCAGGCAGAGGCATTATATACGTGTGCGGGATCGTTTTCAATCAGGATCAGCGTCTTCACCCCGCCGGACAGCCGGCTGGGAGAAATCGCCCCCAGCACCGGACTCTGCACCAGATTGGGACCCACAAGCTCGGAGCGGTCAATATCCCGCACCATTTCCTTACTGACAGGGTCTGTGAGCCACTCATCCTCATACACATTGTCAAAATACGTATCCGGGTCCAGGATATAATTTTTTCCTTTATAATCGCCAAAAATGATACGCAGCATGATTGTATCCTCCACTATTTCCTGTTGCTTCCTGTCAGCGTATGTCAATGCGACACCCGCTTCAATCTCCATCCCCGCCAATCAGCACATTCTTTCCCTCGAAGACAAAGCCATATTTCCGGATCCGCTCCGCCGGGATTCCTCTGGCCAGCAGATCTGCCTCATACTTCTTGTCTTCAATCTGCTTCAGCGCGTTTTGCAGGGTTTCCTCCAGATTTTGTTCCCTTCTGGAATTGTAGATCTTAAACTCTATGATGATCCCATCGTCCGCCTGGGACAATGGCTCCAGCACAATATCGTACCTCCCGAATCCGCTCTCACGGTTGGAGGTAAGCACATACCGGTCTCTTAAATCCACCATCAGCCCCAGCACAAACCCGTGATAAAAACGCTCCGGCTCCGCCCTTCCGGAAGCTCGCCTGCCCGTGTCAAAGAAACTGAAGGTCTCCGCCGCCACCCGGTTCATGTATTCGTTCATGGCATCCACATCCCCCATAAGCAGGGCGTGCACAAATTCATTATAATCGGATTTTACGGTCCCAAACCACGCAAGCACCATATTCTGGAACATGATCTTCACTTCCAGATTCGTCAGCGCCAGCTCATACTCCCCGCCCTTCAGGTCGTTGGTGCCCTCATCATTTTCATAGGATCCAAAGGATACCACCTTCAGATAACCGCTGGCCAACAGCAAGCTCCAGATAGCCTGTTCATTTTCGTCAAGCTGGTTATATACGATCTGCTCATCTATGGCTGTTTTCAGGTGTTCCCCGGACAGCAATGCCTCAAAGGAGGTCTTAATGCTCTTGCTTCCCTCTCGGATCAGCTTTCCCACCAGACTGTTGGAGCTTGTGTTCGCCCAGTAGGTGGTAACTTCTCCTTTATCCAAATAATTCAAAATCGACCATGGATTGTAAATATCCCTGATATGTCCAAAAGTAAAACCATCATACCACCTTTTTACGGTTTCTTTATCTGTGTATCCACACTCCTCCATAGCAGCAAATACCTCTTCTTCTGTAAAGCCAAAACAATCTGCATATTTGTCGGAGGTCGTCGTTACTACTTCCAAATTATTCAAATCTGAGAAAATAGATTCCTTGCTGACTCTGGTGATTCCCGTCATGATAGCACGCTCCAGCCAGGGGTTCGTCTTAAAAGTCAGGTTAAACAATTCCCGGATGAAGCCTACCATCTCATCCCAATATCCATCCACATAGGCCTCCTGCAGCGGCGTATCATACTCATCCAGCAGAATCAGCACCTTTTTCCCATAATACCGTTCCAGATACATGGAAAGGGTCTGCAGGGACGCGCCCACCACGGAGTCCGCAATCTGCTTATTCACGGACGGATCGATAGCATATTTGTGAAAAGCTTCAAAATACTCGCTCTCATCTTTTTCCAATACACCGCTCTCCTTCAGATACGCATGAGCTTCATACGCGTTGGCGATGGCTTTGATCACTCCGTCCCTCACCCCTTGAAACGTTTTGGATTTTACACCCGCAAAGCTTACAAATATCACCGGGAAGATTCCCTGCAGCGCACGGTATTCCTCCTTCTGCCAGATGGACAGCCCTTCAAACAAATCCCCACGGCCTGCGTACCTGGCAGAAAAAAACTGCTCCACCATGCTCATGTTAAGCGTCTTTCCAAACCGGCGCGGGCGGGTGATCAGAGTTACGCTGTCTCTGCTCTCCCACCACTCTCGGATGAAGTCTGTTTTGTCAATATAAAAACAATTATTTTCAATGATCTCATTGAACTGCTGGATCCCAATCGCTACCGTGCGCGCCATTTTTCCGCCTCCCTTGATGTGCCATGTATGAATCTTTGTCCTTCTATACTTGTACTATAAAGGTTTTTCCGCTCCTTGTCAATGACGTTGAAAGCTATGGGGCTGTCGTAAAACAGATAGTTTCAAAAAAAGAAATCTATCGTGATTCACGACAGCCCCACAAGCTCTACCGGCGCTTGGACAGCAGCCACTCCATCAGCTTGGGCGTGTAGGCATAGTCCCAGGCATTATGACCCACGTTGTCCACGATGGTCATTTTCACCTCTTCCTTGTTCTGCCCCTCGGCTCTTATTTTGTGGATCATCTCTATGGTCTCCGAGGGATAGACCACCTCGTCCTCAGAGCCATGGAAGGCCCAGATGGGCATTTTCAGAAGGGGAGCCTTCCAGACCATTCCGCCTCCGCAGACCGGCGCGATGGCCGCGAAAAGCTCCGGATAGCGGGAGGCCGTGTACCAGGTGCCGTATCCGCCCATGCTGAGGCCCGTCAGATAGATCCTGGACTCATCCGCCCTGTACTTATTCACCAGTTCCTGAATAAAATGGCGGATGTTCGGGATCTCAGCCACCCAGAAGCTCTCGGGCCTGCACTGGGGCATTGCGACGATACAGGGATACTCCGCCTCTGCTGTGAGGATCTTGGAAAATCCATGGATGTCAACCTTGTAGAGATCCTCCTTGCCGGCTCCCACCTCCCCGGCCCCGTGCAGCTGCACCAGCAGAGGCAGCTGCTCCTTAAGGACCGCCGGCCGGTAAACCACAAATTGAAAATCCCATTCATTTCCGTAAAATTCTTCTCTTATCATCCTCTTTGTTCCTCCTTCACGCAAACGCCATAAAAGGACAGCATCGGCAGCCTGGACGCGCTGTCCGTCAAGGGCAGATAGGGAAGATCCGCCTCGTATGCCCCGTGGACCACGCAGCCGCCGGGCAATTCTTCCGCAAATTCCAGCTCTGCCGTGTCGGCCCCCGTGATTCTGACCGCCGCCGGGAGAAAGCGCTTTCCCTCTCCCTCCAGGCAGAAGATCTTGTCCTGGGCCCATTCGCTCATCCACTCCAAATTTCGATAGACATTTTGAAATTCCAGCCTTACCTTTGCCGGTCCGTCCTTCACAGCCCGCAGAAGATCCGGGGAATCGCTCATGACATTCCTGCCGTACAGGTGGCGCAGGGCGCACCTGGCCAGCCGTTCTCCGATCACCAGATTGGCGGACGCGGCATTGTGTATGCCGTCCGACATCCCGCCGCCCAGGGTGGAGATCACAAATACCCCCGGTATGGTCTGGGCCGCCCGCCGCTGGGCTTCCCGCACCATGCCCCAGCCCCGGTTGGTCTCCTCCCCGCACCTGCTCATCACCTTATGCAGCTGGCAGGTCAGGAAGGGAAGCCCAGGGCTATCCAGAGCACGGCGCATATCCCGCACCATTTTTTCAAATCGTTCCCCGTAGGTCCGGCAGGCCGCGGGATCCGTATCGGAGCAGCCCTGATACCAGAGCACGCCTTTGACTCCGTTTAAAGCTTCCACTGTATGGATAAAATTGCGGTACAGACTGCCGTCCTCCCCGCTCCAGCTTTCCAGAGGGCTTCCCCCCAGAGCGGTCTGCACCAGACCGATGGGATACCCCAGCTCCCGCCGGAGATATTTCGCGAAGCTTAAATAGGGGCTGTGGCCCGTATTGGCATAATCCCGGTTCTGGGGATGAAGGGTGCCGGTGGAATCGTTCATGGGGTGGGAGGCCAGGTCCCAGCGCCCGTTATTTTTCAGAAGGTGCACGCCCGGCTCCGGCTCGTCGCTGATAAAATCCTTGCCGTATCCGGCGGAATTGCTCTGGCCCGCGATCACAAAGACGTCGCCCACCCCCAGGTGACAGACACAGTCCCCGCGGATGGACCAGTCGCTGCAGCTATCCGCCAGGTCCATGCAGGTGTCTATCCGGTACAGGCCGCCTCTTGGCACTTTAAGGGCGACCCTCCAGCGGTTGTTCTCACAGGCTTCGCACCGCGTCCAGTCCACCACGGGCAGGCCGTCGGCCTCATTTACCACCCGGACAAAGGCGTGGTAAGGCTTATCGTCAAACAGGTTCACGCACCGCCCGGCCAGGGAAATTTCCCCGAAGCCGTCTTCCTTCTGCTGAAAGATCTGCCAGTCCCTGGCGCCCTCCTCCAGGATACAGCCAAACTCCCTGTCTAATTCCACCCAGTCCACGATCTCTGCGGGATCCTCAAGGCTGTAGGGATGGTGCCCCACGCAGGGCTTTAGGATCAGCTTCACCGGCCCGCCGGCATAAGTATATTCCGCATATAAAAGCTGGCCGTTTTCCCGGAAGGGCACCACCGTATCCGCATCCCCCGCCACCAGCAGCACCGGTATCCTGTGCGCGATCAGGCCCTGTATCTTGTTCAGA
>CALWDR010000065.1 GCA_944376745.1 uncultured Lachnospiraceae bacterium
TAGACCTCCGTCTGATCGGCTGCCTGTACCTCTGGTATATAGCCCATTCCTGTCATCAGAAAGACAAGAACCAGCAGGCCGGACAACAATCGTTTCCAATTCTGTTTCATTTCTTTTCTCTCCTTCCTTTGTCGGTTAAAAAAAGAACCCAACTTTTCAACAGTCAGATTCTTTTTTCTTGACATCATGAAATTTTCATGTATCAGATTTCCATACGCTTTACTATTTTGTGGCACCACATCCACTGCACTTATATGTCCCTGTCCTCACGGTTTCCGTATAGGCTGGGGTATCTTCCACCCAGACCTGCTCGGTTTCGGCATCATGATGAATGGTTCCTGTTTTAACAGGCACATTACTATAGCTACCATCACACTCAAACGAATAATGAAACAACAAATCTTCATCTGAAGTTACATCTTTTCCGCATTTATTACAAATGTCTCTGTACTCATACACTTCCTCATCCCAAGCCTCCTTCACCACCTTCGTCTCATAATGCCCAGTGGCTTCATGAGTAACCGTAGTGGTCTGCTCTACCCAGGTATGCGTATGCGTCGGCTTTTCCGGCTCGCCGGGAGTAGTCGGTGCAGATACGCTGTCAGAGTTTCCCGAATTGCCGCTGGTCCCAGAATCCCCGGACGGCTCCGAGCTGCCGCTGACCCCGGAGTCCCCGGACGGCTCTGGACTGCCGCTGGTCCCAGAGTCCCCGGACGGCTCTGGACTGCCGGTGCCCCCGCTGCTTCCGTCAGTTTCAACGCCGCCGGATGGTTTCCGGTTGCCGGATTCCTCTGTACTGCCGGAATCCCCGGCAGCTTTTTCCCCATCGGAAACGCCGCTTTCCTCTGAGGGCGCTCCGTCAGATGACGGATCGGATGTCGGAGCTTCCGTATCCTCAAAGTCCTTCTCATCCTCGTTATCCGCAGGCAGTTTTCCAGAGTCGGATTCTGTTTTCTCCTCCGCCTCCTCATGCTCCTCCTTTTTGGAGGTGCAGCCGTTGCCCACCGTCCATGCCAGAATCACAACCAATGCCAGGACCAGCAACCCTCCCAGGATTGTAACTATCTTTTTCTTCATGACGATCACGATCCTTTTTCTTTTATGATCTGCCAGGCGGCCTTTTCAGGCTGTCCCGGCTTATTTTCTTGCTATCATTATAAAATGCCAGGGGCAAAAAGTCACGCTTTTCATTTCAAGACTCACCCGCGAGCCTTGGGGCGGAATTCGGGTCAGCTTTCGCTGACATAATACCGCTCCGAATCTCTGCGCATTGTCCCTTCCCGCCGTCTCCCTCATATGCTTCCTGCACCCTCGCTTTATTCGCTACATGATCCCTTCCACAGGTGCGTCTTTCCCGGTCTGCCCCTGTGGCACCATCCACCTGTTATCTAGGGCAGCCTTGTATCGTTCTGAGAACGGTCATTCAGTTGTCAAAGTGCAAAATAAAGGGAAATAAAAGCTCAGACCTGAACTTTCACATAAAAATAAAATACACATTGCGATTCCCTGGAATCTCTGTGAAAAATTGCTGTCTATGATGTAAAAACAATGATAAGCTTGGAAAATAATTCCTGTCTGTGATGTAAAAACAATGATAAGCTTGGAAGGTAATGCCTGTCCAAACATAAGATAATAACGCTACCGTCAAAGGCATACTCCCTTGCCAGTAACGCCATTATATAACATATCGACACACTTTTCAACAAAAAATCATTTTTGTACGCATTTTGCGTTTTTTCAGTCACTGGTCACGGTCAGCCTTTTCACCAGCTCCACAGCCTCCACCGCGTCCGCGGAATAGCCGTCCGCACCGATTTCCCGGGCATATTCCGGCGTCACGGCGGCTCCGCCCACGATGACTTTGACAGGAAGCCCCTCCTCTTTCACGGCGGCGATCACTTCCTTCATATAGCTCATGGTGGTGGTCATCAGCGCGGAGAGACCGATCACGTCCGCCCCATGCTCCCGGGCCGCCGCAAGGATGGCTTCCTTCCCCACATCCTTGCCCAGATCGATCACACGAAAGCCATAGTTCTTCATCATCATGGCTACCAGGTTCTTGCCGATATCATGAATATCCCCCTTGACGGTGGCAAGCACCACCGTGGGGCCCTCGGAATCTCCGCGCTTCCTGCGCAGCACCGGCTCCAGCACCGCCACGCCGGACTCCATGGCTTTGGCGCTTATCATCAGTTGGGGCAGGAAATATTTCTGTTCGTTAAACAGCCGTCCTACCTCGTTGATGGCCGGAATCAGGACCTGATTCAACAAGAAGAAAGCGTCCGCTGAGTGTTCCAGGGCCTCCTGAATATGGGACTGCACCTGCTTTCCCCGGCCCCTCAGCACATCCTGACGGATCGTTTCCAGAAGCGCCTCCTGCCTTTCCTCGATCCCCGCCGTGCCTTCTCCCGGCCCCTTCTTTTGGCCGCTTCCCGCCATTCCGGCATCCTCCTCACGGCGAATAACCTGATCATTCTCCACCCTTCCGGCGGCCTCCTCATGGCGAATAGCCTGATCATTCTCCGCCCTTCCGGCCTCCTCCTCACGGCGAATAACCTGATCATTCTCCGCCCTTCCGGCGGCCTCCTCCCGGCGGAGATTCTGACAGCTTTCCACATAACGCAGCGCCGCATTTTCCCTGCCCATCAGCAGATCCGACGCCAGGCGGCTCCTTAAAAACAGCTCCTGAGAGGGGTTGGCAATGGCCATGGTAAGTCCCCGGCTGACTGCCATGGCCAGAAAAACACTGTTTAAATAGCTTCTGTCCGGCAGGCCAAAGGAGATATTGGAAAGTCCGCAGATGGTGGCAAAGCCCTCCCTGCGGCACCGCTCAATGGTGGCAAGGGTATCCCGCGCGGCCTCCGGCTCAGCGGCAATGGCTGCCACCAGAGCGTCCACCACAATATCCTCCCTGGAAAATCCCAGCTCCCGGGCCTTTTTCCACACATACTGAATATTCTCCCAGCGTTCTTCCAGACCCTTGGGCATTCCCTCCTCCGACAGGGGCAGCAAAATGAACATGGCGCCATATTTTTTCACAATGGGCAGAAGCTCCTCGATCTTCACCCGCTCGCAGGAAATGGAATTTACCAGGGCCCGCCCAGGGTACTGCCGCAGCGCGGCGGCTGTCACCGCAGGATCGCTGGAATCGATGCAGAGGGGAACGCCGGACACCTCTCCCACCCGCTGAATGGCCGCCAGCATCATGGACTGCTCGTCGATGCCGCCCATGCCCACGTTGATGTCAAGGACGGACGCGCCCCTGGCCTCCTGCTCCCGGGCCATGTCCTCCACCAGCTCCAGACTGCCCTCCCGAAGCTGCGCCTGGAGCTTTTTCTTGCCCGTGGGATTGATCCGCTCCCCCACGATATGCAGGGGCCCGTCCAGGAAAATTTCCACCCTGCCACGCTCGCTGGTGAGGATTCTGCCGATTCCCTGCTCCGCCGTGCCTTTGTCCCGGCGGATGCCACGGACCGCCTCCCTCACAGTCGCGATATAGGAGGCGTCCGTGCCGCAGCAGCCCCCCACAATGGAGGCTCCCGCCTCCACCAGGGACCTCATATGCGCCGCAAAGGCCTCCTTCGGCATATCATAGACCGTCTTTCCATCCACAAGCTTTGGCATACCTGCGTTGGGCTTCGCGATCAGGGGGATCCGGGCATAGTCCGCCATTTCCCTCACAACCGGGACGAGGGCGTCCGGCCCGCAGGAGCAGTTGATGCCAAAGGCGTCCACGCCCAGGGCCTCCATGGTGATCAGAGCGGTCACCGGGTCGGTGCCGTAGAGCATCCGCCCGTTTTCCTCCAGGGTCACGGTCACAAAGACCGGCAGATCCGTGGTCTCCTTCACCGCCAGCACCGCCGCCCGGCACTCCTGAATACTCATCATGGTCTCTATGACAAAGAGGTCCGCCCCGGCTCCGGCGATGGCGCGCACCTGCTCCTTGTAGCAATCCACCAGCTCCTCGAATTCCATATCCCCCGCCGGCTTTAGGGCGCGCCCCGTCATGGTCAGATTGCCGGCCACCAGGCAGTCCGCCCCCGCCGCCTGCCTGCTCAAGGCAACCAGGCTCTGATTGATTTCCGTCAAGCGTTCCGCCGCGCCATACTCCCCAAGCTTTATGGCATTCCCGGAAAAGGTAGGGGCATACAGGATCTGGCTTCCCGCCTGTACATACCCCCTCTGCAATTCCAACAGGGCGTCCGGGTGTTCAAGGATCCAAAGCTCCGGGCAGACGCCGGTTGGCATACCGGCCCGCTGCAGATTGGTTCCCGTGGCTCCGTCCAGGAAAATGATTTCTTCTTTCAGTCGTTGTCTTAAATCAGGCATTGTTCCCTCATCCTTTTCATAATGGTGCAGATCATGGAGGCCCGGTTAAAGGGCGCCATGAAATAATATCCGTCCGCCATTTCCCGAAGCTGCGCCGCCATTTCAAGGGCAATGGCGATCCCGGTTTCTTCCCCTTCCTCCCTGCTCATATCCTTCCGGTAGCGGGCCACGATCTCCTCCGGCACATGGATGCCGAAGACCTCATTTTTCATAAAGCTGGCGTTGCGGTAGCTGACCAGGGGCATAATGCCGCACAAGATCCTGGTATCCACCCGCTCCTTCACATAGGCGATCCGCGCTATGTCCTCCCGGCTGTAAATGGGCTGGGTCAGGAAATAATCCGCCCCGGCCTCGCATTTCCGTTTCATGCGGGCGATCTCCTTATCCAGATTTGCCCGCCCGTGGTTGAAAGCGCCCCCGTACACAATGGGGTCCTCCGAAAAATATTCCTGGTTCATTTCCCTTAAATACTCCATCAGCGTCACGGAATGGAAATCGAATACCGGGCTGACGCCGCTTCTGTCCCCGCCGGGCACCGGGTCCCCGGTGATTAAAAGCATATTTCGGATGCCGTTCATGTGCGCGCCCAGAAATGCCGCCCCCACGCTGAGGCGGTTTCTGTCCCGGCAGGTCACGTGGGGCATGACGGGATGCTCGATCTCCCGCTGGATCTTGGCCCCGGTCATGATGGAGTCCGCCCGCAGCTTGCCCATGGGACAATCGGAGAAGGTGATCAGATCCGCTCCCGCCTCCTTCAACAGCAGGGCGGCCTGGATGATTTTTTCACAGTTCCCGTCGTGGGGCGGGTCCAACTCCACCACCACGGCTTTCCCAGGTCCCTGAAGCTTCCGGTAAAATGGATTTCTATCCTTTCTAATCCGCTTCTCTTCTCCGGTTCCGCCCGCATTAAGCTTCCCCCGGCCCTCCTGATCGGTTCCGCCCCCATTAGGCTCCCCCCGGCCCTCCTGACCGGTTCCGCCCCCATTAGGCTTCCCCCGGCCCTCCTGACCGGTTCCGCCCGGAACTTTCTCTGCCTCGGGCCTTCTCTTTGGGACCCCCGGCGGAACCGTCTCATGTAGCCTTCGGATATAGGCGGGGGTGGTGCCGCAGCAGCCGCCCAGGAAATTGACACCCAGGGCCCCGATCTCCTTCATATTCTCACAGAAATAGGCTGTATTTTCCTGGTAAGCGGTCCTGTCGTTGATAATGTCCGGATAACCGGAATTGGGGATCACGGACACCGGAAGACTGCCCAGCTCCAGGTTCTTTAAGATCCGTAGCATGTGGGTGGAGCCGATGCCGCAGTTAAAGCCCACGCCGTCCAGAAGCCCGCTCTCCCCGGCTGTGGTCAAAATCCGCTGGGCGCTGATGCCGGAACGGGTATAGCCGAATTTGTTCAGGCAGAAGCTGGCGTGGACGAACGCATCCCCTTGCCGGCGGATATGCTCCGCCACAGGCAGAATATACTGAAAATCGGAGAAGGTCTCAAACCAGATGATATTTGCCCCTGCCGCCAGCAGCGCGTCCGCAATGGTAAAATACTCCTCCAGCAGCTTCTCCGGCTCCGCCTCCCCCTGCTCCGGGATGGGCCCGATGTCTCCGGCCAGCAGCGCCCTGGGGTTCACGGCTGCCGCGGCGGCTTCGGCGTGGCTGTAGGCGGCCTTCACATTTTCCGCCAGCGCCCGCAGCTGTTCCTCCCTGGTCAACTCCCGCTCCGCCTGCCCGCCGAAGAGCGTAGCCAGGTTGGAGGCAAAACTGTTGGTCCGCAAAAGCTCTGCCCCTGCCTGCAGGTACTCCTTGTGGATCTCGATGATCCTGTCCGGATGGCTGAGATTCACAAGCTCCGGGCTGCTCCCCGCTCTCCCGTATTTTTCTCCATAGTAGGTGCCCATGGCCCCGTCCGTGAGCATCTGATGACTTTGAATGTATGCCTTTAGCTCCATGCCTTTACTGTCCCTTTCCGCTTCCTTTCCGCCGCTGTGTTCCCTCTACGCGTCCTGTCCGCCTCCTGGCTCTCTATACGCTTCCTGTCCGCCGCTGTGTTCCCCGGCATATGCGGGGAAGCTGCCCTACGCATTTTTCCCACAGCAATGCTTATACTTCTTGCCGCTTCCACAGGGGCAGGGCTCGTTCCTTCCGATTTTCCGCACCGCCCGCTGATAGGGCACAGAAGCCGCTGTCTGGTCCCAGAACAAGGCGTCCCCGTCATATTCAGACAGGGGCTCCGCGCCATATTCCCGCAGTTCATCTGCCGTCTGGCTGACTTCCTCTGTGAACCTGTCTTCCAGCCCCCATACGCTGTCATCCTCGGGGCAGAGCTTGTCCAACCGTTCCAGTATCTTACTCGCCCTGCTCTGTTTATTCCCTTCCAGGTAACAGACGGCCATCTCGTACAGCAAGCTTTTATTTTCCACATCCACCTTCCGCAGGAGCCGCTCCATGGCCTTGATGCGCAGAGAAACATCCTTAAGGCTCGTGGCCTCCAGCAATTCCCTCTGTATCTCAAGGGGAAGCTCAAACAGGGACGTATCCTCCTCCACCGTATCCTTTATGACAGACACATCCACGGCGTTGATCTGAAAAGGGTCTGTCTTTTCCTTTTTCCCATACTCCCTCCGGGTGTAGCCCTTCAGCACCGGAAGCCTTGTGTCCATACAGATATCCGTCAAAATATGCCACAGGGTTATCTGCTCCCCCAGATTATCCGGTGCGTAAAATTCCTCCAAAAAGTCTGCCAGCTCTTCCCGGTTCTTGCCATACAGCGCCTCACGGAAGCACTCCGGCACTACCTCTTCCACTTCCTCCTTCTCCAACTGCGACGCCCGCAGCAGGAGTAAGCCCAGCTCCTGCCAGCAGGGATAAATTTCTCCAAAACTATCCCGAAAGACCAGCAGTTCGTTCTTTGTAAACGGCCGATACTCAAGATTTTCTCCATAACGCTTCTGCTGTTCAAGGATCTTATGCGGATCAAGTCCCGGTACCGCCGCATAGCAGACATTACCTTCTGTCTCCGTATAGGTCCGGATCAGTTCGTTGCAGCGGCAATACCAGTAGACGATCCGCAGGAAATCCTCCTTTTCCATCTGTATCTCAAAAGTATCTTTGTAACGCTCGTACAAAAGATCCAACGGAACCAGACCGTAAACCACCGCGTAACAGCAGATTGCCTCCCCACACTGCTCCAGCATCTGATAAGTCTCCTGGCAAAAGCCATCGGTAAAGCACGCAAACAGCTCCTCCATATCCGAGGCAACGGAAAAAATCGCTTTTTTCTGATTCTTTTCCTGTTGGAACTCCAAATACACGAGCCCAAGCTCCGCCAGTCTGCTCACCTGCCCCGGAAATTCCGGCAGGGAGATCTCCCCCTCCCCGCGGGCCAGAAGCTTCCTGCCATAGTCGATCACATCCTCCGACAGCACGTACAGATAATACGCCGGATGCGCCTTTAAACATTCCCAGAGAGCATCCACCGGACGCAGCCTCGCAAAGGTCTCTCTTGGAATCCTCAGATATCTGCAATAGTCCTTCACCACCTCAGCGCTTAACTGCTGCAGATATTCCCTGCTGGAGCGCTGGCTTTTTTTCACCTCGGCCACATACCGGACGCCCTTCTTCCCGGTCTCCGCCTCCCAGAAAAAGGCATCCCACGCCTCCTGCTTCTTCTGCATTTGAGAGGTCTCCGTCTTCTTTCGCTGTTTTGAAACTGGGGCGGCCTGCGGCAAATCCTTTTGCCGGCGCAGCAGCTTCTGGATCTCCTTCATCCTTACTTCGATCTCCCGCATCTTTTTTTCCTGGGAAATGGCACTCTTCGTCTTCCGTGATTCTTTTACCACAGGGCATTCCTTTCGGGCCAGCCTCTCATTGGCACTCTCCATATCAAAGGGAAGCTGTGTCTCCTGTCCCCAGGCGCCCCCGCTGTCCTCCTCAAAATTGTCGCCCTTCGCCTTGAGAATGACGGCATGGCGCTCCTGATAATCAGGCGCTTCCTTCTCAAAAACGATCTTATGCCTCCAGTCGTCCCCAAAATCATAGGTGTAACGAATCCACTTATAATCTTGCAAAAAGGTATCCACCGCCGTCTTATCCTCCGGCAGCAGCGTCCCCCAGGTCTCCAGCTCCGGGCCTGAGATCTGAATGTCCGACTGAGGCAGCGTAAACCCATGGAGATGCTCATTCTCCCAGCCAAAAGCAATCTGAAGAATCTCGTGCAGGCAGCCGAAGCTGATCTGCCGCGGGATGACGATCCGCCGCCAGACCGGGGGATGGGTATCCTCAATGGTAACTTTTATCACATATCCTGCCATGTGTATTTCCTTCTTTCTCTGTCCGTAGGTTTCAAAGCTTCGGGGGATGCCGCGCGTCCGGCATCCCCCGCCCTCTTTACAGGTATATTATACAGAGAATATGGATAGTTTGCAAGCAGGTTTTTCTCTTCGGATCAACCGGCAGACTTCCTCTTTCATACCATTTCATCCTCCGGTGAAAAATCGCATTTTCTGCAGGCGCTGATTTTTCTCTTACGATAAGAGCCCTCCGAAACCAGCCTGCCGGCACAGATATCCTCCTCCGTAAATCTGGCCAGCAGGATCTCCCCGATGGGGACCCGGTCCCTGTCGTAGATGCACAAAATGCTGCCGTCCGGGCACTGCACCGCCTCGGGATAGCTCACATTTGCCCGCTCGTCCAAAAGAAGATGGTAAGGCCACGTCTCCCCCTCGTCCTCGGAGAGAAATGCCGCCAGTCGGTCTCTGCCCGTAAATTCATAATGGTTGATCAGAAGCAGCCGCCCAGAGGCGAGCCGTTCCATAAAAAACCGGGACGAGGGATTCCGAATCCCGCTTACGCCCGCCGGAAACCAGGTTTTTCCTCCGTCGATGGAAAAGGTCTGCGCCAGGGCTCCCTCCTGATTTGTTCTCGCAAGCATCCAAAGCGCTCCGTCTCTTCGCTCCACAACCATGGCTTCATCGTACCACCTTTTGTCTCCGACCTTGACTGCGCCCAGGAAACGCTCCCAGGACCTGCCCCCGTCGCTGCTGATGTCATACGCGTATCGGTCATGGACCCAGTCATAGGGGCACATAATGATCCTTCCGTCCGACAATACGGTGGGCCTGCAGCGCAGAAAGCCGTCGCTGATCCTGACCGGCTCCGTCCACACTGGCCGGTCCGCATCCGCATCCCTGGTGGAAATCTCCCATACCCCGAATATATCATCGCAGTACCAGGACCGTCTCCCCGTCTCATCCTTCTCTGCCGCCTCCCCGGTCTGGGTCCAGAATACCCGTAAGCTTCCCTCCGGATCTATCCACAACTGAATATCCATGGCCCGCAGATTTATCTCCGGCCTGCTGTCGATCACCAGTACCGGCTCACTCCAGGTCAGTCCCTCGTCGTCGCTGTAGACCAGAAGATTGTAATTTCTCTCATCCGGCTCCGTAATGCCCCCGCTGTACCAGCCGGCCCACAGCCGCCCCCGCCTGGTCCTTGCCAGCGTTGGACAGCCCTGCCACTGTCTTGTCTCCCAGGCATATTTTCTGCCCGGCGCGGTCACGATCCTGGCAGGTTCTAAAATCGCTTTTCTTTCCATTTTGCATAGCCTCCTGCACCTCTGATTTGCATTTAGTTTACTATACATCATACACAATGTAAAGAACATGAGGTCATTTACCTGATTTCCTGGGAGAGTATAGACTTGTGAGGGCAAGTCTTGCAGAAGATATATTTCTGGTGTATATTTAAAATATAAGTACACATTCGACATATGTTGTTCTGTTCGACCAAGGAGGCATCCATGACAGAAAATACCGTAACTTCAACACCGCTTAACAACCGTATGGAATTCTTCCGCAATGTGAATTACCGGGGAATTTCTTCCTTAATTATATTTTTCGCCGGAAAGGAATCCTGCCTTCCAAGCCATCATTTCGGTCCCGCCGTGCGGGCCCAGTACCTGCTTCACTTTATTGTCAAGGGGAAGGGACGTTTTTCCGTCAACAATACCACCTATCATTTATCGGAAAACCAGGCTTTCCTCATTCAGCCCAATATACCCACTTACTATACCGCGGATTCCGAGGAGCCCTGGGAATACATCTGGATCGGCTTTGACGGCCAGGACGCCCAGACGATCCTGCAGAACTGCGGCCTGCTGGGAAAATGTCCCTTTGTGGACTATGTCCCCAGCGACGCGCTGATGGGCTGCCTCAACAACATCGTAGAAGGTATGAAAAATCAGACCGCAAACGACTATGAGCTGCTGGGCAACCTGTTTATGATCTTCGGCTTCCTCACTCACAGTCAGGCAGAAAGCCGCCAGCCGCTGGACAACGACTATCTGCAGAAGGCCGTGCTCTACATCAAAAACAACTATCACAAAAATTTAAATGTGCAGGACATCGCGGATTATGTGGGCATCAACCGCTCGTATCTGTACCGGCTTTTTATGCAGGAATTTTCCATCTCGCCCAAAAAATATATCTTCGACTACCGTTTCCATGTGGCTACCGACCTTCTGTCCAACACCAATATGACGGTATCGGCCATCGCTTTAAGCTGCGGCTTCACGGATGTCAGCGCCTTCTGCAGCCAGTTCCGAAAATGTACGGGCTTTACGCCAAAGCAGTACCGCTCCATTGACGGGGAGAAGCAGGGGACGTGGAAACCGATAGAATTGTAGGCCGCCACTTTTCTTTTTTTATTGCATTTTTCTTTAAAACATGCTATCCTATGTTTGTCGAAACCGACACTCTGCTTGGTCTAATCTCTTTGGCGTTTCGCCGGACATTCCAAGTACACTGTTACCCGTTGTTTTTATTTCTCATTTATGAAAAGAAAGGATCTTGTCTATGGCAAAACACAACCACATCACCACCGATACCTCTCCGGTATCCCATCCAGCGCCTCTCTATACCTGTTCTGATATTTTGGGCGCTCCTTACACCCGCGAAGAATCCTTAAAGCTTCTGCAGGAGGATTCCCGCAGCTACCAGATCTACCTGGGCTTCGAGCAGGAGCATCAGGAAAAGCTTCTGGCTCTCCTCATGGGGAAACGTGGACTTATCATCACCTACGATACCTTCTTCAAGCACATCATGAACCCCGACCTCCACCCGGAACGCCTGGAGGCCTTTCTCTCCGCCCTCCTCTCCCAGAAGGTCCGAATCCGTCAGGTCCTCCCTCAGTCCGGGAACAAGCTCTCCGAGGCCGGAAGTCTGGTCATCATGGACCTGCTGGTGGAGCTGGCCGACGGCACTGTCATCAACGTGGAGATCCAGAAGATCGGCTACTATTTCTCCGGGGAGCGCAGCTGCTGCTACGAGTCGGACCTGATCATGCGCCAGTACAACCGGGTCAAGTCGGAGCGGGGCAAACGCTTCTCCTTCCGGGACTTAAAGCCGGTGATCATGATCGTCATCATGGAGCACAGCGC
>CALWDR010000066.1 GCA_944376745.1 uncultured Lachnospiraceae bacterium
CGCCCAGGCGGTAATTTTCCCCTTCCCTGGTGAGAGTCACGGCGTCATCCAGGTCCTTGGCGTCCTCCCCGTCGATGGTGACGGTCTGCCAGTCCCGGATATCCAGCCGTCCCTCCCGGTCCTCAGCAGGAAGCGCGGCCTCCCGCGCCTGCCGCAGCACGCTCTCCGGGAACTCCATGGGCAGGTCATAGCCTTTCACAATAGACAGAATGTCCGTGCCCGGGTCATTGCTATGGCCGAGGATCTCCTCCACCCTGCCCTCGGGCTTTCTGTCCTTCCCGCCGTAATCGGTGATCTTCACCACCACCTTATGGCCGGTAACAGCCCCCATGGAGCGCTCCAGGGGCACAAAAATGTCCTGCCCGTACCGCTGGTTGTCCGGGATCACAAAGCCGAAGCTTTTATTTTTCTGAAAGGTTCCCACCAGGGTGGTCACCGCCCGCCCGGTGATCCTGGCAATGCTCCCCTCTCGGCGTTTTCCGGTCTTTACGGGCGCCAGGGCGCAGATCACCTCGTCGCCGTCCATGGCGCCGTTCACCTGATCCGCGGGGATGAAAATATCTTCCCCCTCCGGCTGTTCCACAAAACCGAAGCCCCGGGCATTGCCGATGAATCTGCCCGCCACGGATTTTCCCTCCGCCTTGGCGTACTTGCCCTTCTTGGAAACCTCGATCTTTCCCTCCGCCGTAAGGGCGTCCAAAACCTCCTCCAGCTCGCTTCTCTGTTCCCGGGGAATGTTTAAGAGGATCGCCATCTCCTTTATTTTCATGGGCACATACAGGTCGTCGCATATGAAACCGTATATGGTCTGTTTTCTCTGTTCCAGTTTCTCTTGATTCATAAATTCTCCTTATGATGGCACACTTCCCGTACCTGCCTCATTTTCCGCGGGAATTTCCCCGCGGTTGAAAAAAGGCTGCCGGTAACCGACAGCCTCTGACTTACTTAAAGCTTCCTATGCACAACACGGCGGAAATCACCATGAACAATATTACCATCACGGTTGTGGCCTTCACCATGACGCCTTCCATGGAACGGCCCTTGTTCCTGCCCCAGTAGGTATCGGCCATACCGCCGATGGAACCAAGGCCCTGCTGTTTTCCCTCCTGCATGAGTACGATTACGGTCAACGCAATACTGATTATGATAAAAATGATCGTCAAAATTGTTTTCAAAACTGCCATTTCTGAAACCTCCTGGGGTAATTCTTTCCATAATTTTCTTCACAACTTATGCCATTATAGCACACTCCCCGGAGATTTTCAACTGGTTTTTTTGGAAACTGCAATGATTCTTATCCAACCCCTTTCACAGCTTATGGAAGGGATTCATATAGCAGGCCGCCGTCCCCAGCTCCTCCTCGATCCGCAGAAGCTGGTTGTATTTCGCCACCCGGTCGCTGCGGCAGGGGGCCCCGGTCTTGATCTGGCCCGCGTTCACCGCCACCGCCAGATCGGCGATAAAGGTGTCCTCCGTCTCCCCGGAACGGTGGGAGACAATGGCCCGATAAGCATTTTTGTGGGCCATCTCGATGGCCTCCATGGCCTCGGAGACCGTGCCGATCTGATTTACCTTCACCAGAATGGCGTTTGCGGTATGAAGCTTGATGCCCGCGTCCAGCCGCTTGGTGTTGGTGACGAACAGGTCGTCGCCCACCAGCTGCACCCGGTCTCCCAGCCGTTCGGTGAGGGCCTTCCAGCCGTCCCAGTCGTCCTCCGCCAGGCCGTCCTCGATGGAGATGATGGGAAATTCGGAAATGAGCTCCTCCAGGTAGTTGATCATCTCGTTGGTATCCCGGACCACCGCCTCCCCGGCCAGCTGGCTCTCCCCCTCAAAATGGTACATGCCCGTCTGTTCGTCATAAAGCTCCGAGGAGGCCACGTCCAGAGCGATCTTGACATCCTCCCCCGGCACATAACCGGCGGCGCCGATGGCCTCCACGATGAGCCGAAGCACCGCCTTGGCATCGGGCAGGTCCGGGGCAAAGCCGCCCTCATCCCCCACCCCTGTGGACAGTCCGTTCTTCTCCAGGATCTTCTTCAGGTTGTGGTACACCTCCGCGCAGATCCGCAGGCCCTCCCGGAAGGACTCCGCCGCCACCGGCATGATCATAAATTCCTGGAAATCCACGGTATTTTTCGCGTGGCGTCCGCCATTTAAAATGTTCATCATGGGCACCGGAAGCTGCCGCACGAAAGCGCCGCCCAGATAGCGGTACAGAGGGATATTCAGCGCTTCCGCCGCCGCCCGGGCCACGGCCATGGAGACTCCCAGAGTGGCGTTGGCCCCCAGGTTCTGCTTGTTGTCGGTGCCGTCCTCCCGCATGAGGATCCGGTCTATCTCGATCTGATCGAGGGCATTTTTCCCAAGCAGCGCCTTGGAAATGCGCTCGTTGACGTTGTCCACCGCCTTGGTGACCCCCAGCCCGAAATAGCGGGGCTCCCCGTCCCTCAGCTCCACGGCCTCAAAGCGCCCAGTAGAGGCTCCCGAGGGAACCGCCGCCCGGCCCGTCACGCAGCCGTCCACGGTCACCTCCGCCTCCACCGTGGGATTTCCCCGGGAATCCAGGATCTCCCGGGCATGTATGTTTGTAATTTTCAAATATTCCGTCATTGTTATGGCTCCTTCTTATTGTTTTCCTTCTAGTTTATCCAAAAAAAGGCAGAGCATTCTCCGAAAAAAATTTCTCTTCAAAAATGCTCCGCCTGATATTATTGTAGCCCTTCGCGCACTGCCTGTCAATGCCCGCGCCGTTCATATTCCGCCAAGGTTTCCGGCACGCCTGCGGTCCACTTCGTGACCGGCAGCAGGATCTGCCTGCCAGCAGTCCCCTCAATCCTCGATATCCTTGAGATTGATTCTGGAAAATACCATATCATACCCGTCGTTGCCGTAATTCAACGAACGGTTCACCCTGCTGATGGTGGCAGTGGAGGCCCCGGTCTTGTCCGCAATATCCAGATACGTTTTCTGCGCCCGCAGCATTCTGGCCACCTCAAATCTCTGGGACATGGAGAGCAGCTCGTTCACGGTGCAGACATCTTCAAAAAACGTATAACATTCCTCTTTATCTCTCAGGCTTAAAATCGCCTCAAATAAATGATCCACTGCTTCTGTTCGGATATTCTTGCTCATGCAGTCAATCTCCTTCGTTATTTATTTCTTATCCTGTAGAGATTTTATCATACTAAAGTCATAAAGTAAACTATCTTTTCAAATAATTTATATATTTTTCCAAAATCTCGGGATGGGCGTTGGCCACCAGCTCCTCCGGGAAATCCACCTCACGCAGGAGTTCCATGGCAATGCTGTGATCGCCCACATCCAGATCCACATGGGCGTCAGAATCCACCACCACCGGCGTCCCATATTCCTTACAGCAGGAGAGAAGCTTCCTTAAATTCTCCGCCGCGTTAGGCCGGAAGCTGTTGGGAGAGAGGGAGGCGTTGTTGATCTCCAGCAGGACCCCGTGTTCCCGGGCCCCCTCCGCCAGCGCCTTATGGTCGATGGGATAGCGCCCGTCGTCCGGATGGCCGATGATATTGATATAAGGGTGCTTCATGATATTCAGATAGGCCCTGGTATTCTCCGCCTGGGTTCCCCCCTGAAAGCAGGGAATATGCATGCTGGCGATCACCAGATCCAACTGGGCCAGGGTCCCGTCCGGCAGGTCCACGTGGCCGTCGCAGTCCAGGATATTTACCTCCGCTCCGTACCACACGGCAACCCCCCGCTTCTCCCTGGGCAGAGCCTTCAGATTCAGAAAATACATGGCGGTGCAGCTTCCCGGCATGGCCGGCGCGTGCTCCGTGATGCCGAGGATCTCAAGCTTTTTCTCCGCGGCAGCCGCCGCCATCTCGTTGATGGTGTTGTAGGCGTGGCCGCTGGCTATGGTATGGGTGTGCAGATCGATAACGTCTCTCATTTGGTACCTCTTTCCTTCGTTTTAAGGTTCTCGCCTTATCGGCTCGTATTCTTCGGATGCCTGTGACAGGAACCGCTTCGTGAACCCTATCATCATGTATTATATCACTTATGGAAGAAAATGGGGAAAAATTCTTTCAAACTTTTCCTGAAATTTTTTCCCGCAGAGGTATCCCTTTCCCTCAGCCGGAATAAGATAAACAGATATGCTTTCTTGTTAAGGAGGTTTCACCTAATGAAAAAGAGACAACCCCGCATACTGGCCGCCCTGGCGCTGGCCTTGGTCCTGCTTCTCACCGCCGGATGCGGCCCATCCCCCGGCGGGCACACATCCTCCGGCAGTTCCGCCGAAAGCCCTGTCAGGCTCACCCTCAACGAGGTGGCCCACTCCATCTTTTACGCGCCCCTGTATGTGGCGGTGGAGGAAGGGTATTTTGCCGAGGAAGGCGTTGAACTGACGATAATCACAGGATTCGGAGCCGATAAGACAATGACCGCCCTTCTCTCCGGCGAGGCCGACATCGGCTTCATGGGGCCGGAGACCACCGTCTACACCTACAACGAAGGAGCCCAGGATCTGGTGGTGAACTTTGCTCAGCTCACCCAGCGGGCCGGGAACTTTCTGGTGGCCCGCAAGCCCATGCCGGATTTTGCCTGGAGCGATCTCACCGGCAAAACCGTGTTGGGCGGGCGCAAGGGCGGGATGCCCCAGATGGTTTTTGAGTATATTTTAAAGAAGAACAATATGAACCCCGGCGCCGACCTGACCATCGACCAGAGCATTGACTTCGGCTCCACCGCCGCGGCCTTCTCCGGCGGAATGGGGGACTTCTCCGTGGAGTTTGAGCCCGCCGCCACCGCTCTGGAGCAGGAGGGCGCCGGCTATGTGGCAGCCTCCCTGGGCGTGGACTCCGGCTACGTCCCCTACACCGCCTTTTCCGCCAAGGACAGCTTTATCAAAGACCATCCGGAGGTGATCCAGAGCTTCACCAACGCCCTGCAAAAGGGCATGGATTATGTGAACAGCCATGACCCCGAGGAAATCGCCAGGGTCATCGCGCCCCAGTTTGCGGAGACCGACCTTGACACCGTCACAGCCATCGTCGCCCGCTACCACGGGCAGGAAACCTGGAAGGCGGACCTGATCTTCACCCAGGACAGCTACGACCTGCTGCTTCATATTTTGCAGGAAGCCGGAGAGCTGACCGACTCCCCGCCCTATGAGGAGCTGGTGAATACCGCCTACGCCGCCGAAGCCGCGAAATAACGCTGCTCTCCCGCGGCGCCGAGGCCGCGAAACAGCGTTGCTCTCCCGCGACGCCAAAGCCGCGAAACAGCACTGCTCTCCCGCGGCGCCGAAGCCGCGCTTATGAGATATGCCGCAAAGGGCCGGAGGCCCTCATTTCCAGGCCCCGGCCCTTTAAATTTCATTTTTGCCGTTTTCCCCCGGCTTAAATCCCGCTGACTGCCTCCACCGCCTGTTCCAGATACGGATTCTCCATCTGGTGGAACTCTCCTTTATCGGCCAGAGCCGCGTACTCCGGGTCCAGGGGCAGCTTGCCAAGCACGGGAATCCCAAGCTGCGCGGCTGCCTCGTCCACATGGCTCTCCCCAAAAAGCGAGATCTTGCGGCCACAGTCGGGACATTTGAGGAAGCTGTAATTTTCCACCAGCCCCAGCACGGGAATATGCATCATGTCCGCCATATGAATGGCCTTCTTGACGATCAGCTGCACCAGCTCCTGGGGGGAGGTGACGATGACAATGCCGTCCACCGGAAGGGACTGGAAGACCGTCAGGGGTACGTCCCCGGTTCCCGGCGGCATATCCACGAAGAGATAATCCAGCTCGCCCCAGAACACGTCGCTCCAGAACTGCTTCACAGTCCCCGCAAGGATGGGCCCGCGCCATACCACCGGCGCTTCCTCGTCGTCCATCAGAAGATTCAGGGACATGATCTTGATCCCGTTCTGAGAGCTGATGGGAAGGATGCCCAGCTCACTCCCCTGGGTGGGGCCGTGAACCCCGAACATCTTCGGGATGGAGGGCCCTGTGATATCCGCGTCCAGGATTCCCACCTTGCAGCCCTTCTTGGCCATGGCGTTTGCCAGAGCCGCGGTCACAAAGGACTTGCCCACGCCGCCCTTGCCGCTGACAACGCCGATGACCTTCTTCACGGAAGAATACTGATTTAACTGCTCCATAAAGCTCTGAGGCTCCCCGCCGCCGCTGCTGTGGCTGGGACAGCCCTCGCAGCTCTCTCTGCTGCAGCTCGACGCGCTGCTGCACTCTTTATTGTCTGCCATTGTCTGTTTCCTCCTTTAAGCTGGCGGATCGTTTTTGCTCCGCTTTTTCATTTTTAATATTTATGAAAATATCCTGGCGTAACTGCCAATGGGTATGTTCATTTCGTCAATCTGTTCCGGCTGCGCTGTTTCTAAGCACCTTTGCGAGAATGCGGGAAATGGCAGTTCCTACCACAAAGCAGGCCAACGCTTCAACGAGGCCGTTTACGCCCACAAAAAATACGACAAAGGAAAACACGCCCCGGCCACCGGCCAGACTCTGGATATAGTCCGTCTGAAAGAAGCAGATACAGAGGGCCGTCATAAAAAAGATCGTATTCAAAAGCGGGCAGGCCAAATTGGCCGCATAATAGGGAAATCCCTTGGGAAAGATCCGATACATCTTATATACCACCTTTCCCTCCATATCCTCCACCTGATGGGTCAGCCGCTTCTTCTTAAATGCCGCAAACACAAGTCCGGCGATCCAGCCGGCCAAAATCCTTGTGGGCACACACACCAAAAACGTCAGCACCGGGTTGATCTGCAGTATTACCTCTCCAAAGGCGCTCATGCCAAAACACTGGATAAAGCTTGTGATCCCGAACACGCCTCCCAGGATGGCTCCTCCCAGGGGTCCCATCAGGACAGCTCCCACCGCCACCGGAACCACAATCAGCGTGATCTCCAAGCCAGGCATCCGAATGTAACCAATCGGGGTAAAAGCCATCAGAATGATAATGGCAACCAAAAGGGCCATCTGTACCAGATACAAGGTACCTTTTTTCTTCATAGTCTTTTCCTCTCTTTCCTTATTTTTTAGTATCTCCCATATAACCATTTTATACAGGAATTTATAAGACTACCGCCTTTGTGGTCGCTGGGAAATTCCTCAGCGCCGCAGGCTTTTTTATCATAGTACAATGCTGTCGCAATTTCAAGTATCTGGCAGGTTTTTTTTGAAAAACAAAGGGATTTCCGGTTACTGGTCACGGAGTGACCAGCAGCGGCAGCGATTCCCGGTTGACAGCCGACTGTATGATTGTTATAATACAGTCACATATACTTTTTTATTCTATAAGGGAGGTAATGCCATGCTATTTTACAGAAAAAAGCCGGATTTCGTGGACGAAGACGCTTCCGCGGGCCGGGGCTCCGGAAGGAAGAATCCCTATGCCGCCGTCCTTAAGATCATCGGGCTGGTGGTGCTGGGGCTGTTCGTGGTCATCACCGGCTTCAACACCGTGTACATCCTTCAGGAGGACGAATACGCCGTCATCCGCACCTTCGGCGCCACCCATGTGGTGGAGCAGCCGGGAATCCAGTTCAAGATCCCCTATCTTCAGGAAATGCGCAAGGTCAGCAAAGCGGCCAAGCAGTTCGCCGTGGGCTACAATCTGGAGAGCGGGGAGACCATCGCCAAGGAATCCTTCATGATCACCGAAGACTACAACTTTGTCAATGTGGATTTCTATTTTGAGTATCAGATCACAGACCCGGTAAAATATTTTTACGCCTCCGACAACCCGGAGGAGATCGTCAAGAACCTGGCCCAGAGCTACATACGGGACACCGTGGGCACCCACTCCGTGGACGACGTGCTCACCACCGGAAAATACGAGATCCAGTCCCTGGTAAAGACGCAACTTCAGGAGCGTCTGGAGAAGGAGGACTTAGGGATCACCGTCACCAACGCCGTCATTCAGGACGCAGAGGTTCCCACCGCGGAGGTGGCGGCTGCCTTCAAGAACGTGGAGGACGCCAAGCAGGGCATGGAGACGGCCATCAACAACGCCAACGCCGACGCCAACACCAGGATTCCCAAGGCAAACGCCGACGCCGACAAGATCATCAAGGACGCCCAGGCCCAGAAGGAAGCCCTGATCGCCGAGGCCGAGGGCCAGGCCGCCCGCTTCAACTCCCTGTACGCCGAGTATATCAACTATCCCCTGATCACCAAGCAGCGGATGTTCTACGAGACCATGGAGGAGGTGCTGCCCGGCATGAAGATCTACATCACCGACGGCTCCACCCAGACCCTGCTGCCCTTAGACGATTTCAGTTCCATCACCGTGGATAACAGCGGCGCGGGCCAAACATCCGCCGGCGGCAACGCGGCGCAGGAGCAGAATACAGAAGGAGGTACCGACAATGAGTAAATCCGTAAAAAAAATCATCCTCGCCATCGTCATCGTCGCGGCTGCGCTGATCTTGTTCAACGCCTCCACCGTCATCACCCGCCCCGGAGAATACCGGGTGGTCCGCCAGTTCGGACGTATCGTGCGGGTGGACACCGTGGACAGCCATCCCTACGGGCTGGGCTTTAAGATTCCCTTTATCCAGACCGACACCCCCATCAGCAGCAAGCTGATGCTCTACGACCTGGCCCCCAGCGACGTGATGACCTCCGACAAGAAGTCCATGATCTCCGACTGCTTCGTGCTGTGGCGGATCGAGGACCCCACAAAGTTCATCCAGAATTTGAGCGGCTCCACCCAGAACGCCGAGTCCCGCATCAATTCCAACGTGTACAACTCCCTGAAAAATGTCATCAGCAGTCTCACCCAGGAGGAGGTCATCTCCGGGCGTGACGGGGAGCTCGCCCAGATGCTGACGGAAAATCTCGGCACCAGCCTTGCCTCCTACGGCATCAAGGTGGAGAAGATCGAGACGAAAATGCTGGACCTGCCGGAAGAAAATAAGGAGGCCGTCTACACCCGGATGATCTCCGAGCGCAACAACATCGCCGCCTCCTACAAGGCCCAGGGCGAACAGCAAGCCCAGGAGATCAAGAACGACACCGACGAGCAGACCACCGTCATCCTGGCCCAGGCCCAGAAGACCGCCGACACCACCATCGCCGAGGGCGAGGCCGAGTACATGCGAATCTTAAGCCAGGCCTACAACGACCCCTCCAAGGCGGACTTCTACAGCTTCGTGAGACAGCTGGACGCCGTGAAGGCCACGCTGAAAAATGAGGACAACACCATTGTCCTTGACAAGGATTCTCCCATTGCAGAATTGTTTTATGGAATCGAGTAGATAAAAATTGCCCTGCGAAGAATCGCGGGGCTTATAGTAAAAAAGGATGTTGGCCAATCCACTCAGCCAACATCCTTTTTTTATTCATGGCAATAGAAAGCTCGCGAAGCATGCTTTCCATTGTTTTAAATTCCTAGTTCTGCGCCAGCGCGTTCTTCAGTCTCTGGGTCAGCGCCGGAACGATCTTGGTCAGGTCGCCCACGATGCCGTAGTCGGCTACGTCGAAGATGGGCGCATCCTCATCCTTGTTGATGGCGATGATGATGTCGGACTCCTCCATACCGGCCACGTGCTGGATGGCGCCGGAGATACCGATGGCGAAGTACACGTTGGGGCGAACGGTCTTACCGGTCTGTCCCACCTGCACATCCTGGGGCTTCCAGCCATTCTCCACAACGGCACGGGAGCAGCTTACGGTTCCCCCCAGCACATCCGCCAGCTCCTGCAGCATCTGGAAGTTCTCCTCACAGCCCACGCCGCGGCCTCCGGAAACCAGGATCTTGGCGTCCATGATGTTCTCGGTGGTCTTCGCCTGCTTCACCACCATCAAGATCTCCACAAATTTGTGGTTGGGTATGAGACCCGGATTATAGTCGATAATCTCAGCCGTTCTGCCAGGCTCGCGCTCCAGCTTCTGCATCACGCCGGGACGCACGGTAGCCATCTGGGGACGGTTGTCCGGGCAGGCGATGGTGGCGATGGTATTTCCGCCGAAGGCCGGACGGGTCATCAGAAGCTGATTGTGCTTCTGCTCCTTGCCGGGAAGGGGATTTAAGGGGAAATCACCGATCTCCAGGGAGGTGCAGTCTGCGGTCAGACCGGTCTTCACTCTGGCGGATACGGTGGGGCCAAGGTCACGGCCGATGGCGGTTGCGCCCACCAGCATGATGTCCGGTTTGTACTCGTTGATCACTGCGGACAGCGCCTGCGCGTAGGGCTCGGTGCGGTAAACCTCCAGCTCGGGATCGTCCACCACAATGACCCGGTCCGCGCCGTACTCCGCCAGCTCTGTGGCCAGCTCCTTCACATTGTGGCCGAGAAGTACCGCGGTCACATCCGTGTCAAGGTCCTTGGCCAGCTCTCTGCCCTTGCCGATCAACTCGAAGGCAATGCTGCTTAACTCGTTATCTACCTGCTGCGCGTAGACATATACGCCCTTATATGCTTCTAAATTCATTCTGTTCACCACTTTCCTTTTCAATTAGATGATATGCTTTTCTTTCAGTTTGTCGAAAATATACTCTACGGATTCCGCGGTACCGAAATTGATCCTCTCGCCTGCGCCCTTGCGGACCTTATCGGAAGCCTTGGCGATCTTGGTGGGAGAACCGGCCAGTCCGATGTCTCCATCGTCCAGGTCCTTCAGATCGTTTCTGCCCCAAACGGTGATCTCCTTCTCGTCATAAGCGTCGAAAATGCCGCCGGGAGTCATGTAACGGGGAACGTTCAGCTCGGAAAGGGCGGTGATCAGGCAGGGCATTTTTGCCTTCACCTCATGGTATCTGTCCTCATACTGTCTCTTGACGATCACGGAATCGCCCTCGATCTTGATCTCCTCCGCATAGGAGATCACGGGAATATTCAAATGCTCCGCGATCTGCGGTCCCACCTGGGCGGTATCGCCGTCGATGGCCTGGCGTCCGGTGATGATCAGATCGTAATCCAGATTGCGGATAGCCGCCGCAACGGTGGAGGAGGTGGCCCAGGTATCGGCTCCGCCCAGCACCCGGTCAGTAACCAGGATCGCCTTGTCCGCGCCCATGGCCAGCGCCTCCCGAAGGGCTTCCTCCGCCTTGGGCAGACCCATGGTAAGCACGGTTACCTCAGCGCCCATCTCGTCCTTGATCCTCAATGCTGCTTCCAGACCTGCCTTGTCGTCCGGGTTCATGATAGCCAGCATAGAAGCCCTGTCCAGAGTCCCGTCCGGATTAAACTTTACGCCGCCCTTGGTGTCCGGCACCTGTTTGATACATACGATTATTTTCACGGTAGTTTCACTCCTTATATTTTTTGATATTTACAAAACAATTTATCCCGCAGACTGACGCAAGACGCTTCGTGGTCTCCGAGGATTTTCGCGTTGCGAACGCGGATTGAACGCAAGACGCTTCGCGTCTTTCATGCGCGTCCGCGCTTCAAATGTCGATCACTTCAACAGCGCGCCGGAAATCACCATCCGCTGCACCTCGGAGGTTCCCTCGTAGATCTCGGTGATCTTGGCGTCGCGCATCATGCGCTCCACGTCGTACTCACGGATATAGCCGTATCCGCCGAAGAGCTGTACGCACTCGGTGGTCACTGCCATAGCGGTCTCCGCGGCGAACAGCTTCGCCTTGGCGGCCTCCACGGAATACACCTTCTGGGTGGCCTTGGCCATAGCTGCCTTGTAGACCAGAAGCTTGGCGGCCTCGATCCTGGTGGCCATGTCAGCCAGCTTGAACTGGGTGTTCTGCTGCTGGGCAATGGCCCGGCCAAACTGCTTCCGCTCCTTGGTGTACTCGATGGTGCGCTCCAGAGCCCCCTCAGCGATCCCCAGAGCCTGGGCGGCAATACCGATCCGTCCGCCGTCTAAGGTGTGCATGGCGATGGGGAAGCCCTTTCCTTCCGGTCCCAGCAGGTTCTCCTTGGGAATCCGGCAGTCCTCGAAGATCAGCTCGTAGGTGGAGGAGCCGCGGATACCCATCTTCTTCTCCTTGGTTCCGAAGGAGAAGCCGGGCGCTCCCTTGTCTACGATAAAGGCGGAGAAGTTCTTCTTCTTTCTGCCTCTCTTGTCCTCCGTCACGCTGGTGATGGCGATCACGATGTAGACGTCGGCCACCTTGCCGTTGGTGATAAAGCATTTGGAGCCGTTTAATACCCACTCGTCGCCGTCCAGCACCGCCTTGGTCTGCGCGCCCTGGGCGTCGGTTCCGGCGCCGGGCTCGGTCAGGGCAAAGGCGCCCAGCTTCTCGCCCTTCGCAAGGGGAGCCACGTATTTCTGCTTCTGCTCCTCGGTGCCGTAGGTCAGGATCGGATCAATGCAGAGGGAGGTGTGGGCGGACACGATAACACCTGTGGTGCCGCAGACCTTGGATAACTCCTCCACGCACATGATATATGTAAGGGGATCGCAGCCCTGTCCGCCGTACTCCTTGGGAACAGGAATCCCCAAAAATCCCGCCTTGGCCATCTTGGCGACGGTCTCCGCCGGGAATTTCTCCGTCTCGTCTACCTCCTGTGCCAGAGGCTTTACTTCTGTCTCGGCAAAATCCTTGAAAAGAGACCTTGCCATCTCATGCTTTTTGCTTAACGCGAAATCCATTCTAATTTCCTCCATTTTAAAAAAATAAAACCCTGGAAAGCGCAGTCTGCAAGCTTTCCATTGTCCTGCGCAAAATGATCGTACATACGCAAGGGGCTGTATCTGTTTTATTTCACAGGAAAATCCCTGGGACTCTCCTGTGAAATACGCATATCAGCCCCTTATACAGTTACTTCATAAATGAATGTACCATATCCTGCTATTTATTTGCTGTAATCGTAGAAGCCTACTCCGGTCTTCATGCCAAGCTTGCCGCCGCGCACCATTTTCCGAAGAAGGGGATGGGGTCTGTACTTGGAATCTCCGGTCTCTGCCTGCAGTACCTCCATAATGGCCAGGCACACGTCAAGTCCGATCAGGTCGCCCAGAGCCAGGGGTCCCATGGGATGGTTGGCGCCCAGCTTCATGGCCGCGTCGATTCCCTCCACGGAGGCAACGCCGTCAGCGTAAATGCCGATGGCCTCGTTGATCATGGGGATCAGGATACGGTTTACCACGAATCCGGCAGCTTCCTCCACCTGTACGGGAGTCTTGCCGATATTCTCGGCGATGGCCTTGATCTTCTCCACCATCTCGGCGGGTGTATTCAGGCCGGCGATCACCTCAACCAGCTTCATAACGGGAGCGGGATTGAAGAAATGCATGCCGATCACGGGGCGGTCCAGCCCGGCGCCGATCTCGGTAATGGACAGAGAGGAGGTATTGGTGGCAAACATGGCGTCCGCCTTGCAGATGGACTGAAGCTCCTTGAAGGTCTGCTTCTTGATGTCCATATTTTCGATGGCCGCCTCCACGATCAGATCGCAGTCGCCGCAGATCTCCTTCGTGCCTGTGGTGATCTTGGCCAGGATCGCGTCCGCGGTCTCCTGGTCCATCTTGCCCTTGGCGATGCGCTTCTCAAAGCCCTTGGCGATCTTCTTCTTGCCGTTTGCGGCAAACTCGTCGTTAATGTCGCAGAGGAACACCTCATAGCCCTCTGTCTGTGCAAATGCCTGTGCGATACCGGAACCCATGGTTCCCGCGCCGATAATACCAACCTTCATGATAAATATCCTCCTTATGATTGAAAGTAATGCCGGGGACAGGAGACATCCTGCCCCCATTTTGCCATATGACTATTTCTCAACGATGGTGCTGCAGCCCATGCCGCCGCCGATACAAAGGGTCGCAAGACCGCGTTTTACCTCCGGCCGCTTCTGCATCTCATGCAGCAGGGTAACCAGGATACGGCAGCCGCTGGCTCCTACGGGATGGCCCAGGGCAATGGCTCCGCCGTTGACATTTACCTTGCTCATATCGAAATTCAGATCCTTGGCCACTGCCACGGACTGAGCCGCGAAGGCCTCGTTTGCCTCAACCAGATCCATGTCGTCGATGGTAAATCCGGTGCGGGCAAATACCTTTCTCGTGGAAGCCACAGGGCCAACGCCCATGATCTCCGGCTCCACGCCGCCCAGAGCGCCTGCGATCCAGGTCGCCATGGGAGTTACGCCCAGCTCCTTGGCCTTCTCCTCGCTCATCACCACAACGGCAGCCGCGCCGTCGTTGATGCCGGAAGCGTTGCCCGCGGTTACCAGGCCGCCCTCCTTGCCGGAGCAGCATTTTAATTTCGCAAGGGTCTCCACGGTGGTTCCGGGACGGGGACCTTCGTCCGTGTCAAACATCACGGTCTCCTTCTTTACTTTTACAGGTACCGGAACGATCTCATCCTTGAACTTGCCCTCGGCCATGGCCTTCTCGGTCTTCTGCTGGCTGTTGGCCGCAAAAGCATCCAGCTCCTCGCGGGTAAGTCCGTATTTCTCACAGACGTTCTCCGCGGTGATCATCATGTGATAGTGATTGAAAGCGTCGGTCAAAGCGTCGTTGACCATGGTATCAATGATGGTGCTGTTGTTCATTCTGTATCCGAAACGAGCCTTGGTCAGAGCGTAGGGAGCCATGGACATGTTCTCCATACCGCCCGCAACCACGATATCCGCCTGCCCGGACGCGATGAGAAGAGCAGCCTCATTGACGCACTCCAGACCGGAACCGCAGACGACATTGACGGTGAGCGCGGGTACCTCAACGGGGAGTCCTGCCTTGATGGAGGCCTGTCTGGCAACGTTCTGGCCCTGCGCCGCCTGGATCACGCAGCCCATCCGGACCTCGTCCACCTGCTCCGGCTTCACACCGGCTCTGTTTAAGGCTTCCTTGATTACGATAGCGCCTAAATCTGCCGCGGGAGTGTTGCTTAAGGCTCCGCCCATTTTACCGATGGCGGTACGGCAGGCTCCTGCTAAAACTACTTTTCTTGACATATTGGTTCTCTCCTTCTCGATGAAATGTTCCCAACCTCCGGCGTATCCGGCAACGAAGTCCGAGGCGCTGTTCCAGGATAAACGGCAGATGGATCTGCCATTTCCTATAAAAATACAGCCTGGCGCTCTCTTTTCTTAAAGAATGTTATTTTTTTAACAATCTTAAGCCAAAAAAAAAGAGAATCACCGTTATGTACGCCAACGGTTCGGGATGTTTGTTGTTCCACTGACTCTTTTTTTATAACTTCCTGCTTATCTTACCACAGCCGGAGAAAAAATGCAACACCCAGTCGACGACTTTTTGCGGAACTTTTTGCTGATTTTTCAGCAAAAATCAGCGGCGGGGGTAAGGCTGCACAACCCTCCCGCCGCATTTTTGTCAAAATCGCAGGTTCTGGTTCCATCCTAATAGAAAACATGGTCGCCGATGACGATTCCGTCCTCGATGCTTCCGTCATTTCGCCGAAAATACAGCTTATCTATCGTGATATTTCCAGCCAGAACCTCCGTGGCCGCCTGGACGCAGAGCTTCGCCGCTCCGCGGCTTAAGGTCTCGGCAAACCGTCCGCTGGCCACCGGGGAGAACTGCCCCTTCTGGTAGAGCACCTCCAGGATCGTGTTGGGGAACTGGGGACTGCGCACCCGGTTCATCACCACGCTGCCCACCGCCAGCATTCCTTCATAGCTCTGGTTTCCGGCCTCGCACTCAATGATGGCCGCCAGCAGGGCGATGTCGCTCTGGGAATCACTGATCACAGGGGGCGGCAGCTCCTCCTGCTGGCCGTCCTGGTCTTGCTGGCCGTCCTGACCGCCCTGGCCCTGTTGGCCGGCCTGGCCATTCTGGCCCTGCTGGCTGTCCTGACTTTGCTGGCTATTCTGATTCTGCGCCTGCTCCTCCTGGCGCTTCTTATCCTCCTCGGCAATCCTCTGGGCCTCCAGCTCTGCCTCCAGGGCCTGCTGCTCTCTAAGCCGCGCTTCAGAATCCGCAAGCTCCGTCTGGGCGTCCGCGATCTGCTGGCTGGCATTCTCAATGCTGCTCTCCACCTGTGCCAGCAGCGTCTGCACCTTCTGCATCTGCTCCTGCCGCTCTTTCGTCAATGCGGCAAGCTCCTGCTGCTCCTGCGCAAGTTGCTCCTGCCGGACCTCGATCTCCGCCGTCACCTGCCGGTACTGCTCCAGCATCCCCCGGTCATACTCCTGGATGCTCTGCACGTACTCCACACGGTTGACAAAATCCGCAAAGCTGTCCGCCCCAAGGAGCGCCTCCAGCAGGGAGCTGTCCCCTTTTTCATAGAAGAAACGGATACGCTTCTTCATATTCTCGTACTGGGTCTCCTCCTCCGCTTCCGCCTGTGCCAGAGTCTCCTGGGTCTTCTGTATTTCTTCCTTCTTCTGGCTCAGCTGGGTCTGCAGGCTTCCAAGCTCCGCCGCCAGCTCCGCAAGCTCCTGGTTGAGGGCCGCCAGCTCTCCGTCCAGCACCGCCTTATCTTCCTGTAAATTTTCCAAATCCTGTTCCTGCTCTGCTCTGTCCTCCTCCAGCTCCTCTATGGCCTCCCCCACCTCGTCGAGCTGGGACTGAGTGGCAGAAGCCGGTATGTAGAGCAAAATGCTGACGAGAAGCACTGCCGCAGCTGCACGCAAAAACTGAGGGAATCTGTTTCTCATGCCGTATCACGCTTCCTTTGTAAGTGAAACCCTGTCATCTTGTAGAATGGGAACCGCTGCGCGAACCCTATCCTCCTGTATAACAGGAACCGCTGCGCGAACCCTATCATCAAATATTATGATGAAAGTGTCAAAAGGTATTTTGACGCTCATGATACACGAATTGCTACGTGCTAACGCACTCCCGCAATTCTAAAACACCTCAAATCCGCTCATTTTTCTTCGAAAAATGGCTACTTTTCGGTGTTTTGCGCGCCACAAGGTCATACTTGCCTGCGCAAGCGCAGCCCGCATGACCTTTTGACGCTTGTATCATATTATAAAAAAATAGAAATCAGGAATGACAGAGTATGAAAGAAAAATATTTAGAGCTGGGCGTCAGCGAACCGGTATACGACATTGGCGCCCGGATCGAACAGGAATTAAAGGAGCGGTTCGCGGCCATCGACGAGACTGCGGAATATAACCAGTTGAAGGTGATCGGAGCCATGCAGAAGCACCGGGTCAGCGCCGAGTGCTTTATGGCCACCAACGGCTACGGCTACAACGATCTGGGCCGGGATACCTTAGAGGAGGTGTACGCAAGCTGCTTTCAGGCGGAGGCGGCTCTGGTACGCCCCCAGATCACCTGCGGCACCCATGCCCTGGCATTGGCTCTCATGTCTAATCTAAGGCCTGGGGACGAGCTTCTCTCCCCGGTGGGCAAGCCCTACGACACCCTGGAGGAGGTCATCGGCATCCGGCCCTCCAGGGGCTCCCTGGCGGAGTACGGCATCACCTACCGCCAGGTGGATCTTCTGCCCGACGGAAGCTTTGACTACGAAAATATCAGAAAAGCCATAGGAGAGCGCACCCGCCTGGTGACCATCCAGCGCTCCAAGGGCTACCAGACCAGGCCCACCCTGTCCGTATCCCGCATCGAAGAGCTGATCCGCTTTATAAAGGGGATCAAGCCGGAGGTTCTGGTGATGGTGGACAACTGCTACGGGGAATTTGTGGAGCGCAGGGAGCCTGTGGAGGCCGGGGCGGACATGGCGGTGGGGTCCCTTATCAAAAATCCCGGCGGGGGACTGGCTCCCATCGGCGGCTATATCGTGGGCAGGAAGGAGTGCATCGAAAACGCGGCCTACCGCCTGACCTCTCCTGGACTCGGCAAGGAGGTGGGCGCTTCCCTGGGCGTGATCCAGTCCTTCTACCAGGGGCTGTTTCTGGCCCCCACGGTGACAGCCGGAGCCCTGAAGGGAGCCATCTTTGCGGCCAATCTCTATGAGCGGCTGGGCTTTCCCGTATTTCCGGACGGCTCCCAGTCCCGCCACGACATCATTCAGGCCGTGACCCTGGGCTCGCCGGAGCGGCTTGTGGCCTTCTGCAAGGGAATCCAGGCCGCGGCCCCGGTGGACAGCCACGTGACCCCGGAGCCCTGGGACATGCCCGGCTACGACAGCCCGGTGATCATGGCGGCGGGCGCCGTCGTCCAGGGCTCCTCCATCGAGCTGAGCGCCGACGGACCCCTGCGCCCGCCCTACGCCGTGTATTTCCAGGGAGGGCTCACCTGGTACCACGCCAAGCTGGGAATCCTCATGTCCCTGCAAAAGCTGTACGAGGCGGGATTGGTGGAGCTGTAACGTAACAGTTCACTGAGCAAGCCACAGACCGCCTTCTCTGAAGGCTATTCGCTGCTGCGCAGCTCCTGTCTGTGGCTGATTGGCGTTTAGCCAATCTATGGCAATAAAAAGACCGCCCTTAGCAAATAAATTTGCACGGTCTGTCTTTTTATTGCCTAGCTGTCTG
>CALWDR010000067.1 GCA_944376745.1 uncultured Lachnospiraceae bacterium
GTATCCCACGACATCCGCACGCCCCTGTCCATGGTGATGGGCTATGCGGGACAGTTGAAGGAGGATACCAAGCTGCCGGACGAGGCCCGCCAGAAGGCCGCCGTGATCGTGAAGCAGAGTGAACGGATGAAAAACCTGATCAGCGACCTCAACCTGGCCTCTAAGCTTGAGTACAATATGCAGCCCCTTCATCGGGCACGGGAAAATATGATCGCCATCCTCCGGCAGGCCGCGGTGGATTTTATGAATCTGGATATCGACGGGAAATACCCCATTGTATGGGAGACAGAAAAGACCCTGACCGCCTGCCCTGTGATGGTCGATAAAGAATTGATCAAACGGGCTTTCAGCAATCTCATTCAGAACAGCATGCGCCACAATCCCCAGGGCTGCCGGATCTTTATCCGCGCAACAGAAGAAAATGGGATTTGCAGCGTGGAGATTTCCGACGACGGCGTCGGGGCAAGCGACAAGCAGCTTGAAAAGCTCAATCGCACCCACCATTCTATGGGCTATCACGAGAACGCCGCCCACCAGCGCCACGGCCTGGGCCTTCTCCTTGTAAAGCAGATCCTTGCGGCCCACGGCGGAGAAACCGCCATCGGGCGCAGCCCCAATGGCGGTTTCTCCGTAACGCTTCGTTTGCCTAGTAATATTACCAGTTCTACACAGACGTTTCCGTCAGGATCTCCGTGATCAACTCCCGCTCGTCCATGTGGTGCTTCACGCCCCGGATTTCCTGGTAATCCTCATGTCCCTTGCCGGCCAGCACGATCACGTCCCCCGGCTGGGCGTGGCGGATACAGTAGGCGATGGCCTCCTTCCGGTCGGCAATGGTGACATAGGCTCCCCCGCCCTTTTTCACGCCCACCAGAATGTCCGCAATAATGTCCATGGGTTCCTCAAAGCGGGGATTGTCCGAGGTCACCACCGTCAGATCCGCCAGGCGGGCGGACACCTCGCCCATCTGGTACCGCCGGTCCTTCGAGCGATTGCCGCCGCAGCCAAAGAGGCACACCAGCCGCCCCGGCTCATACTCCCGCAGGGTGGTCAGCAGGCTCTCCAGCGCCATGGCATTGTGGGCATAGTCGATCATCAGGGTAAATTCCGGAGAGACGGGGACCAGCTCGATCCTCCCCTTCACCGTCACATGCTTTAACGCCTCCTGAATCTTCTCTTTCGGAATCTGAAAATGACGGCAGAGGGCGATGGCCGACAGGGAATTGTACACGCTGAACATCCCCGGCACATTCACCGTCACCTCCATGTCCAGAAGACCGGACAGCCGGTAGGCGACACCCAGAACTCCGGGGCCTCTCCAAAGGCGGATCTCACTGGCCCGAAGGTCCGCCTCCTCCTTACAGCCATAGGTCTCCACCTGGCAGGTGTGTCCCTCTAAAATCCCCGCAAGGTGCTCGCTGTCCGCATTTAAAATGCCCACCTGGCACTGCCGGAACAACAGGCTCTTGCAGTGCATGTAGTCCGCGAAATCCCTGTGCTCGTGCTCCCCGATATGGTCCGGCTCCAGGTTGGTAAAGACGCCGTAGTCAAAGGTAAAGCCGGAGACACGGTGCAGCATCAGTCCCTGGGAGGACACCTCCATCACTACCACCTCAATGCCCGCCTCCACCATTCTGGCAAAATATTCCTGCAGCTCATAGGACTCCGGCGTGGTGTTGGCCGCCGGTATCCGCTCCTTTCCGATGATGATTTCAATGGTCCCGATCAGCCCCACCTTCAGTCCCGCGGACTCCAGAATGGACTTTATCATATAGGTGGTGGTGGTTTTCCCTTTTGTTCCGGTGATGCCGATGGTCTTAAGCTTTCTTGCCGGATGGCCGAAATACGCCGCCGCCATGCAGGCCAGGGCGTAACGGGTATCCGCCACCCGGATCACCGTCACCTCCGGGTCCTCCACAGCCACATCCTTCTCCACCACCACGGCAGCCGCCCCTTTGCGCACCACATCAGGAATAAAATCATGGGCGTCCCGCAGACTGCCGGAGATACAGACAAACACGCCCTGGGGCACCATTTTTCTGGAATCGTAGACCAGAGACGTGATCTCCCGGTCTGTGGTTCCCTGTATCAGAGTGTAGGGTATCTCTTGCAATAAAGCTTCTAATTTCATGTTCTTTCCTCTTTCTCCCTTATGATGTGATGGCTTTTGTTGTGGTTTTCAAACAGGACGCCATGGGCACGGCTGCGGCGCGGCCTTATCCTTGCTGCGGCATAGCTTTCTGATCGTTTGCGGTGCACAGCTCTCCCTCAAATACGGTAGTGGCCGGGCCCGTCATAAACAGGTGGTTCGTCTCCCGGTCATACTGGATCAGCAGATCGCCGCCCAGAAGATGCACCAGCACCTCGTCGTCGGTAAATCCGTTTAAAATGGCGGCCATGACGCAGGCGCAGGTTCCGGTTCCGCAGGCCAGGGTCTCCCCGGAGCCCCGCTCCCAGACCCGCATGCGAAGCTCTTTTCTTCCCAGCACCTCCACAAATTCCGTGTTGACGCGTCTGGGAAACCGGGGATGGTTCTCAAATTTGGGACCCAGCGCTTCTATGGGGAAGTTCTCCAGAGTGGGGACGAACACCACAGCGTGGGGATTTCCCATGGAAATGCAGGTCACCCGCCACTCCCTCTCCTCCACCACAAGGGGCTCATTCACCACCAGACTGCCCGGAAAATCTACCGGAATATCCGAAGGGGTGAGTATCGGCACGCCCATATCCACCCGTACCCGTGTCACCAGGCCACGCCCGTTCTCTGCGGACAGCTTTCCGGCCCCGATGTTCTTTTCTGCGGACGACAGCCCGGTCCCGGCGTTCCCCTCCGTGGAGGACAGCCCGTTCCCGGCGCTGGTCTCCATGGTCAGAGTCTTGATTCCGGCCCCTGTCTCCACGGTGATCTCCCTCTTGTCCGTCAGGCCGTGGTCGTAGACGTACTTGGCCACACAGCGGATGCCGTTGCCGCACATTTCCGCCTCGGAACCGTCCGCATTGTAAATGTGCATGGAAAAATCCGCCCGGGCGGAGGGGCCGATGGTGATAAGCCCGTCCCCGCCGATCCCGAAATGGCGGTCACTGACAGCGATGGCCAGCTCGGCGGGGTTACTAAGGTGCTCCTGAAACAAATTGACATAAATGTAATCGTTCCCGCACCCGTGCATTTTTGTAAATTTCATTCCAGTTCTCCTCTCGTCCGTCAGGCAACCGTGATGACCTTTCTGGGACATTTTTCCGCGCAGGTCCCGCAGCCGGTGCATTTCTCCTGGTCAATGTGGGCGATGTTGTTCTCCACCACAATGGCCCCCGCCGGACAGTTCTTCTCGCAGATCCTGCAGGCGATACAGCCCACCTCACAGGCCGCCGTAACCTCCCTGCCCTTGTTCTGGGAGGCGCACCGCACCTTATAGTTTGCCTCATAGGGCACAAGTTCAATCAAATGTTTGGGACAGGCTGCGATACATTTTCCGCAGGCCTTGCAGGCTTCCTTATCTACCACGGCGATGCCGTCGATGATATGGATGGCGTCAAAGGCGCACTCCTTCACGCAGTTGCCGTAGCCCAGACAGCCGTAATTACAGGATTTGGGGCCGCCGTTTGGCACGTAGGCCAGCATGGCGCAGTCCTCCTCCCCGTAATACTCGTAGTCCTTCCCCGCCTTCTCGCAGGTCCCGCCGCATTTTACAAAGGCCACCATGCGGGCAGTCTCTTCCGCCTCCACCCCCATGATCTTGGCCACCTTGGCCGCCACGGGAGCGCCGCCCACGGGACAGCCGTTTACCTCCGCCTCGCCCTTGACGATGGCGCTGGCCAGGCCGGAACAGCCGGCGTAGCCGCAGCCGCCGCAGTTGTTGCCCGGAAGGACCTCAGCGATGGCGTCCTCCCGTGGGTCCGACTCCACCTTCAGCTTCTCTCCGGCTGCCCCCAAGAAAAATCCGATCAAAATCCCTGTGCCGCCCACAATGACAGCGGCCAGGATGATTCCTGTTATACTGATACCCATTTCGCGCCCTCCTAAATCACGCCGGAGAATCCATAGAAGGCTATGGCCATCAGGCCTGCGGTCACAAGCACGATGGCGGAGCCCCTGAATGCTGCCGGAACATTGTTATACTGGATCTTCTCCCGGATACCGGCCATGATCACGATGGCGATGGTAAATCCAACCGCTGTGGCAAAGCCGTTGACCACCCCGCTTAAAATGCCGTAATCGTTCTGCACGTTCTTAAGAGCGACGCCCAGAACCGCGCAGTTGGTGGTGATCAGGGGAAGATACACGCCCAGCGCGTTGTAGAGAGGCGGCATCATCTTTTTTAAGACCATCTCCACGAACTGCACCAAAGCCGCGATCACCAAGATAAACACGATGGTCTGCAAATAGTCAAAGCTCAGCGGAACAAGGATATACTTGTAGATCAGACCGGTCACCAGGGAGGACAGCGTGATCACGAAAATAACCGCGGTGCCCATCCCCGCAGCCGTCTGCACCTTCTTGGAGACGCCCAGGAAGGGGCACAGGCCCAGGAACTGGCTGAGTACAACGTTATTTACAATAGCGGAGCCAACCGCAATCACTAATAATTCCTGCATTTACGAAACCTCCTCTTCGTCGTCGTTCTTTGCTTCCGTCTTCACTGCCAGCCTGCCGCTGCAGACGCTGTTGCCGCAGGAGGCGCAATCGCCCCCGAGACAGCCCGAAGCCGCCGGCAGGGGCCTTCCCTTCTTCGCCGCCCGTCTGCGGACGATACCCATGATGGCTACCAGGGTCGCCAGCACAAAGAAGGCGCCCGGCGCCTGGACGAAAATGGAAATGGGCGTAAAGCCGATTTTCCCATCCTCCGCCAGGGGCAGGATCTGAAATCCGAAGATCTGTCCGGCTCCCAGGATCTCCCGGACGATGCCGATGCAGGTAAGGCCGAAGGTAAAGCCAAAGCCCATGCCAAAGCCGTCGAAAATGGAGGGAAGCACCGGATTCTTGGAGGCGTAGCTCTCCGCCCTGCCCAGGATGATACAGTTTACCACGATCAGAGGGATGTAGATGCCCAGCGCGTCATAGAGGGAGGGCAAAAAACCCTGGACCAGGAACTGCACAATGGTCACGAAGGAGGCCACCACCACGATGAAGGCCGGCATGCGCACCCGGTCCGGGATGATCTTGCGCAGCATGGAGATCAGCATGTTGGACATCACCAGCACCACGGTGGTGGAAAGCCCCATGCCCAGCCCGTTGATGGCGGAGGTCGTTACCGCCAGGGTGGGACACATGCCCAGCATCAGGACGAAGGTGGGATTTTCCTTGATCACTCCGTTATAAATTCGCTCTGCACACTTATTCATTTGCGCTGCCTCCTTCCGTAAGCTCTCTGAAATATGCAAGGCTCTCGTTCACAGCGTCGGTGACGGCGCTGGAGGTGATGGTGGCGCCGCTGATGGCCTCGATCTCATTGTCGGAGGAGGGTTCCCCCTTAACCACCGCGAAGGCCTCCGCCTTCTTTCCCTCAAACTGGGAGTAGAATTTTTCCTCCTTGGCCTTCATGCCCAGGCCCGCCGTCTCACTGATGGAGGTGATGGAGTAGCCGTTCACCGTCCCGTCATTTGTAATGCCCACCGCCAGGGTGATATCCCCGCCGTAGCCGGAGTGGGAGGTGGCCGTCATCACATAGCCCAGGCCATTGCCGCCGCCGTCCAGAGCGGTCACAACGCCGTTGATGGTGACGGCCCCGTCCTCGGAATCCACTCCCTCCTCCGGGAAGCCCTCAAGCTCCTCAAAGTGGTCCGCCTCCGCGAACACAGACTGATAAGCCCTCTGCTGGGCCGCTTCCTGGGCCCTGGCGATGGGTTCCTTGGTGATCTCATACACCAGCCCCAGCAGACAGCCGGAAATCAACGTGATCACAGTTAAGATCATCGCGTCTTTTACAACTTTTCCCATTATCGCTCGCCTCCTTTTCCGAAGGGTCTCGGGATGGTGATGCGCTCGATCAGCGGCACCAGCAGGTTGCCGAAGATGATGGCGTAGGACACGCCCTCCGCGGAAGCCCCGAAGATACGGAAAAGCCCCGTCAAGATGCCAAGGGCGATCCCGTAGATGATCTTGCCCACCGGCGTGATGGGCGAAGTCACATAGTCCGTGGCCATGAAAAATGCCCCCAGCATAAGGCCGCCGCCGCAAAGCTGGGCCACCACGTAGTTCCAGTCAAAGCCGTGGCCGCCGAACAGAAGGACGAAGATCACGAAGGTCACAATGTATGTACCGGGGATCCTCAGATCGATGACCCCCATGAGGATCAGAAAGATCGCGCCCAGCAAAATGGCGACGACGGAGGTCTCCCCGATGGTTCCGGGAATCCGCCCGATGAGCATATCCATGGTGTTGACGCTCTCCCCCGCCTTTAGGGCCGCAAGGGGCGTGGCGCTGCTGACCGCGTCCATGCCCTGGCTGATGTAATACCGGCTGTTGGCAAAGGTGGTCATGGGCCCGGTAAAGGAGATCAGAAGAAAGCACCTGGCGCCCAGGGCCGGGTTCATAAAATTCTGCCCCAGTCCGCCGAACAGGCATTTTACCACCACAATGGCGAAGGCGCCGCCGATCACGGCCATCCACCAGGGCAGCGTGGGGGGCAGGTTTAAGGCCAGAAGCATTCCGGTCACCACCGCACTTAAATCCTGTATAGTATTTTTCCGCTTCGTCACCCGGTCAAACAGGTACTCGGAAACCACGCAGCTTGCGACGGTCACCAGTATCAAAAGCAATGCCGAGAAGCCAAAATTATAAATACCGAACAGACTGGCTGGCAGAAGCGCGATCACCACATACAGCATGATCCTGTCGGTGGTATCCTTGCTTCTTATATGGGGTGAGGATGAAACGTTATAAATATCACTCACTTTTAATCCACCTCTTTCTTAATTGTATGATTTATTTTTTCCGCTTATTTGCAAGCACAGTCTTTTTCATAGACTTGATGGCCTGGGCAAGCTGGCGCCTGGCCGGACAGATAAAGCTGCAGCTTCCGCACTCCACGCACTCCAGTCCATGCCATTTCTCAAAGGGCTCCTCCAAGTGCCGCTCCGCGTGATCCGCCAGTCTGGAGGGCACGAGTCTGGAGGGACAGACCTCCACGCAGCGCCCGCAGTTGATACAGGGGCCGGGCGCAAGCCGGGCAGCCTCATCCTCCGTAAGACACACCAAAGCCGAGGTGGTCTTGGTGGTGGGAAGATCCAGGTTGAACACGGCAAAGCCCATCATGGGCCCGCCGGAGATCACCTTCTTGGGCTGCTCCTTAAAGCCTCCCGCCAGCTCGATAAGCTCCGAAAAGCTGGTTCCGATGCTCACGGAGAAATTGGCGGGCTCCTTCACGGCGTCCCCGGTGATGGTGACGATGCGGTTCATAAGGGGTCTCCCCAGCTTCACCGCGTTATGTATGGCCACCAGGGTATCCACGTTGTCCACGATACAGCCCTCGTCCGCCGGAAGCATGGTGGAATTGATAGCCCGTTTGGTAACCGCATAGATCAGCTGCCGCTCGGAGCCCTGGGGATATTTGGTCAGAAGGGCCTTCACCTCAAGCCGGGGCTCGTCTTTCACAAGCTCCTTCAGCTTCTCGATACAGTCCGGCTTGTTGTCCTCCACAGCCAGCACTCCTTTGGCATTCTGAAAAAGCTGAAGGACGATCTTCAAGCCGCTCACAAGCTTCTCCGGCTCCTCCAGCATTCTCCGGTAATCGGAGGTAAGGTAAGGCTCGCACTCGGCGCAGTTGGCGATCACATACTCGATCTTGTCCGGCTCCTTGGGGGACAATTTCACATGGGTGGGAAATCCCGCTCCGCCCATGCCCACAATACCGGCTTCCTTGATCTTCCCCAGGATCTCCTCCCCGGACAGGGCGCTTACGTCCTCCGTCTCCTGAAATTCCACGGACTGAAACGCGCCGTCATTTTCTATGACAATGGATTCCACCATATCGCCCACCACTACCCGCCGGGGCTCGATGGCCTTCACCCGGCCGGAGGCGCTGGCATAGATCGGCGCCGACACATAGCCGCCCGCCTCGGCAATCTTCTGGCCCCTTAGCACGGTGTCGCCCACCGCCACCACCGGAATGGCCGGAGCGCCGATGTGCTGCGACAGGGGATACACCAGATCTCCCTCCGGCACCGCTTCACGAATTGGTTTATCCTTGGATAATTCCTTCCCGTCATAGGGATGGATTCCGCCTTTAAACGTACCTAAACCCATGTTGCTGCTCCTTCTTTCTCTCTGATTGTTCACTGCTCAGTATATCACAAAATGTGGCTCAAAACATGAAATTTTTGTTCTTTTTTCAAAACTTTGCCGCTCCTTAGTTGCGGGCCGCCTCTCTGGCATTCCCGGAAAACACATCCCCCGGCGGGCCGCCTCTCTGGCATTCCCGGAAAACACATCCCCCGGCGGGCCGCACGAAACCCTTAACGGATAAAGTTGGTTTTTACACCCCGCTCCGTCTTCGGCAGCTCGACGCCCTTTTCCTTCCCCGCCGCAAAGCACTTCAGCATCCAGGCCATATTGTGGGCCACGTTGCGCATGGTCTGCATGCCCTCCGCATCCAGCTCCGCCTCGCCGGCCTTCTGTCCATGAACCACATTCCAGTAGGTGGAGCCCACCGTTGGCATCTGGGAAATGCCGAAATATTTGTTCAGCACGTCGAAGGACGCCGTCGTGCCGCCCCGGCGCGCCACAGCCACCGAAGCCCCCGGCTTGTAGGCAAAAATACTGCTGCTGCTGTAAAAGACGCGGTCCAGGAAAGAGAGTATCCTCCCGCTGGGATGAGCGTAGTACACCGGCGTACCGAAGACAAAGCCGTCCGCCTCCCTGGCCAAGGCGATAAATTGATTCACCGGATCATCCGAGAACACGCAGCCCTCCCCGCTGCACCTGCCGCAGCCGATACAGTCCCGGATGGGCCCGCCGCCCAGCTGAAAAATTTCATATGCGATGCCCTCCGCCTCCAGGGTCCTTCCGATTTCCTCCAAAGCCCGATAGGTGTTACCCTTGGGATTCGCGCTTCCATTTACCATTAATACTTTCATGTTGTTTCCTCCTGTTGCTTCATTTCTCCGGATTCCCTCCAAAACTAATCTACGGAATCCATTTTGTCCATATGCTTCTATTTTGTCAATATGTTTTCCATTTGTCAAGCCACTTGCGCAAAAGAAAATTTCCGTTTATACTTGGAAGTAACAATTCCGACTGTCGCGGAATAAAAAGACAGGCCGCGCGAATTTATTTGCCAGGAAATATCAAGCGAAAGGAGTCCCTCCCATGAAGATTTTTACCGAGACCCGTCCCCTGCCCCAGGCTGTGAAGGACTTTCTGCCCTTCTTTACCGAGACGGATTTTTTCTTTGACATAGAGACCACCGGATTTTCCGCCAGATACGGCACCGTCTATCTCATCGGCTGCGCCAGGCGACAGGGCGATCAGATCGCCGTCACCCAGTTTTTTGCCGAGACCCCGGAGGCGGAGCCCGAGATCCTTGCGGCATTTTCCGGCTATCTGAAGGGTTTTACCGGCGTCGTCACCTTCAACGGCCTGGGCTTTGACGTGCCCTTTCTAAAGGAGCGTTGCCAGACGCTGGGGATTCCCCTGTCTTTTTCCGGCTTGAAGCACACGGATCTCTTCCGGCAGCTTACACCCTATAAGAAGCTGCTCCATCTGCCCGATTTAAAGCAGAAATCCATAGAACAATTTCTTGGCCTTGCGCGGGAGGATATTTATTCCGGCGGGGACCTGATCCCGGTCTACCGGGACTACGTGAAAGACCGGGACCCGGAAAAGCTCTCCCTTCTTACCCTCCACAACCTGGAGGATGTGCTGGGTATGACAGAGCTTCTTCCCATCCTTGCCTACCCGGCGCTTTTTGCGGGCGGCTTCACCGTCACCGGCACGGAGCTTGCCGAGTATCGGGAATACGACGGCTCAAAGGGCCAGGAGCTCTACCTGCGCCTGAGCCTTTCCCATCCCTTGCCAAAGCAGATTTCCAGCGGACGGGGAGAGCTGTATCTGGCCGCCCGGGACGATGCCGCCAGCTTGAAGCTTGGGATTTTCCAGGGCGAGCTGAAATATTTCTATCCCAACTACCGGGACTATTACTATCTTCCAAATGAGGACATGGCCATCCACAAGAGCGTGGCCTCCTACGTGGATAAGGCGTTTCGCACTCCGGCGAAAGCCGCCACCTGCTACAGCAAAAAGAGCGGGCGCTTTCTGCCCCAGTACGG
>CALWDR010000068.1 GCA_944376745.1 uncultured Lachnospiraceae bacterium
TGCTTGAAATTGACGATGTGATCAGAGAGTACGAAACCGTCACGGAGGAAGAAATCCGCGCCAAGATAAAAGTTATCGAGGAAGAATTCGATATGCCGGAGCCTAAGTCCGATCCCGTCACCTCCAAACTCACGGCAGAAGACGAATATCAGGCGGCGAAATCCGCCGTCGCACTGGATAAGTTTGTGGAAAAATATCATCTGACCGGTCTTGCCTATTATTACGAAGGCAGCGAGGGCAGTCTGCATCGAACTCTGGCTACCACCTTCATTGTGGGAAATTCCATTTTGAACGCCCAGGGAATCCCCATGTGCGGGGAATTTGATATCAAGACCTGTATCGCCATGCTGATTATGGACCGGCTGGAAATCGGCGGCAGCTTCGCGGAATTTCATCCCTTCGACTTCAAAGAGGATTTCATCTTAGTGGGACATGACGGTCCCCATCACCTTGCGATTGCGGATGGAAAACCCGTACTGCGCAGTCTGAAAAAATACCACGGCAAACCGGGACACGGCGCCTCCGTAGAATTTAAGATCAAGGAAGGGCCTATCACCATGCTTGGTATTACACAGACCGCCGGCGGCAAATTTAAATTTGTCATTGGAGAAGGCTTTTCCAAGAGAGGCCCTATCCCGCCAACAGGCAATACGAATACCAGAGGATTTTTCGAGCCCACAACCAAGGAATTTATCAAAAAATGGGTGATGGAAGGACCTACCCATCACTATGCCCTTGGGGTGGGACACCATGCAAAAACCATCGCCAAAATTGCTGATATTTTGGGGATTGAATGGGTGATCGTGAAGTAATATAATGTATGTCCCTAAAAAGTCCATCTGGGGTTCGCCTCAGATGGACTTTCCTTTTAGACTGTTATCCTGCAGTTTCTTTTTATATTGACATCTTCTCTTACAGTCCCTCCACAAATAACGGCAGCGTCAGGTACATCTTGGAGAGACGTCCAGCCGATTTGATTTCCAGCAGAATATCGTATCTTCCCTGTTGGATACCATGAGGAGTTATGGCAAAAGCGGACTTTGTCACAGAGGAACCGCCATGCCGCTGATTCAGATTGATACTCATGGTTTTCCCCGGTCTGGCTGTCCACTCGGAAGGCAGATGCAGCCTGCATTCCAGCCACTGCTGACTGTGCAGATTATTGGTAATCTTAATCTGAAACACCTTCTCAGTATCCTCCGAGATATAAATTCCGCCTTCATACCGGACGCAGATATCAAACAGACAGCCGGATTTCTGAATCCGCACCGGTGAACCGGAAATCTTATCCGCAAAGGTTTCATAATCGAACACACCGGTCCGCGTTGTCCCCCGGTCTACCTGCTTCACCGGAGCAAAGAGAATCTCTCCCTTTTCGCCCATCTTGTAGCAGCCATGCATGAAAACCGGCATTAACGCAACCACACGTTCCGTCAACTGTGTCACCGTGTTGGGAATGGGCAGGCAGCCCTTGGTCCTGTCAATGGATATGGTCTTAATCTCATCTCCGATGGGAAGAAGCCATTTTTCTTCAATTCCGGCTGTGGCATATAAGATTCCAAGGAGCGCTCCCAGAGTTCCGGCTGTGCAGTCACCGTCCTCACAGCACCCTGCCGCAATGCAGATACTCCTGGAAAAATCACCTTCTCCATAGATCCAGCCCAACATCATGATGCCGATATTGCTGGGCGCGTCATAGCCCAGACTTCCCACCGGTATGTCCGCTTCCGGCTCCTGATCCCGGTATCCTCCCAGCATACCGAAGGACCCTGGATATTGCTGTAATATGACTTTCCTTGCTTCCTTCCAGTCCAACCCTTTCTCAAAGCATTCAAATACCAGCTTCACCACACCGGCAATGGCGCAGTCTTTAGGAATATAAGACAATGCAATCTCCACCAGCTTCTGACGGTTGTTTTCCACAAACGCCGCGCTCTGCAAAGCCGCGCAGAAAATCTCCCCATACATGCCTTCGTCCGCATGGTCGCAAATGGCGTCCTCGTAGGCATATTTCACCGCGATCTCAGGATGTCCCGGCGCCAGACACGCCCAGATCTCGCTGCGTATAAAGCAGCCGCAGCTGTCCTTGTTGTGGTTGTGATACCAACCGGAAATGGGCGGCTCTAACCCGTAGCGCAGATTATTTCTCCCTGCGCCATATTCCGACCAATCCGCTACAATATAGGAAATCCAGTATTCCCCAAGGATCTGCGCATTTACGTTCTTCCCGTACCTTTCTGCCGCATTCAGCCAGATGAGCTGCAGATCCAGATCATCATTAGGAAGCACACCCTTAGACAAGTCGTGGGTATAATAATCAATCTCATAAACCCCGCGGGCACATTCAAAAGGAGCTCCCAGGGTTCCTCCGATGTTCTTTCCAAGCCAGCAGGCCCGTACCTTATCTTTGTAAGCTTCAAATGTCAGCTGCATATCATTTTCCTCCATGTATACCAATGTCATAAACCGATTTGATACGAATGCAATCTCTTAATTTTTCCACCGTTGCTTCCGTCTCTAAAGATACTATTTTTACTTCCTCATTCGTGAGGTCGAAAAAATTATCGGATAAATTGCCGTCAACTTCAGTAAAATCAACAAACACTCCTTTCGCGAAGCAGTCGGATGATATGTTTATAAGCGCTTTTCTACCTTCCTTCTCAATCGTAACCGCAAATCCCGGTTTTTCCCACTCATAATACTTGGGAACCGTAAACAGTTCTGTCTGTCTCATGACAAAGGCGCCGTTTTCATCATACAGATCCGCATAGACATAATTGCGATAGGAGTCTTCCTCCGCCAGTGGTATCGCCACGCAGTCGCTGGAAGTCAGCTCGTCCACAGAGACGTCCGTATCCCACTCTTTTATCACGCTGAAATCATTTCTGCAAAGACCAATATGCACCCTGCCGTGAAAGACGGCTCTTGTCTCATTGGAAATATTTACGGTAATTACCTGTCTGTCCTTTGCAAGCCCCTGCCTTTCCAAAAACAATCCCATTGCCACGGGCGCGTAGAATTTTTTCGCCGCATAGTGCAGCGCCTTGTACCTTCCATAATAGTCAATACTGGACCAGGACGCAACCGGCCAGCAGTCATTGAACTGCCAGTAGACGGACCCCATGCAGATTCCGCGGTTTCTTCTGAAATGCTCCACTCCATACTTGATCGCGTCTGCCTGCAGCAGCTGTGAGCAGTACACCAAATCCTCAAAAGACAGCGGATACAGATAATTCTGCGCCATATACATCATGATCTTCCCATTGGCCCCCTTGCATTTCTGGTGGCCTTCCATCACCCGGGAGAAAATATTGCGGTCCTTCTCCTCTGTAAAGGAGCAGATCGTTTTATAGGACGGAAAGCTTTCAAAGCCATATTCCGAGCAGAACCGGAACATATGCTTCCGGTACTCTGTAAAAGGCACTCCTCCATGCCACACCGTCCAGAAATGTACATCCCCGCTGTAATCATCCTGCGGATTCTGAAAGCCTCCTCCGCTTGACGGACTGGAAGGCCAATAAAAGGTCTGCGGCGCATAGGTTTCACAGATTTCCGGCAATAACTGCTCATATAAACGAATATAATCACGTCTTACTAGTTCGCTTTTCCCCACCCGGTCAACCAGTACGGAGGCCTCCATTTCATTATTTCCGCACAACAATCCCAGAGAGGCATGATGCCGGATCCGTTTCAGATTGCATATGGCCTCATTTACAAAATTTTCTTCAAAGTGTGTAGTCAGTCTGACATTGATACATGCAGACATAAAGTCCTGCCATACCAGAATGCCATATTGATCGCATAATTCGTAAAATTCGTCCTCCGGATAATATCCGCCGCCCCATACCCGCAGGCAATTAAAATTTGCGTCCACACAGCTTTTGATCAGTTTTTCCGTCTTTTCATAATTGATTCTGGACAGCAGATTCTCCTGTGGAATATAATTTGCGCCCATGGCAAAAATTTTTACTCCGTTCAGCACAAAGCAAAATTCATGACCAAGCTTGTCCGGAGCCGTACTTACCGTTAAGGTTCTAAGACCGATCTGCTTACGCCAGATATCCAGAACCTCGCCCTCTGCTTCCAGAGAGACCTCAAGCTCATACAGATTCTGTTCTCCATATCCTCGAACCCACCACAATTTGGGATTTTGTATGGTAATTCTGCCGCTTCCGTTCACGAGTTCTGTCTTTTGATCCTCAATCCGTACAAATATCCTACACGATGTTTTCTGTGCGACAGCCACCCGTATTTCCAGTTCCACTTCATTTTCCCTGTGATACTGCTGTACAAAAACATCCTCTATTCGATTCCGGTCATACAGCCGCAGCTCCACCGGTCGGAAAATCCCCATATCCGGAAGCATCGGTCCCCAGTCCCAGCCGGACATATAGAGTGCTTTTCTTAAATGGGCCGCGCCCGGAATGGTGTCTTCGTTGGTCCACAGGAAATGCTTTGCGTTTTGTTCCCTGAAATACTGCGTAGGTGACGCGAATACAAGTTTTATCTCATTTTCACCCTGACGCAAAAAGGATTTCACATCATACGCATAGGTGATATGCATATCATCCACATGAGCGATAAATATATCATTCACATAGATGGAGCAGATGGTATCCAAGCCATAAAACACAAGCTCTATGTACTCATGGCCCAGCATCTGGTCATCTGCCTCAAATACACCGGTAAACACACATCCTTTATCCGAAAGCCCTGTCAGTTCATGCTCATTTAATCTGTAGAAAGGATCCTTTATCAGTCCCTTTTCCAGCAAAACACTGTACATCGAACAGGGTGCCACGCAGGGTATGTCCCTATGTTGTTCATACGAAAGGCTCCAATTTTTGATAAACATTCCCCTTCTCCTTACTTCCATACTTTAGGATACGCCTCTTACACTCCCCGGTATATGCCGGAGGATCTCGCCCATTTAGTATCCCAAACTTTTCAGATAGTTGCGGCTCATCTTCGCCGCTTCCAGGGCCGGTCTTCCTTTGGACTCATCTTGTTCCACGATCAGATACTCGATTCCCGCTTTCCCGGCTGTTTCTAAAATTGCCGGAAAATCCTGTATCCCGTATCCCACAGGCATAAACTCAAATCCGTTATCTTCTCTGGAAGCTGTTCTTGCCGCATCTCCCTTATCACCGATCAGGTCATACACAGGACCGCCGCCTAAATTTTTGCATACAAAATCCTTCAGATGAAGGGTCTTCATTTTACCACTGTATTTTTCGATATATCCACAGGGGTCATAGCCGGCATAATGCACCCAGCAAGTATCAATCTGAGGCATTAATAGATCCGTTGAAATCGTCTCATAAAGCCAGTCAAGTAAAAACTTTCCCTCAAATTTATGAAACTCAAAATCATGATTGTGGTACATAAGCTGGATGCCGTTTTCCTTAAGGGCCTCTCCGTACGCAGTAAAGGTTTTTACCGTCTCTTCCCATGCGTCCGTGCCCTTTAACTTCTCCACCGGATACCATGGGATTGCGCAATATTTCACCCCGATTTCCTTTAATTCCTCGATGGATGCTTGGCCATCCTTCAAAAATGGCTCCGGTCCTCTGTGAATGGAGATGGCCTTCAGATCATATTGATCCAGCATTGCCCGAAACTCCTTCGGGCCGTTTCCCAGAAATCCTGCTGCCTCCACGTAGTCATACCCCATTTCCTTGACTTTGGCCAGCGTTGCCTCCATATCCTTTTTTAAATCCTCACGTACCGAAAATAACTGAAGTCCGACTTTCATTTCTTTCATGATCATTCCCTTTCCCCCGTGATGTGCTTCATAGTGACATCCACTAACTCTGTCACCGGAATTTTATCCATACCCAAAATCGTTGTCTGCAGCGTTCCATGAACCGGCTCGCTCCACTCTTTTGGAATACCGGAAATACCATTCCGCATGCCAAGCACGGAACCCACAGTGGCGCCATTACAGTCTGTATCAAACCCGGTCTGTACGGCAAGGCAGATAGATTTTCCATAATCTCCTTTCCCATACAATAGAGAAGCAACCACGATCATAGCGTTGGATATGGTATGGCACCAGCCATATCCGGTATATTCATCCCATTCCTTATGGATTCGCTCAAAGCATTCCTGTTCACTGATACCATTTTCATACCATTTCATGACTCTTGCCAGGCTCTCATACAATCGGGATTTTTCTGGAATCTGCGCCATTCCGCTTAGGATAATCTCGCTTATGTCATCTGTCACAGCAGCCGTTGCCAGCATGGCAGCCACAAACATCTCGCCATAAATACCATTCTTCACATGAGATATGGAGGCATCTCTCCAGGCGAGCTCCGCCGCTTTTTCCGGATTTCCGGGATTGATATATCCGAAATAATCGCCGCGGATCTGCGCCCCGATCCACTCCCGGAAGGGATTCTGGTATACGGCGCTCTGAGGCGGCCAGATTGCCTTCATAAAATTCTGATAGGCTGTCACTTCCGCCGTGAAGTATGCCTGTTTCGGCTGCAGAGCAATCCACTCCTTGGCCACGTCATAGGGTGTAAAATCCTTCCCATACTTTTCGATGATTTTCTGCGCCATAACTACATAATTGGTATCATCATCAAAGGGCATACAGGAAATCTGATCCGCAAAGGGCAGGGACTTACGCGGCTTAAAATACGCATATGTTTCCCACATTTCCGGTGTCACATCCGTATGTCTTATGTAGCGGTGCATGGGATAATTTCCGGATTGCCTAAGCAGGGGAATCAATTCATCTGTATGTATGCCCTCCACGGTTTTTCCCAAAAGGCATCCACAGATTCTTCCCATCCATGCGCCATGGATTTTTTCTCTAAAACCGGCCATCTCCAACTGCTTCAAAAGCTGCCGCTCCCCGGGACGACAGCTTTTGATTTCCTCCAGCGTGGACGGCTCTTCATAGGCATAGCCTTCCTTTATCGGAGCCTCCAGCACAAGCTCAAAAAGAGTATCCGCCATTTTCACCTTGTGCTTATTAAGAGGCATGCTGTCAATCGCAGTGAAAAGAGCCTCGTATTTCTCAATGTCCTTCCCTTCTGCCGCTGACTGCAGATACTCGTTTCGCAGCTCCCTGGCATATACTACGCCATAACACACTT
>CALWDR010000069.1 GCA_944376745.1 uncultured Lachnospiraceae bacterium
GAACACATCCCCTCCTGCTCCAGCCGTATCTTCTCCTCCAGCATTTTCCCGATCACCTCATGGAAGCACTCGTAATCCGGGTTCTCCCAAAGGGCCTTAAGGGCCTTCAGATAGGACGCGGACGTGATCTTTGCCGCTTTGTCCCGGTACTGCATAAGGGACGCAAGATCCATCCGATAGGGCAGAAGCTCCGGGATGATCGTTTCCCTAAGCCTCTGAAAAATGCGAAATCCCCCCAGATCGATATCGCTCCAGTGATAATATTCCGGCCTTTGGGGCTGCTGGTTCAGCCCTTCCACGATTTTTCGGAACCACTTTCCCTTTACCGGACTGTAGCAGCCGCCGTGATAGATCACCAGCTCATCTGCCGCCGCTCCGCGGGAAACATACCACACATAATTTGCCTTATTTTCGATAAACAGGACTCTGCCTATCCCCTCCGCCTCCACCCGGGCGATGTGAACAACCGTCACGGAATTGATATAAGCACCGTAAACTTCCCTGGTATAATCGATCTGACTGCCATCCGCAAGGCATACCCGAAGCCTTCCGGTAAATTCCAGAACCTCCGGCCAACGCGCGATCCCTTTCTCTCTCAAAAGCTCCTCGTCCTCCGGGACATCCTCTCCCGCCTCTCTCTTTATGGCCCTTAAAATGGACAGCACTTTTGGTTTTACCGCCCGTTCAAAACGCTTGCTGTCCCCATAGAGCCCCTGGCTCATCAGACGCTCCAGCTGCTCATTCTCATTCTGCTCCATATAAACGAGGCATTTTAAAATATCCTCGTTGAGCGCCTCATCCTCTGTAAAATAAGAAGGACATTTTCTCTTAGCGCGGATTTCCCTCCCGCACATTTCCAGGAAATTTCCAAGGGGCGTTTGAGCATTTATCCTGTCTGTATATTTTTTCAACAAAAGCAGCAGCTCATCTGCCTGATCCTTTGGGGGAGTCCGCCCTATCCTCCGGTAACACTCCCAAATGCCGTTCTCCTCCTGGACAAGCCAGATTTTATCCACCAGGTTACCTGTCTCGTATTTCACCCAGCTATAGTCGATCAGCCCCTGTTTCTTCAGCTCCGCCAGGACGGCAAGGAAGAGCCGTTTCTCCTCCGGGTCCTCCATACCGCTTTGGAGCCACCCCTCCCCGGAAGCGGTCAGGGCGATCCTCCGGGGCGAACGGCCGGTTGTGTAGGCCTTGCTCTTTTCATATTTATTCAGCAGCCGTTCCAGCAGCTGACGTTCATAATGACTCTGCATCTATAAGCTCCTCGATTTCCTTCGGATCAAAATACCGTGTGAAGGAATGATGGTTATCCTTGTAAACGGCAATGTTGCGGTCCACCAGCGGCGCAATATCCGGTATCTTCTCCGGCGGCGCGGAGAAGATGGCCTGCAGCTCGAAGCGGCGCAAAAGCCGGATGCTCTCACGGATCCGCTCGCCGTCCATCTTGCTGAAGGCCTCATCCAGAATGATCACCCGCAGCGTATTGTTCTGATTTTTACTGCGGATCCTGCACACCTGGGAAAAGGACGCCAGCAGCGCGATATAAAAGGGGATCTGCGTCTCGCCGCCGGACTTTTTCAGAAGCGTCTTGGACAGCCGCTGTTCCTCCCCTTTCTCGTCCGTCACGATCAGATCGAACACCAGATACGTCTTGTAATCCGTAAATTTTCTTATGCTTTTTTCGTACTCGGCCCGGCGCTCAGCGCTGACATTCGTCTCATTGAGGATCAGCAGCTGGAACAGCTCGCCGATCTCCTTCTGGTATTTCTCGTTAAAGCTCTGGGACGCGATGTTCCATCCCCCGGTATCCATCAGAAGCGGGTCCATGATCATATCGTAATAGTTCCGGTACTCCGGCCTTGGGCTTTGCACGAAACGATACCGGTCTGTGCCGAAAACACTTTTCTTCAGCGAATCATTCAATTCCCTGATCTGCTGGGAGACGGATTCGATGTTGGACTTGATCTTGGCAATAAAATCGTCCCGGAACTGGTCGTAAGCCTTCTGCTTGGAATCCCGGATCTTCTCCAGATATTCGGGAAGCCTGATCTTCTCCAGTTCATCCAGCTCCCTGTCAAAATACTGATTGCTCTCAAGCTCAATGTCATAGGGCATCTTATATCTGCTGTTGTACTCGGAACGCTTCCTGGTCCTTTCACTTCGGAGCTTGTTGCGTTGGCTCGCCGTGCGTTCCATACTAGCGCGATACCGTTCCTTCAATGAGACCACATACTCTCCCGGCTGGGCTTTCGCCTCCTGGAAACGGGGTTCCCCGCTCTTCTTAAGCCATTCCTCCTCAAATTTCTCCCGTATCTGAGCTTGCACAGACAGGATCTTCGACAGGATCTCCGGGAGCTTGTCCCTCTCGATTCCTTCCAGCTCCGCCTGCAGGCGCTCATTATTTTTATCCAGCCTGTGCCAGGCATTCTCCTTCCCTTCCCGTTCCTCTTTCAACCGGTTCAGTTCCTGCTTCATCCGGTCAAGATAAGTGAAATCAAGCCCGTCATACTCCTCCTGCACCCGCTGCCGCTCAGCTTCAAGCTCCGCCAGCCTGCCTCCCGCGCCTGCCGCCTTCTCGTGCTGGGAAGCCTCATAGGAGCTTAATATAGGCGTCTCAGACGCCAGCTTCACAAGTCTGTGGTTTTTGCTCACTTCCTCATACCGTTCCTTCTGCTTCTTCAGCTCGCGCTCATACTGTTCCAGCATAAGCTCCATGGAACGGCGGCCAATAAAAGGCGTGGCATAGCGCGCCGGATTCAGCTTCCGGCTCACATACCCCTTATAGAGCATGCAGCTTTTCGTGATGGCTGTCTTATACTGATTCAGCTCCTCCGCCCGTTCACATTTCATGACACCGCCCAGAAGATAATCCGCATAGAGTCTCGCGTCCCCATCCTCCGTCTCTATTTCCCCGGCGAGGGAACCCGGCAGGGGCTCCTTGCGGAAATTTTTCCGAAGCTTTCCGATGTCCACAAGGCCGGCGTCATAAATGGGATGCTCCTTTTTCTCCCGGTCATAAATCCGCAGGGCCTCCTTATAATATTCCTCCGGCACCAGAAGGTAAAATTTCTGCTTGTCCAGATACCCCTCGATGGCGTTCCGCCAAGCAGGGTCTCGGATTTCAAGAAGATCCGCCAATATGGACACCTGCACCGTCTTTTTATGGGCGGCGAAAAGCTCCTCCTCCAGAAGACGCTTCAGCGCCGTCACCTGGGCCGGGAAGGGCTTAATGCCTTTCTTAAGATCATCTATTTTTCCCTCCAGCTCTTCCCTGCCATCTTGAATCTGCCGGGCCCTGCTTTTTAATTCCGCGCCATATTCCTTCAGCTCATTTTTCAGCGTCTCCAGCTTTTGGACTGCCTTCTGAAAAGGAAAATCCGCCAGCGACTCTTCCGTCACCCCACACATGGCATCCACCAGCTCCACATCGTCCGTTTGAAGCTCATGATCGGCCTCCAAAAGCCTTGCAAAAGCCTCCCGCCATCCGGCCCCGTAGCCCCGCAGCTGATTTTTCGCCTCCAAAATCCCCTGCTTTAAGCTTGAGATCTGCTCTCCCAGCTTCTCCAGCCGTTCCCGCAGCCGGTTTTCACTGCGGGTGATATCCGATCCCCGGTATTCCTCCTCTAATTTGCCATACGCCTTCGCCAGCTCTCCCGCTTCCTCTGCCAGCAAAACCATTTCCGCAGCCTGCTGCTTTATCCGTGCGCGTTTTTCCTCTGCCTGCCGCTTCAGTTCACGCTCCTGTACCTCATACTCCTCCTGCTCTGCCCGGATCACAATATAGCTCTGCTGTAAGAACCGCTCCTTTTCCCGCTGGTAATTCTGATGGGTCTCGCGGATCTCTTTCAGCTGCCCGATCCGCTCCTGCGCTCTTCTGGCGTCCTCCTCAAGGTTTTTATATTGCCGAATGTCGCTCTGCATCTGCTCCACCTGAATAGTATTTTTTACATCGCAGATGGATTCGGTGATAAATTTTTCAATATCGGAGATCGGAGAAAAGGGCACCGCTTTCTTCAGCAGGATCCGGTATTTGTTCTTCATCTGCCCGAATTTTCCCAGAGTCGCCTCCTGGTAACGCTTGTTGGTATCGAAAAATTCATAAAGATTGTTTTTCTTTTTCCCATAAATACGGGCAAAATAAGTTTTCAGCCCTGCAATGTCAAAGGGCGTATGGCTCTCCCCATCCACAAAATTGTTGTCTGGGATCCCGTCCCCGTGAAGCAGGAACCATTTATGATCAAATTCCTGATCTTTGTAACAGTCGCAGACGATCCCCGCCGTGAAGGGCTTTTTCTTCTCCGTATCCTCAAATTCCAGAGCCACATAGCTGGAGAATCGCCCATTTCTCAGATATCGGAAACCAGCGTCCCCGTCATCTCCCATCTCCCCGAACAAATAGCTTTTCAGTGTCCTGGAAGAATCCTTATTGGCCGCCTTGTTAAAAAAACTGCCGGTGGTATCTCCCAGCAGCACCAGCTGCAGCGCGTCAATAATGGTAGACTTTCCCGCCGCCGTCTTTCCGGTCAGGAAATTTATCATATCAAAGGCTATCAGCTCTTTCTCATAGTGATGCCAATGAATCAGAAGCATCCGTTTCAGTTTCTTCATCCTCGTCCGTGTCCTCCTCCTCGATCAGCTGGTACATATTGCTGATACGCTCATTTGTGATAACAAAAAGGATCGTGGGCAATATCAAAAGCTTGGTATCCGCCGCTTCCCAGGTCCCCTCCGCTTTCTCCAGTATCCGGAAACGCTGCAGGATACGCAGGGAATCCCGCAGCGTATTTCCCGGCACCTTCTTTTTGATCACGCCCAGAGCTAGCATTTTGTGTACCAGATCCCCGGTAGTAATGAAGATATCGCTGGACAGGGAAAGCTTCTCCCGCTCCTCCTCGTACATCAGACGGAGCACATAGATCATCAGCGTCGTCGCCTTGTCAAACTTGTAGCGGTTGGCCTCAAAGCTGCTGGACAGCCAGATGACGCCGTAATTGCTGTCCCTTTCCAGATGAAATCCGGCAAATTCCAGATAAGTCCGAAACAACTCGAAATTTCGCTCCGCAAAAAGATAGTCTGGGTTCGTCCTGCTCATGGAATCCTCAAAATCGTAGCTTCCCTGCAGAAGATAAGTGCGGGCCAAAAGGCTGTTTACGATCCGCCGAAAGCTCTCCTGTTCTGCCATATTCAGCTTTTCAAATTCTTCCTCAAACATTTCCCTGCCCTCTCTTCCTTATAAATCTCACCCGGGGCAGACTGTAACCCTGCCTGTCCGTATTTCCCTCCTGAAATTCCACCCGGTAGGGAGCCGTCCTCTCACACCCCCGAAGGGTGCCCAGCAGAAAAAGGATGAAATGCTCCGGCTGCTCCATCACCGCATCCTCCGTTGCGGCCACTTCCCTGTCCCCAAAGAGCTCTTCCATATAAGCGTCGATCTTCCGGTCGCTGTACTGCCTGCGCACATCCTGCAAAAAGCTCTCCACAAGGGAAGCGCTTTCTTCTTTTTCTTCCAGCGCCAGCGGTTTTCCCTCCGTCTTGATGGTGCGCTTCACCCTGCTGTACAGAGATTGGATATCCATATAGGAATGCCGGTAGGCTTCCAATGCCTCCTGCATCCCCTGCATCACCGACTTCTCCTGGGAATGCCCAAGCAAAGCCGCCAGCTTGCCCTTGACGCTCCTGTCCGCGTTCATCTGATAGCGGATCCGGTCAATGGAAGCGTTGGTGTATTCCACATGCTTCCGGTCAATATCCGCGATCATGCCCTCGATATTGTCATAGGTATCCGCCACATATCCGATCATGCGCAGAGCTTCTTCCCGCCCTTCCTCCTCACTGGAAAATACATGCCGAGAAACGCCCTGGTCCACAATATCCTCAAGGATCCGTTCATCCAAGAGCCACGCGTTTAAGGTGGAAAGAATCGCGTATTTAAACCTGGGAACCGAATCTATGGTCTTAAGAGGATAATAGACCGTATCCACGATCTGTTCCTTATAGCGGTCAAAATGCTCATACAGGAGCGCATTTACATCCATACTGTCGCCGATACGCTGATAATAGCGTTTGATATTGTTAAACAGAAGCTTCAGTTCATCTACCAGCCGGGCCGTATTCTGATAGGCCGCCGCCAGCGCCTGATAGAGATATTCATGATTCTCAGCGGAATTTTTAAGAGCCGCGTAAGTAGCATAGACGTAACTGTTATACTCCCGCACTCGGTCAGAGGACAGCTCATACAGAAGATTGATGACTTCAATGGCATAATCCGGAATCGTAATATTTTCCTCAAAAGAGCCGCGCTCATATTCCAGTTCCAGCCACCCGGTATCCCGAAGCTTCCGGATCAGCAGATGGGCCTTTCCTGACAGGCTCTCGCCGCTTCCGGATACCATACCGACCTCCTCCTCTTCCTCCGAAAAATCAGCGTTCAGCATACCGGTCTCTAAAGAATCCACCAGCATGGCCACAAGATCTTCCCTTCGGATCACCAGTTCCGTCTTAAAGGCCTGCCGGAGTACAAAAAGCGCCTCCACGTATAGTTCCTTCTTCGTGGAGGTCAAAATACTAAAAAACCGGTCCGGTATCCGTTCAAATAGACTCAATCTTCATCACCCTGCCGTTTCTTCTCTTAGCTTATCTTACCATAAGCCTGCATTTATCGCAATCCTTTCGATCTGAAAACTCCGACGCTGATCCCCCAGAGCATACAGTGCCATATGAGAACACCTCCTACCCCACTTCAGCGCAGACCCGCGCCACATCCACATTCTTCCGCCTTTTGGCGCTGGCGTACAGCTTCTTAAACTGCGCCTCGTCCTCTTCCTCCTTTGCTTTCTGCAAGAGAAATACAAAGCAGTCCGTCAGATCCTCCCGGCAGTTTTCCAGCCCAAGCCGGGCCACTCTCTTGGCCTCCTCCGTCTGTCCCTTCTCCCTGTAAAACGCGATCAGCGCGGAATAATGTCTGCTGCTACGGCCCAGATGCCCCTCCAGATAGGAAACATATTTATCCTCCCGGCCATATTGATGGTACAGCTCCGCCGCCCTTTCCTGATACGCGTTCCGCTTTTCCATCATGGCCGCCAGCTGTAAATGCTCCGCCTTTCCGATACACAGGTGCTCTGCCATCTCCTTCATCACATCCCCGCAGTTATAATAATCATAATAATCATTGTCCAGCATATCCGATAAGACCGCTCTGCGGATTTCCCATTTTTCTCTGCCCAGGCGCCCGGACTGGATCAACCCTTCGCAAATATCAAGAATTTCATCTATTTCCAGCTGGTCGTCGATCACATACTCATACCTCAGCCACTGGATCAATGCCAATATCCGCTTCCAGGCTTCTTCCAGACCTGGTGCGGCTGATCCGACACTCTCTGACGGTTCGGCTTTTATGCATTTCACATATAAATCGGACAAAAGCTCCTCTTTTCTTTCCATTATCCCTCGAATCCGCCAACATTCCCTGGCATTCTCATTTCGTGCCTTCTTCTCCAGCTTCTCGATCTCCTGCTCCAAAAGCTCCGCCATTCTCGAAAATATCTGCTGGGAAACATTTTCGCCTAAAAGGATTCGCGGTTTCACCTGCCTGCACGCCGGATGCTCCAGCATTTCCAACAGCTTAACGGCCATGTCCCCCTGGGCCTGGGCCTGCCTCTCCCGCGCTCTGGTATAAGCCAGGATCCAATCCCTGCCCACATCACTCAGCTTCACTGAGAACAAACCTTCTTTTTCCGCTTCCGCCACCGAAAAAAAATCATCCTCCGCGCTGTCCTCCGAATCTTCCGCCGTCTCCATCTGAAACCGCAGATTCAGGACCTTTTCCAGAGCATCCGTGACCGTCCGGTATTCCTCCAACAGCATCAGCCCATGACAGCCGATAAATACCCGATCTAAAAACCCTGCCGCCCCAAAAGGATCTTTGTGCCAGATTTTCCAGTCATCCATATATCTGCCATCGTCATCAAACTCACAATAGCGGGTCATATACTCAAAATAGATCTCTCCGGCCTCTGCTTTACGACAAAATGCATCGATTTCTTCTTCGGAGGGCATATCCATAATATGCTTTTCACCCGTCAGCGTCATCAGAAAATCCGCCTGCCGGTCCTCCTGGGTTAATTTTGCCTGCCTTAAGATCCAGGCGTCCTTTGCCTGTTCCGACATGCTCTGCAGCTGTGCTTTTACCTGATTGAAAAATTTATCCATCATCTTCACCTCTGTAAACAGATACCGTTGTATTTTTCCCTCTCAACAAGGAAAGGCAGCCTGCATCCCCATGATCATCTCAAAAAGTGAAACCGCGAAGAGCCAGTGCATATTCTCAGCCGGATGGTTCACCCGGTTGGCCAGAAGCCGCGTCACGTCGGCGCCATTTTCCTGAAGCCTCTTCCATTTTGCATAGCAGTCGCACAGGGGAATCTGATTCCGGGCACAGACCTCCCGGGCCGCTGTCATATAGGCGTCCATGGTCCCGTCGATCTGAAATTTTGTGATCGTTTCCAGGACGGAGCGGATATAGAAATCCTTCTGTTCCGCCGACACCCTGGTGCCCATCATATTGGGTGTCATGAATATCGTTTCCGTGTCCGAGGCCTGAAGCTCCTTAAAAATCCCCTCCAGAGCGTCGACATAATCCTCAAGGCCCTCCAGCCCGCGGCACACATCATTAAGCCCAAAGCAGACCACCACCAGATCCGGCTTAAAGCTCAGGATGTCCCGCCTAAGGCGCCGCCGGCCATTTGGCGCGTTGTCGCCGCTGATCCCTCCATTGATGATGTTGACGGGAACGGAGGGAAACACCTCCTCCAGCATCCGCTTCAGCTTGCTGTGATACGCCTGGGAGCTTCTGAATTCCGTTTCCAGGGACTCCGCCCCGGTGCTGTAAAGCTCGAAGCACCCCTGGGTGACGCTGTCCCCCAGAAAGCCGATGGTCACCGGCCGGTGCTGTCCCGGATTCTTTGCACGTTCTCTGATCTTCTCTGTGATCCTCATCCTATCGTTGACCTCCTGAATCGCTATTATTTTCTTAGTACCCCGGCGCTCCTATCTTCGCCAAAAGGTATCGCAGTCCTTTTTATCCTCAGCTTTCTTGCTCCCATGCCTGGTCCGGGTTCGGCTTCTCCGCGCGCACCTGCCGGCGGTACTCGGAGGGCGGCATCCCCACAGCCTTGTGAAACAGCCTGGAAAAATACAGGGGATTCTCATACCCCACCAGCTGAGCCACATCCCCCACGGAAAAGGCTTCATTTTCAAGAAGGGTCTTGGCCTTGTTCATGCGGATATGGATGATATACTGGCGGGGCGCAAGGCCCGTGATCTTCGTAAAGCTGTCGATAAAGCGGTAATAGTTCAGATTGTGCTTCTTCGCATATGCCTTGATGGTAAAATTCTCCTCCGGGTGCCGGTGAAATTGGCGGATGGCCGCCTCCACCTGTGGATAATAGGGATAAAAATCCGACTGATCGTGACGGCGGCGGCTGCGGCCCATCAACAGCAAAAGCTCCTGAAGGCACAGTTGATTGGACTGCGCAAAATACTCCTTCTTCATCTGTAATTCCTGTATGATCCTTTCAAACAGCCTCACATAATCTCCATGGGCTCCCGCCTGAAAAACCGACTCCCGATCCAGCCCCAGCTGCTTCCACAGACCGTTGTCCTCCCGGCAGGAAAAATGGATCCAGTAAACATCCCCGTGGTCCGAAAGGCGGTACTCATAATACTGGGGCTCATAAGGCCGGTAGAGCACAAAGGTTCCTTTGACAACTCTCTGCATGCTCTCCCCTATCCGGAAGCGGGCGCTTCCATCCGCGATATACAAAAGCTGATAATTGGCCGTTCCGTTCCTGCGCTCCGTACAGAATCTTTCACGGCTGACCAGCCGGTAATGCCCGCAGCAATGGACGAAGAAATCCGTATCCGAACGCATCTCCTCCACACTCTGATCGTTAAAATAGCCTGTATTGGCATACATGTGCTTCCCCCCTTCCGTCTGGCCAAAACTCCCGCCTGGGTATGCGCGGGCTTCTCTCTGTCTCTCCCGTTTGCGTATGCGCAGGCTTCTCTCTGTCTCTCCCGTTTGCGTATGCGCGGGCTTCTCTCTGCCTCTCCCGTTTGCGTATGCGCAGGCTTCTCTCTGTCTCTCCAGTATAAAATTTTCTCCCCCGCCTGTCAAACCTTTTTGAAAATTTTATGTATATCAAGAAACTTTATGAATCGCCCGGAGCCAGATTCTGTGGTACAGTATGAGGGATCAAAATGATGTTGGGGTCAAAAGGTGTTTTGCCCCCATGATACCTACGGATTGCTCCGCACTGCGTGCTCCCATGATACCTACGGATTGCTCCGCACTGCGTGCTCCCTGGTATCGCAAAAATTCTGTATTGGAGGAAAAATTCTCATGAAAACAGACTGCTTACGCTTGGAAAAGTATTATGAAGATCCTTCCGTGCTTCATCTCGGCACGGAGGAGAGCCGCAGCTACTACATCCCCTGGGCGCCTGGGGATAAGACCATCGCTGCTCCAAAAGACGCTTCCCCGGCAGACGGCGCCCTTTCCCCGCAAGAGGCTTGCGTTCCGGAGAGCGGAACCATTCCCATGCCTGAAGCTCCATTTCCGGCGGACGCCGCCCTTTCTCCCCGTCAGATCCTTTTAAACGGCAGCTGGGACTTTAAATTTTATCCAAACCCCTTCGGCATCGAGGATTTCACCCGGGAAAATTACAGCTACGACGGCTATGACGCCATTCCCGTGCCAGGCTGCTGGCAGATGTACGGCTACGACAGGCACCAGTACACCAACACGGAATATCCCTTCCCCTATGACCCGCCCTATATGCCCTCGGAAAATCCCTGCGGCGTCTACCACCGCCGTTTTACCCTGACCCGGGAGCAGTGTGCCTTCCGGCAGTACCTGAATTTTGAGGGTGTGGACTCCTGCCTCTATGTGTATGTCAACGGGAAGTTTGTGGGTTACAGCCAGGTGTCCCACAGCACCAGCGAATTTGACATCACTCGCTTTGCGGCGGAAGGAGAAAATGATCTCACTGTGGTCGTCCTGAAATGGTGCGACGGCAGCTACCTGGAGGACCAGGATAAATTCCGCATGAGCGGCATTTTCCGGGACGTCTATCTCCTGCTGCGCCCCCAGGACCACCTGCGAGATTACTTTGTGCACACGAATCCCTCCGAAGATTTTAAGACCGCGGAGATCACCGTGGATCTGTCCTTCGCAGGAACTCCCTTCCCGGTCCGCTTTCAACTTACCGACGCCGCCGGCAAGATCGTTGCAGAAGGAGTTTCCGGCGGCGCAACGGATACGCCGGCGGTGGAGTGCCGCTCTGACAGCACTGTAGATACGCCGGCGGTTGAGTACCGCTCTGACAGCGCTGTGGATACGCCGGCGGTGGAAAACGGGTTCGCCCGCTCTGCCATTCGCATTTTTCTGGAGCATCCGGTTCTGTGGAACGCCGAGCAGCCTTACCTTTATACCCTCACCCTCCTTTGTCCCCAGGAAACCATTTTCCAGCAGGTGGGCGTCTGCCGCACGGAGGTCCGGGACGGCGTGGTCCTCTTTAACGGCGTCCCCATCAAGATCCGGGGCACCAACCGCCACGACAGCGACCCGGTCACCGGCTTTACCATCAGCCGGGAGCAGGCCATGAAGGATCTGACCCTGATGAAACAGCACAACATCAACGCCATCCGCACCAGCCATTACCCCAACGCTCCCTGGTTTCCCCAGTTGTGCAGTCAATACGGCTTCTACGTCATCGCCGAGGCGGACCTGGAATCCCACGGGGCCGCGGACATTTACCAGGGAGGTCTGACTACCTTCGGGGATATTGTCCAGCGGGAGATTTTCGCGGAGGCTGTTCTGGACCGGAACCAGCGCAACGTCATCCGGGACAAGAACAATCCCTGCATTTTCATATGGTCCATGGGAAATGAATCCGGCTACGGCAAGGCCTTCGAGGATACCGGGCGTTGGATCAAGGCCTACGACCCTTCCCGGCTTCTCCACTACGAGAGCAGTATCTACGAGTCCGGCGGCCATGTCAACGACGCCTCCATGCTGGATGTATACAGCCGCATGTATCCTCCGGTGGACTTTTGCTATCAATATTGCGAAGATGAGAGCAGTCAAAAACCCCTCCTGCTCTGCGAATTTATCCACGCCATGGGCAACGGGCCGGGGGACGCCGAGGACTATATGCGCTGCATTTACGAGAATCCCCGGTTCCTGGGCGGCCTTGTGTGGGAGTGGTGCGACCATGCCATTGACATGGGTAAAACCATCGACGGCCGGAAAAAATATTACTACGGCGGCGATTTTAAGGAGTACCCCCATTCCGGGAACTTCTGCGTGGACGGCATGGTTTCCCCGGACCGGATTCCCCACCCCGCCCTGCTGGAATACAAAAATGTCATCCGCCCGGTAAGAGCCCGTCTGCTGGACGCCTCCAAAGGCATCGTGGAACTGGAAAACAAGCTGGACTTTACCGACACCGCCGGGTATCTCACCGTAGAGGCCGAGCTCCTCCGTAACGGTGAGGCTGTGAAGCGTTACCCTGCCTTGGAGGTTTCCATGGCGCCTCACGGAAAAGCACAGGTGACCTTTGACTACCCCAAGGATATGGGGATGCCCCCATGCGGCGGCTCCGGCAACACAGATGCGCAGGTGCACTCCGCTTCCGGTGACTACTGGCACCTGAATCTGTTCTACGTGTTAAAGGAGGATACGCTTCTGGTCAAAGGGGGAAGCATCCTGGGCTTCGACCAGTTGCTGATCGCCGGGCCCGCCGCCCCGGGGCAATCCCGCGATGCCATCCCGCGCAGCTCCTGCCCGCCCAAGATCTCGGAGGACCAGACCACCATTGTCATTTCCGGAAAAGATTACCGGTATGTGTTCAACAAGCTCACCGGCACCTTTGACTCCATCGTGGTCAACCAGCTTTCCCGCCTGGAAAAGCCGTTGGAATTCAACATCTGGCGGGCCCCTGCGGACAACGACAGAAACATTGTCCATGAGTGGAAAAAGGCGGGCTATGACCGGGCCATGGCCCGGGTATACGAGACACAGGTGACTGCCGGGCCAGAAGGAACCGTCATCCGCTGCCGCATGGCCATCCATGCCATCCAGATCCAGCACATCCTGGATATGGATATTGTCTGGACGATTCTGGAGAACGGAAGCCTTGAGGCGGACATCACTGCTCTCCGCAACACGCAGCTTCCCTTCCTGCCCCGGTTCGGACTGCGGCTCTTCCTGCCGAAGGACTACGACAGGGTCACCTATCTGGGCTACGGCCCCTACGAGAGCTATATCGACAAGCACCGGGCCTCCCGCTTTGGAAAATTCACAGCGGACGTGGATGGGATGTATGTGGACTATATCAAGCCTCAGGAGCACGGAAGCCGCTTCGGCTGTACTTCCATCACGCTGGCCTCCCAAAGGTCGGGACAGCTCGCCGTCTCAACCGTTGCCCGGACACCGGAACAGTCTGCCGCAGCTTCCGGCGCCCTGATGCCGGGACAGCTCGCCGAAGCTTCCGGCGCCCGGATGTCGGGACAGCTCGCCGAAGCTTCCGGCGCTCGGATGTCGGGACAGCTCGCCGAAGCTTCCGGCCAGACCTTCTCCTTCAACGCTTCCCGCTATTCCCAGGAGGAGCTTGCCGGGAAAGGCCATAACTTCGAGCTGGAAAAAGGGGACTGCACCGTACTCTGTGTGGACTATAAAATGAGCGGCGTGGGTTCCAACTCCTGCGGGCCGATGCTCATGGAAAAGTATCAGCTGAAGGAACCGGAGATTGACTTCCGTATCCGATTGGAATTTCAATAAGCAGCAAAGAAACAGAAGCCGATGTGATTCATACGAACCGCATCGGCTTTTGCATTTTTACGGGAAGGCAGCAACATCATTCCCCGTGCTAATCATAGTGAACTACCCATTGTCTAAAGCCAATGGGCTTCCTGCTTCATCGACCTCGTATCTTCTTGCCTTTCGGCAAGAAGCTTGACCTACTATCTCCACAGGCGTTAATTCGGGCAGTCCCTGCCCTATATTTATTTCTTTATGCTATCTGTCTT
>CALWDR010000070.1 GCA_944376745.1 uncultured Lachnospiraceae bacterium
GCGAGGAGGACCTTCTCGATATGGATTATTTCTTACATGAAGATGACTTACTGGACGACGAGGCTGGTGTCGAAGGATTTTATATTTTTTAGGCCCATCGTCTTGTCATCATGCCCAGGCACACATACATCTGACATACGATCGGTGAATGTGTGTTCTTTTTTGTTCCTCCCAAAATCGGAATTTCCTATAAAGCAAAAAAGAGAACCGGTTTCCCGATTCTCTCAAGTACGCATCCGCAAACACGTACCCCAATTAGTGTCTATACTATACCATAACAGCGCCAAATATGCAAGCCCTAAATAAAATTTTTAATGGCCGTCATTCTTGCAGGCCAGTCAGGATGTATCACTATATTTGCTACGGCAGGACTGACAGTGTTGCGATAATCTTCGATCAGCTTCTCAAATGCACGGACAAATGCTTTGCGTTCAGTCTTGGAAACGCCCAACATTTTCATGAAGTAACTCATCAAAATGATGTAATCACCTATCGTTTTGAAATTAACATACGGCAAATTAAAATCTGTCATCAAGCATTGTTTCATGGCACGAGTCGGTTCAATATTCCTAAATCGAGTGTCAAACACCACTGCATTATGAGCAATTGCATTCCGGAGATCTTTTAAAGTATAGATGTACTTATACACAAGTTCTCTATTCGTATCTGCAGAAAGATTTATGCCCAATCGCCTTGAAATATCTTCCCTCACATCATATGTTAAACAGGATAAGAGGTATCCAAAATCGCCCATTGTCATAATTTCAAACAACGCCCACAGTGGAACATCCGAATATCCCGTATTATTATAGAAATGAGTAATCTTTGGATTGTTCTTACGGTATGCATTTGCAAGACTTGATTGAACCGAATTTTGTAAATTCAACTTATTCTGCTGAAGTTTTTTCTTCTGCTCAACTGTGGCTGTTAAGGGCGCATTTCTGTATCCGCTTATTACTTTATCGAACATTGTTTGAATGCTCTCTGAATTTGCATTGATGAGTATCTCCTCCAAAGCAACATTCTTTACAGCAGTCTCAATGAACATCATCTTTCCATACATAAGTGCTTTGAGGGCGGAATCATATTGTATTGTCGCATATATTTCACTATAATTGGAAAATGGAAGCCTTTTTGAAGCATTGCCAAAAAACCGGTAACCTTTGTATCCATGATAATAACCGGTGTTCACAAGCTGCTGTTTCTGGGTACTTCCCGATATGGATATGCCGTTATCCCGAAGATGGCGCATCAGCCCATCTGTTGTCTTATAACTCATACACTCATCTCCTACAGTGGAATGAGCATATTATACTGCATATCGTAGGAGATTTCAAGATGGGGCTGTCGGGGAAAGCCAAGGGCTTTTGCGCCCTAAAATAGCGTTTACAAAAAGAAGGCGACAATCCCCAGCAAAATCCCGACTCTAAAAAAGTCCGCATTCTGTAGGATTATCTCCTCCCTGTTTGTCAGTGGTCAAAAATCGGTATTAACCGACATCCCCTTTTCCGTATTGCTCAGCTCCTGGCCCCGCTTACGATCTTAAAGTACGCCCGGGAGGTCCCCCGGTACACGATCACGTAGAACAGGCCAAACAGCAGGTAGCAGCCCACCGCCACCAGCACCAGCAGGGGCACATTGGTCAGGCCAAACATCATCAGGGTCCGCTGGATCATGGGGAAGGCGAATATCACATGCACCCCCGCCGCCAGCAACGGCAGGAAGAACACGGTGAGGATCTGGGAATTGATGCTCTTTCGGATCTCCTTTTTCGTCATTCCCACCTTCTGCATGATGGTAAACCGTGCCTGGTCCTCGTAGCCCTCCGACACCTGCTTGTAGTAGATCATCAGCACCGCCGCCAGGATAAATACCAGTCCCAGCAAAATTCCCAGGAAAAACATGCCGCCGTAGAGGGCATAAAATCCGGTCCGCTCCTCCGCCGCGGACTCGCAATCCACCTGGGGGAAAGCCGGGTCTGCCTGCTGCCTCTCTGTAATAGCCTCTTTGATCTCCTGCCATATAGCGATCTGCTCATCGTCCCCGCAGCTTAGATCAAATCCATAACACTCATACTGATAGGAACTGTTATCCCCGTAAACCGCGGTCTGGGCGTCGAAGACCTGCTGCATTTTCGCCAGATCCGGCACGAAGATAAACATGGAAGGTATCATCTGCATGGTATCGATGCCGTTTGCCTCAAATTCCGGCAGGATCTTCTTCACCCGCAGGGTACCGGCGCCCTCGATGGCAAGAGTATCGTAATCGTAATCCACCTTAGTACAATAGAGAAGCACCTCATCCTCCTCCAGGGTTTCCTGGGTCCCGAGCAGCGCATTGTAGTCCTCCAGGGGAATGATGAACATCTGGCGCACTCCGGTATAGGACTCCAGGCTAAACTGTGTCAGCTTGCTCTGGTCAAAAAGGATCTCATCCCCCTGAAGATAACCGGCCACACCCAGATAGCGGTAACGCAGCTCATTTTCCAGCAAAAGCCCATGGCTTGCCACCACCTCCCCGGCGATCTCATGGACCGCATCCGTATAGCTTTCCTCCACACTGTAGGTGTCCATACCGATATTGCGCGGATACCGCTGCCGGATGGCGTCCTCCGTGCCGATATACAGGCAGGCCGTGGAGGAAACCATCACCAGCACCATAGTGGACAGGATACAGATAGAAGCAAGCCCTGCTCCGTTGCGTTTCATCCGGTAAGCCATGGAGGACACCGACACGAAATGATTGGTCTTGTGGTAATAGCTCTTCTTTTTCTGCAGCAGACGGCAGAGGGCCACGGAGCCGGAAATAAACAAAAGGTAGGTGGCAAGGATCACCATCACCACGGCCACGAAGAACAGCGTGATGACCGCCATGGGGTCCTCCGTGGTCAGCGCTATGTAATATGCCCCGGCCAGGAGCACCACTCCCACAAGGGAGGACAGCCAGCGGATCTTGGGTGGCCGCTCTCCCGCCGATTCGCTGTTTAAAAGCTCCACAGGCTTGGCAAGGTGGATCTGGCGGATTCCATTTACCAGGATCAGGAAAAATATCACCACGAACAGCAGGGCGGTTCCCGTCACTGCCCCCCATTCAATGGAAAATGTCAGGCTTCCCTCGTTGCCCAGCATCTTCGCCATGCACAGCTCCGCCAACTTGGAAAAAAGTATCCCGCAGGTCAGACCTCCGCCCAGGGCGATTGCCGCCACAATGAGAGTCTCCCAGAACATCACCTGAAACAGGTGCCGCTTTCCCATCCCTAAAATGTTGTAAAGGCCAAACTCCTTTTTCCGGCGGCGGATGAGAAAGGAATTGGTATAAAAGAGGAAGATCACGGAAAATACCGCCATCACGCCGCAGCCTAAGCCCAGCACCATCTGCATTTCATCTCCTCCCCGCATGGAGGCCACGGTCTGATTCTGACTCAGAAAAGAAATGATGTAGTTCATCATCACCATGCCGACGCAGGTGAGGATATAGGGCAGATAGGTTTTTCCGTTTTTTCGTATGCCGCTGATGGCCAGCTTCTGATAAAATCCTGTTCTCATGCGTTCTCACCACCTGTCGCTAAAACGGTCAGCGTATCGGAAATCTTCTGATACAGCTCCTGATTGGTGCTGTTGCCCCGGTAGATCTGATGGAACACCTCACCGTCCTTGATAAACAGCACCCGGCTGGCATGACTGGCAGCCTTGACGGAGTGGGTCACCATCAGGATGGTCTGCCCGTCCTCATTTACCCGGGAGAACATGGCCAAAAGCTCGTCGGTGGCCTTGGAATCCAGAGCGCCCGTGGGCTCGTCCGCCAAAATCAGCTTGGGCCGCATGATCAGAGCCCTTGCCACGGCGGCCCGCTGCTTCTGCCCGCCGGACACCTCGTAAGGGTATTTGTTCATAATATCGCAGATCCCTAATTTTTCAATGATGGGGATCAGCCGCTCCCGCATCTGCTGGTAGGAGCTTCCGGCCAGCACCATGGGCAGATAGATGTTGTCCTCCAGGGTAAAGGTGTCCAGCAGATTAAATTCCTGGAACACAAATCCCAGGTTGTCCCGCCGGAACTGGGCCAGCACCGACTCCTTGATCTTGGAGATGTCCTTTCCCTCCAGCAGCACCGTGCCCCCTGTGGGCTTGTCCAGAGCCGCCAGAATGTTCAAGAGGGTACTTTTTCCCGAGCCGGACTCTCCCATGATGGCCACGTACTCGCCCCGCTCCACCTGAAAGGACACGTCCCGAAGTGCCGTCACCTGATTCCCGCCGAAGCGGGTGGTATATATTTTCTTCAGATTATTTACTTCCAAAATCGTCATTTGGATTCCTCCTGTATTTCTTTCTATAGGCTGTGCCAGGAACCGCCTTCCGCTCCTGACATTTGGTATTATAGCAGACACGAAATCAGGATTCCATCGCTTTGGCTTACAATATCCTTACAAAAATGTAAGAAAGAAAAAATCTGAAAATAAGAGAAATTTATCATTAAAAAGCGAAAATAAAAAAATTGAAATTTAGGCTTGCGCTGACAGGCATTTTATGATATAGTAATTTGCGATGGGGGTATAGCTCAGTTGGGAGAGCGCTTGAATGGCATTCAAGAGGTCACGCGTTCGAATCGCGCTATCTCCATTGCACCATCCGAAAAGTTCCGGTTTTGCCGGAACTTTTTGTTTATGTACATCTATTAAAAATACTTTCACAAATCTTTCAAAATTTCATCATACCTGGTTCATAATTCAAGACTATGATAAGACCATAGAGATAAGAGAACTCCCTTTTTCATATAAATCTTTTTCATAAACTGCCAGCAAGACCCAGTCTTGCTGGCCCTCCTTTTTTATAGCCCCCTATGGACAGCCCACCATTTCAATTCCGGCCCCATGAGGAAGGCCGCTATTCCACCTCCAGCGCCCGCCGTTCCAGCCCCACTACAACTCCTGCCCCCATGAGGAGGAACGCTACTCCACCTCCAGCGCCCGCCGTTCCAAGGAAATGCGGATGGTGGTTCCCTCCCCCACCGCCGAGCAGGCCCGGATGCGGTGGCCCAATTTGCCGCAGATCCTCCGGCAGAGGTAGAGACCGATGCCGCTGGCCTTCTTGTCGCTGCGGCCATTGTAGCCGGTATAGCCCTTCTCAAAGATCCGGGGCAGATCCTCCGGGGCGATGCCGATTCCGGTATCCCGGATACACAGGGTTTTCGGCTCCTCCATAAAAATCTCAACAGAGCCGGATTTCGTATATTTCAGGGCGTTGGAGAGAACCTGCTCGATCACGAACAGCAGCCATTTCTCGTCCGTCAGCACGGACACGTTCAAGGGCTCGTATTTTAACTGAATTTTCCGGTAGATGAACTGGGTAGCATGTTTCCGCACGGCCTGGCGGATGTTGCCGTCCAGATCGTATTCCCGAATCACGTAATCGGTGGTGTCCGCATCCAGCCGCAGCACCACCAGCACCATTTCCACATACTGGGAAATCCGCTTCAGCTCCTCCGTAAGCTCCCGGCTGGCGTCCGTGTCCTCCCGCTGCAGCATGAGCTGCATGGCGGAGATGGGCGTCTTGATCTGGTGGGCCCAGATGGTGTAATACTCCGTCAGATCCTTGTAGCGGCGCCGGCTTTCATCCACCGCCTCCTGCTTTTCCCGGTACAAAAGCTCCAATAGCTCCTGATACCGAAGCTCCAGAAACTGATCCGTCTGGGGCAGCTTGTCCAAAGAGATTCCTACCTCCCGCTTCAACAGCTCCAACTGGCGGCATTTTCGCACAAATCCCCCGTAGTCCCACAGGAGAGCCAGAAATCCCAGGAACCCGCAGAGGGCCGCCCCGTAGCCCACGGCACCAAGAGGCAGGCCGTAGAGAAAAAACAGCACAAGAAAAATAGCGGAAAACAGAAGAAACATCCCGAATCCCTTTCTGTGCTGCCGCAAATAAGGGAGCAACAGCCCCCGAAGCCCCGGTGAAGCCTGCTCCCGTCTCCCGCCGGACCGCTCCGGGCCGGCGACTCCACTGCCGGACCGCTCTAAGCCGGCGGCTCCACTGCCGGACCGCTCCGGGCCGGCGACTCCACTGCCGGCCTTACGACTGTCCCTATCTTCCTGCCGCTCTCTCATATCAGGTATCCCATCCCTTTCTTCGTGATGATGAAATTGGTAAGCCCGGCCCCCTCCAGCTTCTTCCGCAGACGGGTCACGTTCACCGTCAGGGTATTTTCATCCACAAAGCTGTCCGTCTCCCAGAGCTTCTGCATCAGAGTCTCCCGGCTCACCACCCTGCCCTTCTGCTCCATCAGCGTCAGAAGTATCCGGTATTCATTTTTGGTAAGGTCGATTTTCTCTCCCCGGTAGGTCAGGGAAGCGTCCGCCTTGTTCAGGACGGCCTCCCTGTGGGTCAGCACCGCCGGCTCCTGGCCGAAGTCGTAGGTGCGCCGCAGGATGGCCTGGATCTTGGCCAGCAGCACGGAAAAATCAAAGGGCTTGGCGATAAAATCATCCCCGCCCATGTTCATGGCCATGACGATATTCATATTGTCCGAGGCGGAGGAGAGAAACACGATGGGCACTCTGGAAATCCTGCGGATCTCACTGCACCAGTGATACCCGTTGAAAAAGGGCAGGGAAATGTCCAGAAGCACCAGCTCCGGGGAAAATTCCGTAAATTCCGCCAGCACATTCTGAAAATTCTCCACGCATTTTACCGAAAGCCCCCAGGTGCTCATCTGCCGCTCCATGGCCGAGGCTATGGCCATGTCATCCTCCACGATCAAAATCTTATACATAATGCTCCTTCAACAATGCGATCTCCTTCGCGTAGCCCTCCGGCTCGTTGGGCGTCTCCAGGAAAAAGGGCAGGTCTCTCAGCGCCGGATGATTGATGATGCGGACCATGGCCTCAAGGCCGATGCTGCCCTCCCCGATTTTTTCATGGCGGTCCTTGTGACTGCCCATGGGATTCTTGCTGTCGTTTAAGTGAACCGCCCGAAGCCGGTCAAGACCGATGACCTGGTCAAATTCCCGCAGCACCTCATCCAGATGCTCCACGATGTCGTAACCTGCGTCATACACATGGCAGGTATCCAGGCAGACGCCCATTTTCTCCTGAAGCTCCACCTTATCAAGGATGCTTCGCAGCTCCTCAAAGGTACGCCCCACCTCGCTGCCCTTCCCGGCCATGGTCTCTAAGAGCACAATGGTTTTCTGCTCCGGCTTTAGCAGCTCGTTTAACAGCTCCGCTATATAGTCGATCCCGACCTCCACCCCCTGCTGTACATGGCTTCCGGGGTGGAAGTTGTACATGGAGCTGGGCAGATAGGAGAGCCGGTACAGATCATCCTCCATGGTATTTCTGGCAAAGGTCCTAAGGCTCTCGTCCCTGGCACAGGCATTTAAGGTGTAGGGCGCGTGGGCCAGGATCTGGTCTATGCCGTGTTCCTTGGCAAAGGCCGCATAAGCCTCCATATCTGCCACATCCAGAGGCTTGGCCGCGCCGCCTCTGGGATTTCTTGTAAAATACTGAAAGGTGTTGGCCTTTAATTTCACTGCCTCCCGCCCCATGGCCAGATAGCCCTTGGCGGAGGACAGATGACATCCGATTCGAAGCATTGCGTTCTCCTTTCCTTTTTCCTTTTCCCTGTCCTGTATTATAATTCCGGCGGCTGGTCTTTGTCAACTGGTTCACATAAGCGCCCCTTCGTCATATAATATACCGTAACACGCAGCGGAGGATATGCTTTTGCGGCCCGCCTGTTGTTCTATGCGGCAGGCGATTCGCTTCGCAGCCTCACAAAATAAAAAAAGGAGAACATCAAAATGCCAGAATATATGGAAACTGATATTGAGATTACCGACATTGGCCGCCCGGAGCATCCCGACGGAACCTGTCCGGCGGAAGGCTTTCAGAAAGTAAATGTCTGTGTCCCCGTGACCGTCACGCCCTTTGCCCACACCGGCTCCACCAAGATCAAATGCTGCGGCGACCCCGTGGTGATCGCCGGCGACAAGACCTGCGCAGGCAAGAAAAACGGTGTCTGCACCTTCACCATCAGCCAGACCCTCTGCGTGGAGGTGCCTGTAAAATTCGGCGCAACCGCCACTGTGGGCGACACCTTCGTGGACTGTCTGGGGGCCTCCTCCCATGACATCTGCGTACACTGCAAGGAGCACAGGGAGGAAGAAAGAGACGAGGCATAGCAAGCCAAAGCGCCTCCTGCCGGATTCCCATCCGCCTCTGGGGCGATGATGCTTCGAGGGGATGATGCCCTCAGGCGATAATGCTCTGAGGCGATGATGCCCTCAGGCGATAATGCTCTGAGTCCCTCCGCCGCCTGCCTGAACCCTTTTCCGGCTGGCGGCGGAATTTGTATGCATAACAATAGAACGTTCGCGAAGCGTGCTTTCGATAGTTTCTTCGCAGACAAAGATACCTTATTTTCGGAAAGACAGCAATCCAGCACAGAAAGAAAACGGTTCATAGTTCAGCAGCGGAAATGATTTTCTCAGTTCCTCCACTACAAAATAGATCTCATCCGCATCCCAGGCATCGCCGATCCGGGCTTTCTGGCGCTCCAGCTCCCCACGCGTTTTAAACGCCACGTCTCCAACGAACATGCATCCGTCCTCCTTCAATAGGGACATCAGCTCTTTCAGGAAGCCGATCTTTCCCTCATCCGTCAGATGGTGCAGCGAATACGTGGCGATCACCGCGTCATACCGTTTCCCCTTTAATTCCTCCACAAGCCCCTTTGAAAAATCCCCCTGATACAGCTTTGCCTCCGGCATCTTTTCCTTTGCCAGCGCGATCATTCTTTCTGAAAAATCCTGCCCCCAGATCCTGCAGCCCTGCTGGTACAGTTTCCCGGTGAGGGCGCCGGTGCCAAAACCAATGTCCAGCACGTCCCTGCCGTTTCCCGCCAGCACTCTGTTGTAAATTTCATTCAAAATCTGCCTGTATCCCGCGAAGGGATAGGAGCCGTCCTCGTCCGACAGACCGACGCTTTTGTCATATCCGTCTGCCCATAGATCAAAGCCTTTCTTATCAAGCATTTTTTCTCTCCTTCGTAATCTCCTGTTGTCAACACTTTCGACATTTCCATCAAATCGCTGCAATCCATCCTCTTTCCTGCCCGTTACAGGGCTTTCAGCATTCGCAGACGCTCCGTAAACATTGCGTACTCCTGTTCCCTGCCCTGAAACCAGGCTTTCTCCACCTCATGCTCCTGATTCAGGCCAATTTCCCGGACGGCCAGAAGGGCCGCCTCCCGCTGGGTCATTTTCTCCGGCCACACGGTCTGGCAGTTGGCCCCGTCGATGGTGTCATAGGCGCGAAACGCCCGATTAAAATCCATCAGCGGATGGAGACAGACCGGCTGATTTGTCTCATTGTCCACCAAAAATCCCCAGTTTCCCCAATGCCGGTCCGTATTGCCCACCAGATAATCCAGAATGTTCATCATATAGAAGGAATATCCGTCCAGCCGCAAAATATATGCCATGGCGTCCAGCTCCTGATTTTGGGCATAGATCTCAAAGGCTTCTCTGGATACAATGCCATACTTTCGGGAGGTCATCAAATCGCTGACGGACACCCGTTCCCCGTCAAATACCTCCTCCCGGTAAATCACCTGTCTGGCACGAAAACACTGACAGATTTTGCTGGCCAGCACCTCGTTTTCCACAGCGGTCTCCCCGCCGTCCTTGCAGAGGACAAATCCCTTTTCCCTTCTTACCCACGCCTTGGGAAAGCATCCGTTTGTGGACAAATCCCGGATGAGACTTTTATTTTCCACCGTCATCTGCCTGCCCCGGAGGGAAACATCCACAAAAGCGTTGCTCAAATGATTTTCATATAAATTTACATCCGCAAAGTGAAGGTCCTCCTCCTGCTTTTTCACCCAATAGATATCCGTCAGCGACAGGCAGTGATAGGTCAGGGCAATTCCGGCCCTGTCCCGGTCCGTGACCGCCTGCGTGACACCGATACTGCCCAGGATCTCCTTAGCGTACTGGCGGTCCAGCGTCAAGATCCTGGCGGCGCACCAGTAATAAAAATTCGTCACATTATTTACCAGCGTATCGAAATCTTCCGTTTCCTCCAGATATAAGGAATAAGGCATGAACGCTTCGTCATAAATTTTACAATGCCCCTGTAAGTCAAGAAGCGCCACCTTCCGCTCTCCGTGCATGATCTCGTATCTGCATTTTTCTGCTCCGCCCGCCATTGTATCCCTCCGTTATCGGAAAACACCAGATTTTACTGGCTTAACTTACAAGCTCCGTCAAGCTGCCATTCGCTGTCCTTTTTTACAATAGGAACCGCCTTTTGCCCCCAACATCTTATCATGTATTGTAACACAGAAACGATTTTTTTCACAGGATGATTTTCATTGCGCCAACCCATTTTCCAGAATTTCCTGCAACAGTTCGGAATAGGCTGACAGCGTGCTTTGCGCCCTCCCCGGAAACGCCTGATCGATAAAATCCAGATCGTCCATTTCGGTGTGCATGATGATCCCGTATTCTTCCGTTTCCACCGGATTCCCCTGTTTCCATTGATTGGCCTCAAAATAAACATAGGGGATTCCGATGTCGGCAAAGGGCGCGTGGTCACTTCTTCTCTGCCCGGTGGGAAAGGGATAATCGGGATTATCCTCCGGCGGTAATTGAATTTCCAGCCCCAGCTTTTGCGCGATTTCATAAGCCGCTTCCACCGCCCAGGTGTCCGCAACGTCTCCGTCCTCTCCCACAGTTCCGCCGTACAGGTAAAGAATATCCCCCGCCAGCACGCTGTCCACATTTACCATAAACAGAAGGTTTTCCTTCTCCTCCTGCGAAAGCGCCTCCACGTAAGCCCGGGAGCCGTTCATCCCGGTCTCCTCCGCACCGAAAAATACATACCGTATGGTATCAGGCGGGCGCACGGAGCGCATCCTGAGCGCACTCTCCAACAATACGGCCACCCCTGAGCCGTTATCGTCCACGCCATGGGTTCCCGCGCTGTCGTAATGGGCTCCCACGAGAATGAATTTCTCACTGTCTCCCTGTATGGTAACTTCTATATTCTGACTGCTTCCGGTTGCCTCCCCGCCGTCAAAGGATGGAGCGGACACCTCTGACTCTCCGCCATCAAACGAGGAAGCGGACACCTCTGACTCTCCGCCATCAAACGAGGAAGCGGGCCCCTTTGCTCCCACGCCGTCTGGGGAAGCGCTTCCCCCTGCTTGCACAGGAACCGTATTTTCTTCTGTTTGAAAGGTCTGCACCCGCAGATTTTTTCCCTCAAATCCGCCGTCTAAAAGCACGCGCAGAAGAAACACCGCCATTTCCCGCTCCCTTTCAGAGCCGGGAATCCGTCCGGGATAGTTTTCCTGAATATATTCCAGATACCCATAAGCCAGTGCGCCATAATTTGCTTCGTTGATCTTAGGCTCTGACAGACCGGTTTCGGAAAATTGCGGCAGACCGCTTTTCGCCTCTTTAAGCAATCCGCGATCTCCACAGCCTGCCAGGCCGATAAGAGCTATGAAGCATAAGCAAAATACTGTAGCTGCTTTTTTCAGATTTTTCCTGATTCCTTTTAACATATCGTATCTTCCATCTTACTAAAATGCTCCCACGTTCACCGGTCATGCATATGCAGTGATATTTTCCTGCACAGGCTGTGAACGACAGTATGATTGTCCACAAAAATGTCAAAAAATGAAAGAATACGAATGTTTACAGCGCCGTTTTTTCCTGTCACCATTTGTTTACATGGCTTTTACCGGGTCATCTCAACATTTGTTATATAGCCCTTACCGGGTCGTCTGCACCGCGGTTCTGGGAATTGCGAACCAGATAAAACATAAAATCAGTATCGTGACGGCGATATTGGCGCAAACTAAAATTTTCTCCCTCGTACCAAACAAAAGGATTCCCTTTTTCTTTATTACAAGCAGGTACACAAAGAAAAAGGGGATCAGAAAAAATAAGGAATCTATGTTTTCTGCATTCCCCTCTCCGGGCTCCGGCTCTCCATGCGCTGCCGGCATAAGGGTTTCCGGGCTATCCGCCAGTATTTCATTTGGACTGATTTGATATAACTCGCAGATTTTCTGAAAATTATCCAAAAAAGCTGCTCCGCCGCCTGATTTTGCGACATTTTCCGCGCGATCCGCGCAGCCTTTAATTTTTCTCCAAGGATTTCCAAAATCTCACCTCTGTATGTCTGTTTTTTCAGGAAGTTTCGTAAATGTTTTCTGCTATGCTGGCAGCGGCTTCCTTGCTTCGATGTAAAGATCAATGTCTTCTACAATATAATTTGCTCCAGTGGTATGCAAGGCTTCAAAGCAAGAATAAATATAATCCCATACCTGATAGCGGCTAAATAATTCAGAGACCTGTTTCCCAGTCATTTTTTTTGCCGTTTTATACTCTTCTACACAATAAATTAAAAAATCCCCTTGTCTGCTCACATCTACACCTCCTCTGGAATTACAAAAACTCCATTCGTTCGTTCTTCCTCAAACATATGAAACAAAGTGAGAGGACTAAAATGCCATAGTTTTGTATCCTCCTGTTCCAGCAGCGCATATACTTCTGATTCATAAAACTTCCTGGTAGCCGCCATCTCATCTATTCCTTCATTTTCTGTGATAAGCTGAATGATTTGCGGCACAAGAAAAATCATAATCGCATTGAATTTTTTTTCATCCATCAAAATTCCTCCTCCGGTACAGTACCAATATATTGGAGATACGAAAGTGCCTTTTCAGAGGTGAGAACCAACTGATTGTACAACTTTTTTATCTTTAGTGCTTCCAATGTCTGCTCCTTATTAAATACACCCGCCGTATATAAAGTAAATGTCTGATATACATCATCATTCGCTACCGGTCCAAAAATAAAATCATAGATTTCTCCATGATAGTTGCCCGCTCTGTTATCAGATACAAAATCCAGCCATGCCTCATCTGGCGTGTGAAAGCGTACAATCAGAAAATGCCTGTTTTTCGTTTATATGATAAATGCTGACAATACTACGTCCACTTTATCTCCGGCGTGTCACTTTTTCAGCAAAGCTGATTGCCTGATTCTTATTGGTTGTCGTATAAAAGCCAAATCCAAAATCCAAAAAACGGTTTTGTTGTATCAACCTTGGTCTGGAAACAATCACATTACTGCCATGATAAAGTATCATTCCTACGCTCCTCCCCATTTCTATTGCTATAAGTATAACTGATTTTTACCCCAAAAACAACCTCACTCCACTTCTGCGCAAGAAACTTCGTTATGCATTTACTGCTCACGGGATGGGGAAATTGGCAAAATTCCAGCCTTTGTCTGGAATGCAGCCCTGGCAAAACTGTTATGTTGAATATTCCCCCCCATGAGCAGTAACATGCCCTAAAACCGAAACAGATTCAACCCAATCTCCTCACTGAACTCCCGGTCCACCCTGCCGTTCAGAACGGTGATCACCATCTCACAGGTGGCGCTCACCACCGCCCGGTTCAGGTGGCCGCCGAACACCTCGCCCTTCTCATTTCCGGCGCTCATATGTAAATGAGCGTAAAATTCATCCTTCATGGTATTGATGGTTCCCGTCAGGGAGACGATCTCAAAGTCCCCCCGAAACTCGTTGGCATAATACTGCTTCTCCCCGGTCTTGAACACGCCCACGGTAAACTCGCCCACCGCCCCCAGAGCGCTGACGCTGGCCAGCCTGATCTTTTCCTTTAAGGCGATTTCCCGGACCTGTTCTAAGATCTCCTCGCCCCGGTCAATCCTTGCAATGATGGTATGGTCAAATTTTCTGTATTCCATGTTTCTTCCTCCTCGTCACACATCCTATGCATTTATTTTACCCCAGAACCGGCCTTTGTCAATGTATTTTTGTCAACCAGGACCGCCCTGCGATAGACAAAGAGCGAAAGGACCGCCGTAATGGCCTCCGCAACCCAGAAAGCGTTCCACACGCCAGCCGGGCCAAAAAGCCTGCTGAGCACAAACGCCGCCGGGAGAATAACAAGGATATACCGGCACAGAGAGACGATCAGAGACGGCGTCCCCTTGCCCAGCCCCTCCAGAGCCCCCGACGAAGTTACCGAGACGGCGGAGACAAGAAATCCGGCGCTGATGATGCGAAGGGCCGTTTCCCCAATGCGGATGGTCTCCGGCGTTTTGGTAAACAGGCTTATCAGTTGGCCCGGAATTATCAGGCAGATGACCGTACCCACCGCCATGATCACGCCGCTCAGGCAGAGAACGATCTTGTAAATCTGGTTTACCCGCCTGTGTTCTCCGGCGCCGTAATTATACCCCACCAGCGGGCGCATCCCCTGGACAAGCCCGTTGGCTGGAAGGTAAAGGAAGGTCTGTAATTTATAATAAATGCCCAGCACCAGAATGTGCCCCTGGGAGTAGGCCCCCAGAATCCCGTTCAGGGCCGAGATCATAAAGGAGGGCAGAGCCAGGTTCAGGGCCGCCGGTATCCCGATGGCGTACAGCCGGAGCACCATCCCCCCTGTGGGACGCAGATACTGCCGGCGGATACGCACCGAAATGGGGCGCAGGATATAGAGGAGCAGATAAATGGCCAGGGAAAGGGTCTGGCCAAGCCCCGTGGCCAGCGCCGCCCCCTCGATGCCCATTTCCGGGAACGGTCCGATTCCGAAAATAAGCACAGGGTCCAATACGATATTCAGGATACAGCCGCACATGAGGCTTACCATAGTCACCTTCATACGGCCCACAGCCTGAAAAAGCTTCTCAAAGGTCACACCGAACACGATCAGCAGCGTGAAGGAGAAGGCCACCACCGAATACCGCATCCCCAGGTCGATCACCGTTTCCGAGGATGTAAACATCCTTAAAAATGCCGGCATGATGGCAATGCATCCAAACATCATGACTACGCCCTGGATTCCCGCAAGCAAAAATCCCTGGGTGGCTGCCATTTCCGCCCTGGCCTTATCCCCCGCTCCCAGGTAAAAGGCGATGACCGCGTTGATCCCAATGCCAAAGCCGATCCCCACCGCATTGATAAAATTCTGAACCGGGTAGACCAGAGACAGCGCCGTCATGGCCTCCTCGCTGATCTGAGCGACAAAAAAGCTGTCCACGATATTGTAGAGGGAATTTACCAGCATGGACAACACCATGGGCAAAGCCATCGACAGGATCAACGGCAGCACCGGCTTCTCCCTCATAAATTTCTCATCCATATGCTTCCTCCTTTCGTCCGCCGCCTCCCCCGAACCGCAAAAAACCACACAGCTATCGAATGATAACTGTGTGGCGAAAAGGGATGACAGCATCCGGAAAAATCCACGCAAAATTTTACATTGGCTACTATTATGCCTTATCCACTAAACTCATTGGTCGCCTGCGGCTCCAATTCGTTAATTGGCTAGGCATTCGTTCTGCTAGGCTCGACAACACCTCGCCAAGCAGAAGCTATTATAGAGTAATTTTTCCGGCCTGTCAAGCGCCCATCAGTTAAAATACACCAGCTCCTCCTCCGGCTTCTCCGCGGGCTGAACGTCCAGGGCGTACAGCACCGGGCCCTTGCCCTTGTACTCCATGGCAAATTCCACCTTCATCTCGGCGGTGACGGTCACCCAGGAGCGGTGAGGAATCTCAGAGGCCCTGTCGCTCTTGCACTTAAACCCGATAAAGCTGATGTCCTCCGCGCAGCAGGTCATGGCAAAGCGGCCCGGGATGAAGACGCCCTTCTTAAGCTTTCCCTCCGGGCGGTACACCAACGCCAGGAAGCGCACCTTCTTGCCCTCGTACTTCTTCGGATTGTCCAGAGCGTCCAGATACCAGATGCCGTAGTCCATGTCAGTGATATCGATGATCTCCTGATTCAGATCGTAGGGAAGCTCCTCCATGAAATCCTCGTCCACGGTGCCGTCCGTCCGCTCATAGGCAATCTGCGCCTTGCGGTTTCTGGCCTTCACCGCCCGGCGGAATTTGCCCTTGGGGGTGTTCTCGTCACAGCGGTTGAAGATCACCACGTCCACCGCAAAAAGCTGCTCCATGATCATGGTGCGCATGTTGGTAAGGTACATCTCGAAGGTTGCGGCGTCCACCGTGGCCAGAGACTGCACCAGAACCCAGCCCTTGGGCATGGTAACGTCCAGAAATGTCGCCATCTCCCAGGTCCCGTTGTACTCGATGAACACCTGATCGGGATGATAGGCA
>CALWDR010000071.1 GCA_944376745.1 uncultured Lachnospiraceae bacterium
GGCCATGCCCTTTGTGATCATCAACTTTTCCCTGGCAGACCTGATCGGCGTGGGCTCCTCCGTCCCCATCTCCATCAGCCTGGGACGGAAGCAGCGGGAGGAAGCGAACAATATTTTCACCTGCGCCTGCCTGATGATCATCGGAACCGGCGCGCTGATGGGAGGGATCATGTACGCGGCGGCCCCGCTGCTGATCCGGCTGATGGGGGCGGAGGGGGATTTTGCCTCCCTGGCCGTTTCGTATCTGCGCGTGTACGCTCTGTGCTCCCCCGTCACCACCATGACCTTCGCCCTGGACAACTACCTGCGCATCAGCGGCTTTATCCGGGGGAGCATGTGCATGAATATTCTGATGTCCGTATTAAGCGGCACGCTGGAATTTCTCTTTCTGGGCGTGCTGGGCTGGGGAATCTGGGCGGCTGCGCTGGCCACCTGCTCGGGTATGTTTCTCTGCGTGCTGATCTTCTTCGTACCATTTTTCCAGGGGAAAGCCATACTGCATTTTTGCAGGCCCCGGTTCACCTGGAGAATGATACGGCAGATCATTGCCTGCGGGACGCCCAACTTTCTCAACAACATTGCGGGCAGGATCACCTCCATTTTGATGAACGCCATTCTGGTGCGCCTGGGCGGTGAAAACGCGGTGTCCGTGTACGGCATCCTCATGTTCGCGGAGGGCTTCGTCCAGCCTCTTCTGTACGGCATGTGCGATTCCCTGCAGCCAGCCGTGGGCTATAACTGGGGCGCGGGAAAATATTCCAGAGTGCGGGCCATTGAAAAATGCTGCTTTATCGCCAGCGCCGTGGTCTCCCTGCTGGCGGTGGCTGTCATCTCCCTGCTGCCGGAGCAGATCACCCGGCTGTTTGTGGCCGACGTAAGCGCAGACGTTTTACGGATGTCCGTCTTCGCCCTGCAGCTTTTTGCCCTCACCTATATCACCCGGTGGTTTTCCTTCGCCACCCAGAGCTATATGCTGGCCATTGAAAAGCCTCTGCCCGCCTCCCTGATCTCGGTGTCCACGGCACTGGTATTTCCGGTGCTTCTGGTAGCCCTGCTGTGGCCCCTGGGTCTTACGGGAATCTGGCTGAATTTCGCGGGCACCTCCGTGCTGGCCGCAGTCATGGCCGGAGTGATCCTGATCAGGCTGCACGGGGAACTGCGAAAGCCGGATGTGAAATGGTAACAGTTCAGACAGCTAGGCAATAAAAAGACAGACCGTGCAAATTTATTTGCTAAGGGCGGTCTTTTTATTGCCGTAGATTGGCGGCGCTGTGTGCCGGTGGCACACGTTTAGCGCCGACCAAAGCGGAGCGTAGAACGCCAATCAGCCACAGACAGGAGCTGCGCAGCGGCGAATAGCCTTCGGAGAAGACGGTCTGTGGCTTGCTGTCTGAACTGTTACAACTAAATTTTTAAAATTTAAGAAAAACTCTTGCAAAGGAGGCGGGAGTATGGTATTATAACATACGGTCACCGTTATTCGAAGTGTTTACGGCCAATGATACAGGGCGACATAGCCAAGTGGTAAGGCATGGGTCTGCAACACCCTGATCACCAGTTCAAATCTGGTTGTCGCCTCTGCAAGAAGAACCATCTTCCGATGGTTCTTCTTTTTTTAAGCATTGACTTTTTCACGATTGCATTGCGCTTCATGTCGCCGGTTATGGACCAGCCTTTTCGCTCCATCTGCCGGCGGTTTAATAGCAAACAGAAATAAGCACCGGCACGGCGGCGGAACAGATGATCCCGTTGAGCACCGAAAGGACCACGGTCTCCTCGTCGGTATAGCGGATCATCATGGGCAGCGTCGTGTCCTCGCTGGTAGCCGCCGCCGGGGCGATACAGGTATAGACATTCAGGTGCCGGGAAATGTAAGGAATCAGAAAAAAGGCTCCGATTTCCCGCATCAGGTTGCTCAGAAAAGCGACGCTTCCCAGCTCGGCTCCCGCCAGATTTCCGATGGACACGCCCGCCAGGCTGTACCAGCCCAGCCCTCCGGCGATGGAGAGGGCCTGGTTGACCGGGTAATGCAGAAGCAATCCGCACAGGATGCCCCCGGCCAGCGAGCCTGCGATGATTCCCCCCGGGATCGCCAGGATCTTCACATGGTACCGGCGTATCCCGGCAGATATGCCCCTGTGAAGTCCCACACTGATGCCCACGGAGAACATCAGAAGATAAAGAAGCCATTGGGTGTGGGCTGTCAGGGGGCCAAGAAAGGCGGCCAGCGCCGGAACCGCTCCCCAGCCAATGCCAAGAAGCAGCGCCCCAAGGGCCAGAAACACCATAACATCCTTTCCCTGGGCCTTTTCCCCGCCCCCGAAATCCCCCTGCCGTTCCTTTTTTTCAAAAGCCGCCCCCATCAGATACCGGGTCAGCAGGTAGACAGCCGCCGCCGAGAAAATGGTTGGGAGCAGGAAAAACAGAAAGCTCTGCGCACCCAAAACAAGCAGCTCGGAGAAAAAGCCATCCCGCTGTCCCAGGCCGACGCCCATGGAAAATATCAAAAGCAGCGTACACAGAAGCTGCAGCCTTTCATTTTTTTCCTTATGGCGGGCAGGAAAGACGCGGCCCACCACAAATCCCAAGATCATAAATCCAAGTGTTTCCATCACTACCTCCAAAAACTGTAATGAGCATACGCTTTCGTAAAAAAGACATCCAAAAATCAACCTTGTAGCACAAAATGTGCCGTACCTACGGTTAATCTTTGAATGCCTTACGACTGCCGCTATCCGGTGATACGCAGTCAGCAGATACCCTTTCATTTATGGCTATGGTATCATATACGCCCGGAAGTGTCAAGCCTTGTCTTAGCCATCCACCTCATGAACAGTAACATTCCGGCGGGTTGCTGTTAAGCCTCATCCCGCAGCCTGTTTTCTGCTGCGATCTCCTTCGTGGCGATCACATCCACCCCGGTTCCCGCGGCATTTTCCAGAATGACCTCCCCCATGCGGACGGGCGCCGCAGCCTCGATCCCCTTCAGTGCCTTCACGCACCGGGCGATACTTTCCCTGGGAATATCCGTCCTGGTCTTTACCGATACCATCTCCTCAGCGCCGCCGATGACCCGGACCGTGGAGGTGATGATCCTGGTGGGATTGGTGACTTCCTTTCTGGCATAGTCGTCGCCCCGCCTGCAAGTGCTCCCGGCGATGGATTTCACCTGCCCGTTCTCAAGCTCCACGGTAAGGGTACAGCCCAGGGGACAGCCGATACAGGTGAGACTTCTTACCTCCCTTGCCGCGGTTTCTTTTCCTCCCCCGGAGACCGGCGAAGCTTCCTTTGTCTGTGAAAATTGCTCCATGGGCTATGCCTCCTCTACCATCAGGGTTATGACCGCAAGACCGGGATACTGAAACAACTGGTCCCGGCGAAGCACCACCTGCTCCATCTCTCCGGGGGTGACAATGGGCCGCCTGCGGCGGAGAATCCGTTCTTCCCCAAAGTACACGCTGACAAAGCAGTCCCGATAAACGGAATCGGAGCGAAAGCGGACGGTGAGCTTCTCGGGCATGTGCGCCGGGCGGAGGATTTCCGGCACGGTGTAGCGGACCCCCTCCGCCGGGACCAGACGGATCTGCCAGCTCTCCGAGCCTGCCTCCGCTCCGTCTGATGTGCCCCTTCCCCGCAAAATATACTCCGCCGCGTTCCTTCCCGCCGTCTCCGCCTCCTGGGATACAAAATCCACCAGATCGTGGACGTGAAGCACATTTCCACAGGCGAAGACTCCCTCGATATTGGTCTCCAGGCTCTCGTTGACCCGCGGCCCCGCAGTGACCGGATTTAAGTCCACGCCCATGCCGTGGGAAAGCTCATTTTCCGGGATAAGCCCCACCGACAGGAGCAGCGTATCGCAGGCGTAGTCCTCCTCCGTTCCGGGAATGGGCCTTCCTCTGCCGTCCACCTGTGCGAGGGTAACGCCTGTGATGCGCTCCTTCCCCCGAATGTCCACCACCGTATGGCTCAGCTTCAAGGGAATCCCATAATCATCCAGGCACTGGACAATATTCCGCTTCAGTCCGCCGGA
>CALWDR010000072.1 GCA_944376745.1 uncultured Lachnospiraceae bacterium
CTATACTTTCAGTGTAGTGGCGACGGAGCGCTAAGACCATGCCATATGGCGGGAAATTGTGAGACGCATAGTGGAAGAGACGTTCTTTGGAACATTCCCATTGCTTTTCTTATCTATCTGGTATAAAATGATTTAAAGCGATGGTGAGAGGTGAAAAGATGAGCGGGGCAGCAGACAGATATATACGGCATAACGGTGAGAATCTGTGGAATTTTGAAATTGTAGCGGAACCTGGTTATGAGAATGTCAGTCATATACATCCTTTAAAGCAGCGGGATACGGCGCGCCTCATCGATGCGGTAAAATGCGACAGACATATTTTGGCTGTGATCGTATTCGGGAGTGCCGTGCGGTTTGATTGTCATTCGCGCAGTGATCTGGATGTTTTGGTGGTCAGAGATGACGATAAGCTGACAATAGACGGCGCTTTGGATAAGGTGGAAAGTGAGCTGGATATTATTTTCAGCTCCAGGCTTGGAAAGCGTCTGGAGGATGAGATCGCGAGAACAGGGGTAGTTGTCTACAGGAGGAAGGAAGATGTGTGATATTCGCTATTTCAAATCAGCGTACCATTGTTATGATGTGGCAGAAAAGCTGATGAAATTTTACAAAAACGACGAGATGTATCTGAATGATGTTGCTTACAATCTCCAGCAATGTGTGGAAAAAACGTTGAAGGCGTTTTTGGAATGTAAGGGAGTTACTGTGCCTCAGACACACAGTATCCGAAAGCTGATAGCCATGTCCGGCAATCACGGTTCTCAGGCAGTGATCACGGAATGGATAGAGCAGAATCAGTTTGAGATAGAGACCTGGGAATCCGATACCAGATACAATTTTGACATATGCCTGGAGGCAGAGCGTATCAACACCGGACTTTGTGAAGTGAAAAAATTCCTGGATGCGAATCATATGAGCTATTCCCTGAATCAGGAACTGACCGAGCAAAGGAAGGCGGAATTGCAGAAGCTGCTGCCGAAAGATCTGGAAATCCGGGATGCTTTCGAGTGGAATTGCTACTATAATATTTTTAAAAAGCAGATGAGTAAATATAGTTCTGCATCCTAGAGGCATTCCCCTTCAAATCAGGCAGGAAATTACAGAAGAACGCAAATAAGGACGTTATTTTAGTAAAATACCGTCCTTATTTTTTTGCCGAAAAGCAGTATAATGGATGGTAACAGGGGCTGTGGAGCGGTTCCTGTCACAAAACGCGAAAGAGATCTTCAGAGGGGGAAGCGGGAAAGGGGCGGCTGCGCCTGCGCGGATCTCCCCCAAAAAATAAGCGGGAAAGGAGAACCTATGGGGAATTATTATTTAGCCATTGACATTGGAGCCTCCAGCGGACGCCACATTTTAGGGCACATGGAGAACGGAATCATCAAGCTGGAGGAGATCCACCGTTTCGAGAACGGCATGGAGGAGCGGAACGGCCACCTCTGCTGGAACCATGACAAGCTGTTTGAGGAGATTTTAAAGGTTCTTGCAAAATGTAATGAGCAGGGGAAGATCCCTGTCAGCATGGGCATCGATACCTGGGGCGTGGACTTCGTCCTGTTGGATGAGCAGGACAGGATACTGGGCGATACCGTGGGATACCGGGACGGACGGAACAAGGGGATGGACGAGAAGGTCTACGAGGTGATTTCCGAGGAGGACCTTTATGCCAGAACCGGCATACAGAAGGCCATCTTCAACACGATTTACCAGTTGATGGCCGTCAAGACCCAGCACCCGGAGCAGCTGAAGGCGGCCCGTGCCATGCTGATGACGCCGGATTACTTTCATTTTCTGCTGACCGGCGTAAAAATGCAGGAGTACACCAACGCCACCACCGGACAGTTGGTAGACCCGGTGACCAAGGACTGGGATTACGAGCTCATCGATATGCTGGGCTATCCCCGGGAAATGTTCCTGCCCATACATACCCCCGGAACCCTGGTGGGGAATTTTAAGGAGGAAGTGAAGGAGCGGGTGGGCTTCGACTGCCAGGTGGTGCTTCCGGGCACCCACGACACTGCCTCCGCCGTGCTGTCCGTGCCGGCAAATGACGATGATTTCATCTATATCAGCTCCGGCACCTGGTCTTTGATGGGCATTGAGACGAAGACGGCCAACTGCTCCCCGGAGAGCCGGGCGGCCAACATCACCAACGAGGGCGGCTACGATTACCGTTTTCGGTATCTGAAAAATATCATGGGGCTTTGGATGATCCAGAATGTGAAGAAGGAGCTGGAGGATAAGTATTCCTTCGCGGAGCTCTGCGAGCTGGCGGCCCAGTGCGACGATTTTACCTCCCGGGTGGATGTGGACGACGAGAGCTTTCTGGCTCCGCCAAATATGACGGAGGCCGTGCAGGAATACTGCCGCAGGACGAATCAGCCCGTGCCCGAGACTCCGGGACAGCTGGCGGCGGTCATCTACAACAGCCTGGCGGAATCCTACGACAGGACGGCAAAGCAGATCGAGGGGATCATGGGACGGACCTACAGCCGCATCCATGTGGTGGGAGGCGGCTCCAACGCCGTTTACTTAAACCAGCTCACCGCCAAATATACGGGCAAGGAGGTTCACGCGGGCCCCGGCGAGGCCACGGCCATCGGAAATCTGGTGGCTCAGATGATCCGGGCCGGAGAGTTCGCTTCCGTGGAGGAGGCCAGAAGCTGCATTTACAATTCCTTTGAGGTGAAGCAGTATTAGAAGCCGCATTTACATTTTTTAAAGTGAAAAGCTGTATTTACAATTCCTTTGAAGTGAAGCAGTATGAAAATGCATTTTGTGAAGGCATGAAGTGAAACCGATCATTCTATTATTATAATGAAAGAAGGAGAATCAAAATGACAAGAAAAGAGCGTTATGAATCCGCAAGAGAGATGTACGCCAAGATCGGCGTGGACACCGAGAAGGCCATGGAGATCTTAAAGGACCTTCCCGTATCCCTGCACTGCTGGCAGGGGGATGACGTGACGGGCTTCGACCATGACGGCCCCTTGACCGGCGGTATCCAGACCACCGGAAATTATCCGGGCAAGGCCAAGACGCCGGAGCAGCTGATGGCAGATATGGATAAGGTCATCAGCCTGATCCCCGGAAAGGTGAAGCTGAACCTTCACGCCAGCTACGCCATCATGGAGCCGGGCGAATTTGTGGACCGGGATAAGCTGGAGCCCAGGCATTTTGCAAAATGGGTGGAATTTGCCAGGAAGCACAACATCGGCATCGACTTCAACCCCACCTTCTTCTCCCACGACAAGGTGAAGGACGGCCTGACCCTGTCAAGCCCCGACGAGGAGACCCGGAATTTCTGGATCGAGCACGGCAAGGCCTGCATCCGCATTTCCCAGTATTTCGCTGAGGAGACGGGAATCCCCTGTGTCATGAATATCTGGACCGGCGACGGCTTTAAGGATATTCCCGCGGACCGCATGGGCCCCAGAATGCGCTATAAGGAGGCCATCGAGGAGATCTTATCCGAGCCCTATGACTATGCCAAGGTGAAGCCCTGCGTGGAGTCCAAGGTGTTCGGCATCGGCGTGGAGGCGTTCACCGCGGGAAGCGCCGAGTTCGCCTTAAGCTTTGCGGCCACCCATCCCGGCAAGTGCATGCCCCTGATGGACAACGGCCATTACCATCCCACCGAGGTGGTTTCCGATAAGATCCCGGCCCTTCTGTGCTTCTTCCCGGAAATTGCCCTGCATATCACCCGCCCCATCCGCTGGGACAGCGACCATGTGGTGCTTTTCGATGACGAGACCAGGGAGATGGCCAAGGAGATCGTGCGGAACAACGCCCTTGACCGGGTGTACATGGCCCTCGACTACTTTGATGCCAGCATCAACCGGATCTCCGCCTGGACCGTGGGCTTCCGCAGCTGGCAGAAGGCACTGCTTATGGCTATGTGCACCCCCAACGAGATGCTTAAAAAGCTGCAGGATGAGAACCGCATGACGGAGCTCATGGTGATGCAGGAGGAGATCAAGACCTATCCCTTCGGGGACGTCTGGGCCGAGTACTGCCAGCGCTGCGGCGTGGCCGGGGACAATTCCTGGTTTGAGGAAGTGAAGAAGTACGAGGAGGACGTGCTTTTGAAGCGGTAGGGAAAAGCGCGAAAGGAAAGCGTGTCCCGCCCTTAGGGGACGGTTTAAGCCGTCGAGAGGATAAGCTTTGGTTTTGTGGGAAACAAGCGGCAGGATTACAGATTTTGGCTGAATCCTGCCGTAATTTTTTGCCCATTGTTTCTATTGACAGGCGGGAAGAAATCGGATATTATCCTGTATAGTAAAATAGTTTTATAAACTACAGGATAGATACGATAAGAGAGGAAGAAGCATGAAGAAGAATGTACATGTGATAGCCCATTCCCATTGGGACCGGGAATGGTATATGCCCTTTGAATACCACAGGGCGAGGCTGGTCCGCCTCATCGACGACTGTATGGAGCTGTTTGAGACGGATGAGGATTTTAAGAGCTTTCATCTGGACGGCCATACGCTGTTATTGGAGGATTATCTTGAGATCAAGCCCCAGAACCGGGAGCGCATCAAAAAGTATGTGGAGGAAGGAAGGTTCGCGGTAGGGCCCTGGTATGTCCTGCAGGATGAGTTTCTGACCAGCGAGGAGGCCAATGTCAGAAATCTGCTGGTGGGGATGAGCCTTGCAAGGGAGTTCGGAAAGCCCACCTTGCTGGGGTATTTCCCGGATTCCTTCGGAAATGCCGGGCAGATGCCTCAGCTCATGAAGCAGGCGGGGATGAAGGCCATTGCCTTTGGCCGGGGCGTGAAGCCTACGGGCATGAACAATTCCGTTTCCGAGGGAGAGGGCTACCAGTCCCAGTTTTCAGAGTTGTACTGGCAGTCCCCCGACGGCAGTATGCTCCCCTCCATTTTGTTTGCGAACTGGTACAACAACGGATGGCATATGCCGGCGGACGGGGACCATGCCTATTGGGACAGAGTCCTTGCCAGCGCGGAGAAATATGCGTCCACCGGCGAGCTGCTTTTGCTGAACGGCTGCGATCATCAGCCTGTCCAGCGGAACTTAAGTCAGGCCTTAAAGGCGGCCAGGGAGGAATATCCCGATTATCATTTTATTCATTCTGATTTCGAGCAGTATGTAAACGCGCTGCTTCCGGAGCTTCCGGACAATCTGACGGTCTGCCGGGGCGAGCTGATCGGGCAGGATACGGACGGCTGGTATAATCTGGTAAATACGGCTTCCTCCCATGTGGATCTGAAGATCATGAACAAGGAGGGGGAGAATCTTCTTACAAACGCAGCGGAGCCTTTGTCGGTGATCGCCGCGCAGCTGGGAAAGGCGTATCCCCATGAAATGCTGTTGTACGCCTGGAAGACGCTGATGAAAAATCATCCCCATGACAGCATCTGCGGCTGCAGCTGCGACGCGGTAAACGAGGAGATGCGCACACGGTTCCAGAAGAGCCGGCAGGCGGCGGAGACGGTGGTTCTGGAGGATCTTGAATATCTGTCCCATCATGTGGACTGCGCGGGACTGGAAGACGCAAGCGCCGTATTTGCCGTGGTCAACCCCTTTGCTGGGGAGCGCGGGGGCCTTGTGACGGTGGACGTGGATGTGAAGCGCAGCTATATGGGAGATAACCTGCACCGTCTTTACTGCCAGATGGAGGCGGAACTCGGCAGGGAGTCCCTGGAGCTTGTGGATGGGGAGGGAAATGTGATCCCCTGCACGGTGACAGACGAGAGGGCGCGCTTTGGCTATGAGCTTCCCGACGACTGCTTCCGCAAGCCCTATGTGGCCAGGACCGTGACGGTCCGCTTTGAAGCGGAGGCGGTGCCCGCCATGGGATACAAGGTCTATGGCCTCAGAGCGGCTGGGAAGAAGGGCGAAGCCGCAAATGCTGCGGCGCCTGCATCCGGGAAGAATGGAGAAGCCGTGACTCTCGTCACCGGGGAAAATGTTATGGAGAATCTCTATCTCAAAGTATCGGTGATGGCCGACGGCACCATAAACGTGCTGGATAAGGAAAATCACAGGGAGTTTACGGGACTGCTCCGTCTGGAGGATGCGGCGGATCTGGGCAGCGAATACACCTTTGTGCCCTCCCCCGGAGACGTTCCCATTTTGTCCGGCAGTACCCCGGCCCGCATTGAGCTGGTGTGCGACGAGCCGTTTCTGGCGGAGTATAAAATTACCACGGAGCTGCTGCTTCCAAAGGAGATGGATGAGGAGGCCCAAAGGGAGCGGAATACCAATGTGGACTGGAAGGAGCGAAAAGGTGGAAGAAGCAGGGAATGTGTCACGGTTCCGGTTACCTCCTATGTATCCCTGACAGCACATGGCCGCAGCGTTAAGGTGAAAACGGAGCTTACCAATACGGCGAAGGACCACCGCCTGCGGGTGCTGTTTCCCACAGGCCTTGCCTGCAGCCAGCATAAGGCGGAGTCCGTTTTTGAGGCCGTTACGCGGGACAATCAGCACAAGCCCACCTGGACCTATCCCAGCGGCTGCGAACACCAGCAGGGCTTCGTGATGCTGAAGGATGAGAGATCCGGCTTTGCCATTGCGAATATCGGCCTCTATGAGTACGAGATCTTAAAAGACAACACCATTGCCGTAACGCTGGTGCGGGCGGTGGGTGAGCTGGGCGACTGGGGCATTTTCCCCACGGAGCTTTCCCAGATGCAAAAGCCCCTGTCCTTCGACTACGAGATCACGCCCTTCGGGCAGGAGCGGGACGTCTGGATGGAGCTTGCGGCCTTCCAGTATGCTCTTTACCCGGTTCAGGTGATGGGTCCTGTGGATGGGGCTTACAAAAATCACGCGCTTGTCTGGAGCGGGGACAACCTGAAGCCCTGCGCCTTTAAGCCGGCCCAGGACAGCAATGATATCATCATGCGCTGGACGAATTATTCCGATTGCGGCCAGACCCTTACGATTCGGAAGACGGACTGGATCGACAACCTGTACCGGAGCAATGTGCTGGAGGAACGGCAGGAGGTCCTGCCGGACAAGAACGGGGTGTGGGAGATTGCTGTGAAGCCTTATGAGATCGTGACTTTGGGGTGCAGAAAGCAGTAAGAAAGCTTTGTAATTTTGCAGTGAGAAGGGAGAACGACAGATGAAGGTGGGAATCATACGCTGCCAGCAGACTGAAGATTACTGTCCGGGGACAGCGGATTTTCGGATGGTGCGGGAGAAACAGGGAGCCTTCGCGGGAGTTGAGGAGGAAATCGAGATCATTGGATTCATCAACTGCGGAGGATGCCCGGCCAAGAAAGCGGTGCTTCGGGCTAGGGAGCTGGTAAAGCGCGGCGCGGATACGATTGCGTTTGCAAGCTGTATCCAGAAGGGGACGCCGATTGGCTATCCATGTCCCTTTGCGAAAAAGATGAAGGAACTGATCGCACAGGATTTGGGGGAGGGGATCAGGTTTCTGGATTATACGCACTAGTACACTGCTCGCTGAATAATTGCAGGCAAGCAATTTGGCGTAGTTATTTGCGAAACGGTGTACTAGCAAGGGTGCGCTTCCGAGGTGCTTAGCGAAGCGGCTACTGGTCACGGAGCGAACAGCAGCCCGGCAGCGTTACTGGTCACGGAGTGAACCGTAACCCGGGAGCGGCTTTTTCATGGAATAAAGCGGTAACCTTATTGTTTTTTTTCAAAAAATCCGTTATACTAGGAACAACAGAGCCTGGTAGGACGGATTTTTTGTAACGCCAGGAAACGACAAATAAATTTGACCTTTTCGATAGAAATAGAAGCTGTGGCAGGGAGGCAGGGAAAATGGCGCGCACGATTGGTATTGGGATTCAAAACTACAAAGAGATTATCGAGAATAATTATTTTTATGTTGACAAAACCGGATTTATCAAAGAGTGGTGGGAGAGCGGCGACAGCGTCACCTTGATCACCCGTCCCCGCCGTTTTGGAAAAACGCTGACCATGAGCATGGTGGAGCAGTTTTTCTCGGTGAATTATGCGGGAAGGGCGGATCTTTTTGAGGGATTGTCCATCTGGCAGGAGGAGAAGTACCGTGCGCTGCAGGGAACCTATCCGGTTATCAGCCTTTCTTTTGCCAATCTTAAGGAAACCAACTATGTTACCACCAGAAGAAAAATCTGTCAGATGCTGGCGGATCTGTATGCGGATCATTCATTTTTACTGGACAGTGGTGTGTTGGAGGATACGGATAAGGATTTTTTTGAGAGTATTACGGTGGATATGGGGGATGCGGAGGCGACCATGGCAATCCACAATCTCTCAAAATATTTGAGCCGCTATTACGATAAGAACGTGATCATTCTTTTGGACGAGTATGATACCCCTATGCAGGAAGCTTATGTGGACGGATTTTGGGAGGAACTTGTAGCGTTTACCAGAAGCCTGTTTAATTCTGCATTTAAGACAAATCCTTGGCTGGTTCGCGCGATTATGACAGGGATTACAAGGGTGAGTAAGGAATCTATTTTTTCAGATTTGAATAATCTGAAAGTGGTGACAACAACATCAGATGAATATGCACTGTCCTTCGGATTCACGGAGGAGGAAGTGTTTGCGGCTATGGATGAGTATGGTTATTCTGACAAGTCAGGGGTAAAGAACTGGTATGACGGCTTTATCTTTGGAACATACAGTGATATTTATAATCCCTGGTCTATATTGAATTATCTTGATACAGGAAAATTTACCACCTATTGGGCGAACACCAGCTCCAACAGCCTGATAGGGAAACTGATCCGTGAGGGAAGTACAGAGGTAAAAACAGCCATGGAAGATCTCCTGAATGGAAAAGCTTTGCGAACCCAGATTGACGAGCAGATCGTGTTCAGCCAGTTAGGGCAGAAACGAGGCGCCATTTGGAGTCTTCTTTTGGCCAGCGGTTATCTGA
>CALWDR010000073.1 GCA_944376745.1 uncultured Lachnospiraceae bacterium
GCCTTCCTCCCCGGACATTTCCTTCTGGGGCAATACCGCCCTTGCCCAGAACAGATAATCGTTCGCCCACATAAACGGATAACGCTTCACAGAGATCAGAAATTCAAAAGAAAATGCTCTGTCCGCCCGCCTGACGCAAAGGATCCTTACCCCATTCTCCCCATCCTTTTTCACCAGGATCGGCAGATGTATCTTATCCTCTCCTCCCAGCGCCCTCTGCAGCGTTTCGCCGGTATTGACGCTTCCTTCTATCCCATCATAAATACAGATACCGTTATACCAGACTTTTACACCCGCGCTGACATTGAGATATATCTCCTCTGTCTGAGAACATGCGATGTAAAAATCCACAAACGCTCCGTCTCCGGCCTCCGCTTCCGGATACATCTTGCCCAGATCCACTTTCTGGCTGGACAAGGTACCGGTATAGCCCACATATTCACAGGGTTTAAACGGACGGTAGTACACCTTTTCCTCCGGCCTGGTAAGCAGTGCATGCTCCATAACAGTGGAAATTACCTGTTTTGGCTCCCGCATTTCTGCGATCATCTCCCGGCCTTTTTCCATTTTCTCATTCATTTTATAGGAATCCTCTCATTCCAGCCTGTAAATATTTGATTGAGAAAAGGGGACGGCGATAGCCGCCCCCTCTCCATCTTAGCAAAACCTGCCCGCTTATTTATTTTCTTCCAGCCAGGCGTCCAACTGAGACTGATACTCTTCCTTTATCTTGGAAAGTCCGGCGGTCTCCGCCTTCTCCATGAACTCCTCATAGTAAGCGTCCCAGCCGGCTTCTCCCAGCGTTCCGCTTTCCAGAGTTTCCTTGTACTCCGTAACAACTGCGTTCAGCTGTTCGATCTCTGTGGCCACATTGGTCGAGGAAACCGTGAAGCCAATGATGGAGGAAGCAACCGTATCCTCAGACTCATTCATCTCTTTGATGCGCTCGTACTGTCCATCCAGAACCGCCTGATTCTTGTATGCATAAAAGCTGTTTCCAAGGATCCACTTCAGTCCGGCGTAGCTGGTATCGGCTCCGCCCTGAGAGCTGTTATACTCAAGGGTCGTGATTCTGTTGGGATCCGACGGATCCTTCTCGTAGTGTTCGCCTTCCAGTCCGAATACCATGGTATTATAAATCTCTTTGCCCAGGTCCGTACCGGTGGTCAGAGCCTCGATAAATTTGCAGGCCTCCTCGGGATGCTCACAGGTGGAGGAAATTCCGTTTCCGCCTGCAGCCCAGGTATTCTGGATATAGTTATACTCCTGGGTGGGAATGGCCACTACCTCAAAGCCCCAGTCCGCGGAATAAATTTCTGCAACCTGCTCCGGTGTCCCTACCTGCTCCTTACCGGAGAAAGCACAGGAGGTATCATTCAGCATATTTCCAAAATTGTAATCCGTATAGCTTGTGGTAACGCCGTCCGGCGCATACAGGCCCATGTCATACCAGGTGGCATATCCCTTGGCAATATCCTTCCAACCCTCAAGTTCAAACAGGAACTTCACCTCATTGGACTTATCGGGTACCACAAAATTATTTCCCAGATTGTCCTGGGGTGTGATGTAGGCAAAGCCCAGGGTACCCTCCTGGTTCTGAACGATCGGCGCGCAGTACTTGTTTCCGCCCTCGCCCTCATTCACTGCCTTCACATAATCCGCCAGGCACTGTACCTTCTCGGAATAATCCCCATCCCAGTCCGTCAAGGTCTCATACATGGCATCATAATCCCCGTACTTGTCCATGTACTCCTTGGGGAAGAACAGGAAGTTGGCATTAAAGGCGTTCTGATAGTTGGGAACCATGTAGACATGGCCGTCTCTGGTACCCATCTCCCACAGCCAGTCGGGAAGCTCCGCCCGCAGATCATCGGAGATATAATCCTCCATGGGCATCCAGTATCCATCCTCCACACCCTGGTTGAAATCAAGACTCACGGTATTTAAGATGTCGATCTGTGCCCCCGATGCCTGGGCCGTCGTCACCTGCGTGGGATAATCCTCCGTGGGGAAGCAGTTGATGTTGATGCTGACATGCTCCAGGCCCGGATACTCCTTCAAGAGTTCATTGACTCTGGCCTCCACCTTGTCCGTGTCCTCCTGCTGCCCGTTTCCTCTGTAGTACCACTCCAGAAGAACCGGTTCCTTCTCCTCGGTCTCCCCGCTTTCGGAGCTTCCGCCCCCGCCGGTGGTTTCTTTGCCGTCTTCTCCGCAGGCCGCAAGTCCCATGACCATAGCCGCCGCAAGTCCAAGTGCCAACCATTTCTTCGTGTTTTTCATAATGATTCTCCTTTTCTATATAAATATTACTCTATTAGAGCCAGCTTTACCCCTTGACGCCTCCCAGTGTCATACCCTTCGTAAAGTATTTCTGGAAGTAAGGGAAGATTACAAGTACCGGGCCCGCCGCCACAATGGCCATGGCAAACCGCATGGTCTCCGTAGGCATCAGTTCGCTGGACATCCCCAGGCCCGTATAGTTTTTCAGGGCATCTGCTTCCCGCAGAAGCTTCTGTAGCAAATACTGCAGAGAATACAGATCCGGGTTCCGTATATACAGCATGGAGGTCATCCAGTCGTTCCACTTCTCCACCAAAAACAGGAAGGCCACAGATGCGATGCTTGCCTTACTCAACGGAATGATGATCTTAAAACAGATAAACAACTCCTTGGCGCCGTCAATCTTGGCCGCCTCCACCAGCTCGTCCGGTATGGCCCGGTAGCTGGTACGGATGATCATCACGTAATAGGCGCTCACCAGTCCCGGAAGGATATAAACCAGTATGGTGTTATCGATGTGCAGCACGTTCCGTATCAACAGGTAGGAAGGAACCATACCGCCGGAAAACAACATGGTAAAGTAAACAAAGAAGTTCAACTGCTTTCTCCAGATAAAATTCGGTCTCGACAGCGGGTATGCCAAGAGAGACATCACCACGGTGGACAGAAGCGTAGCTGCCAGCGTGAACGTGATGGTCACTCCGTAGGCCCGTATCATCTTCATGGGCGTACGGAACACCGTTTTGTAGGCCTCCAGGCTGAATTTTGACGGTAACAGGCTGTACCCGTTCTGGACCAGCGCCGTCTCATCCGTAAAGGAACTGGCCACAAGACATACAAAGGGTAGAATGTATGCCACCATCAGCAGCAGGAACACGATATGCAGGACGATCTGGCCCTTGCTCTTCTTCTTTCTCATATAGACACCTCCTAAAACAACGTATTCTCCGGGCTTACCTTCTTAATGATGGCATTGGTGCCAACCACCATGATAAGCCCCGCCACCGACTGGAACAGCCCCACCGCCGTGGAGCGGGCCAGGTTGCCGTCCATCAGGGCCCGGAAGGTATAGGTATTGATAATATCGGTCGTGGGATACAAAAGCCCCTGGTCCTGCGGCACCTGATAGAAGAGGCCGAAATCCCCAGTAAATAACTGACCTATATTAATAATGACCTGGATGATAATCACCGGCGTCAGATGCGGCAGCATCACGTGCCAGATCCGCTTTATGAGATTCGCCCCGTCCAGCTGCGCCGCTTCCAGCAATTCTCCGTCCAGCGACATCAGAGAGGCATAGTAAATCATGCTGCTGACACCCACGCTTCCCCACATCTTTGTGATGGTCAGGATAAGGGGCCATGCAGCAGGTACGGTATACCAGTCAGAGCCGGTTCCTCCCAAAGCCGTGATCAAATGATTCAGCAGGCCGAACCTGTAGTTTAAAAAAATCTCAACCAGGAACGCCAGAATAACGGCTGACAAAAATTTCGGCATGATAATCACTGTATTGTAAAACTTCAGCGCCTTCCTGTTTCTCAGATGATAGAACAGCAGCGCCAGACCCACAGAGGCCATCGTGCCAAACACGATAAATCCGATATTGTAGCACAAGGTGTTGCGGATGGTCCGCACCGCGTCCTGGGATGTGAAGAAGAACTTGAAATTATCCCACCCGCACCATTCGCTTCCGAGAATGCCTTTCAGCGGCTTATAGTCTTTAAATGCGATCACAATACCAAACATCGGTATATAATTGAATATCAGTAATAAGATGATTCCCGGCACCGCCAACATGCCCATGCTCATGCTCTCCCGATAAGCCTTCTTGGAATATCTTCGTCTTTTTGTTGCTTTTGCTTTCAAGAACTGTACCTCCCGTTGCTTTTTTATTTATTATATCTGGCATATACCGGGAATTTCAACCATCGTTTGGTGCTTTTTCCTTCGTTTGGTATCATCTTTTCCGTACCCGGTATTCAAAACCATCGTTTGGTGCTTTTTCCTTCGTTTGGTATCATCTTTTTCGGGGCTGTCCAATTTTCTCTTGTGCTGCAAAATTTTTTATTATACTATGTAAACAGAGATTGAGATTAAAATTTGCACATTTTAAAAGAGGAGATGACCGACCATGTACCGTATTATGATCGTAGATGATGAAAAAGCTGCTCAGGACACCATTCGCAAGTATATAGAAGCCAAGCTGCCGGAATTTGAGATCTGCGCCGTGGCCGGCAACGGCCCGGAAGCTATTCGGACTTTTCTGCACACGCCGGCAGATATTGTTTTCGCGGATATCCGCATGCCGCTCATGGACGGTCTGACATTGATCGGAGAATTAAATAAGATCACCCGGAATTACGTCCCAGTCATTGTCAGCAGCTATGGTGAGTTTGAATACGCCAAAACTGCCATACAGCTGGGCGTGTCCCGTTACCTGTTAAAACCCATCGATTTTGACGAAATGACAGAAGCTCTGCGAAGCGCCTGTGAGACTCTGAAAAAATACCGCAAGCTTACGCATCCCGCGGCAGCCTCCTCCGATGAGTATGAAACCTGGTTCGTGAACCTGCTGACCGGGAAATATTCCGAAGCCAGGATCGCCATGGCTGAATTTTCCACACTGAATCTGCCTTTTTTTTTTTTTTTCAGCGCCGGCATCTGTCTTCAGGTTACCCTGGCGCCCAACACGCAGTGGCCTTATGAGACAGATTCCCTGTACACGGCCATCAGCAACCTGATACGTCTCATCTACCGGCCGCAGTTTCTTCTGCCTCTCTGCGCAAAACAGAACCGCTGTGATTTTTTACTGGCAGACCCTACACTGACCCATTTGTCCTGGGATGAACTGCGCACCCAGTCCCATCAGCTATTGAACGTTACCCTGTCCGTGCGCTCCCTTTTTTCCTTTTCTTCCATGGAGGAGCTGCGCACCAACACCTCTTTCCATGCATTGATGGAGCTTACGGACACCAACCTTAAGAATTCCCTTTCTTCTGATGAAGCCGCAAAGTCTCTGTCCGCCATCCAGTCGGCCATCGCCTACATAAAGGAGCATTACGCGGAGGATCTGACCAGGAACACCATCGCCGCTCAGGTTTATATGTCCGGCTCTCATTTCAGCCGCTGTTTTAAAATGGTAACCAACACTTCCTATTCCGACTATCTGATCGAGCTGCGCATGACGAAAGCCATGGAACTTCTGAAGACGGATCTCAGCATTGCGGAGATCGCCAAACGGGTGGGCTACACCAACACCAACCGGTTTACCATTAACTTCCGGCATTACACCTCCTGCACCCCCAGGGAATATCGGGCCAATTTACGGAAACGAGGATAATCTATGAAAATCAAGAAACTTATAAGCAATGGTTTTGTACAAAAATGGTTTTTTACGCTTCTGGCATTGATCTCTGTCCTTTTTGTCTGCTTCATCCTGTATACACGCTCCAACTCCGAGAAAGTTCTTCAGGCTGAGCATTTGGCTTACGGTGAATTACAAACGGACCGTCTCTCCAGCCAGCTGGACGACAGCT
>CALWDR010000074.1 GCA_944376745.1 uncultured Lachnospiraceae bacterium
GGAAAATATCGGTCATTACAATGAGCTGACGGGAAGTACCGTGGTGGTGCCCAAATGGGCCCTGTCCTACTGGGCCGGTCAGTCCTCCAGCGTCTGGCTAAAGGACGGGGACGATACGGAGACGGTGAGCGAGACGGTGTTCTCAAGGCTGGACCGCTACGAGGAGCTGGGAGCGCCCATCAAGAACATTTACGCGGAAGGCATCGCGGCCAAGCTGAAATATGTGGACATCGTGAAAGATATGCAGGAGCGGGGCATCCACGTCTTCGGCTGGATGGATTCCACCTGGAGAACCTTTGACGACGATGTTACCTCGGAGCAGATCGGGGATTTTGAGACCATGGACAAGGCTCTCTATCCCCTGGTGATGTGGGAGGACTCTCCGGGCGCCTGGTGGTGGACCAGCGACGGCGCCAAATGGGTGGATTACAGCGATCCCGTGTCCGTCGAGTGGCTGGAGGCCAGATTTGAGCCCTTCCTGGGAAACGGCCTGTACGGGATGATGGTGGACTATAACGATAACGTGGGCGTGGAGACTTACTATCCGGGCAACCAGGGGACCGGCGACTGGATGCACAACTTCAGCGCCTATTACTATGACCAGGCCGTAAGCGAGGTATTTAAAAATTATTATGGGGAAGGGGAGTACATCACCTTCGCCAGGGCTGCCTGCGCGGGCAGTCAGCAGTTTACGGCGGTATTCGGCGGCGACCAGACCTCCACCTTCCTGGGACTGCAGCAGTCCGTGTCGGCCCTTCTCTCCAGCGCCGCCTCCGGTATCAACGTCTGGGGCAGCGATATCGGCGGGCTGGGCAGCGACGACGACACCGCCAAGCACAACCCGACGCTGTACGCAAGGTGGCTGCAGTTCGGCACCTTCAGCCCCCTGATGCGCACCCACGGACAGACCGGCTGGCGGGACCCCTGGGAGTACGGGGACAACGATTCCAGCACGGAGCTGTTCCAGAAGTATTACTGGACCAGGGAGAATCTTGTGGACCTGGTGTACAGCGGGACCTTGAAGGCTTCCAGGGAAAATATCCCCATGACCCAGAGCATGGTGGTGGCTTATCCGACGGAGACGGAGCTTATTGCCAACGAGGGCCAGTATCTGTTCTGTGACAGCCTTCTTGTGTGCCCCGTCACCGAGGAGAACGCGGCTTACAAGGAAGTGCAGTTCCCGGAGGGCCGCTGGGTGGATCTCTTTGACGGGACCGTTTACGAGGGCGGCCAGACCGTGGAGGTAAGCGCGCCTCTCGACAAGATTCCGGTATTTATAGAAGCGGGCTCCGCTTTCCCGGTGACCCTGGGGGAGGATCTCTCCATCGGGACCATCAACACGGAGGGGAAGAACGCCCAGGCGCTTCTGGTGGCCCCGGCGGTGGAGCAGAAGGAGAATCGGATCTATCTGTCCACAGAGGAGATCAAGACGGTGCTGTGCGACACCACAGGGGAGGATACCTACCTGGTGGAGGCGGAGGATGGCCTCAACAAGCCCATCGTGGTGGTGGCCGGATGTACCGCGGATGAAGTCAGCGTGGACGGAAAGGCCCTGACGGAGCTTACCGAACGTCCTGATTCCTCGGCCACGGAGCCCGGCTATTACCGGGATGTGGAGAACAACCTCACCATCCTTGTGGCGGGAGAGGGCTGGAGCAGCATCACCTGTCACGATTCCGGGGAGCGTCCCGTGAATCTGGCCCGGAATCACAAGGTAACGGCGGAGGGCCTTAGCGATGAGGCCTCCGAGAATGCCGGAGCCATCGTGGACGGAAGCTACAGCGAGGCCCTTGCCATCGAGGAGAGCGACGAGGGAGCCGTGACTCTGGACCTGGAACAGGCGGAGGAGATGGACCGCGTCCTCTTAAAGTGGGGGACCACCTATGCCGCCAGCTACACCCTGGAGGCGTCGGAGGACGGCGAGGATTGGGATACGATCCTTAAGAAGGAGGACGGCGGCGGCGGAACCGACCGGGTCGTGTTCGAGGAGCCGAAGACCTACCGCTATCTTCGAATCAGCGGCGTGGAGAGCTCGTCCCGGACAGACGCCCAGCTGGTGGAACTGGAGGTCTACGGCAGTAAGACAGGCAGCGGCGTCTATGAGGACAAAGACGCCCTGCAGACGCCGGGCAGTGACAGTGCTGAGAAGGAAGAGGCAGGCATTCCCTGGCTGCCCATTCTCCTGGCAGGAGCAGGCGTGGTCCTGGTGCTGGCCGCAGTCATCGTGATCGCGGTGGTTGTGCGCGGGCGGAAGAGAAGAAAGCAGGAGAATCCGGCGGAAAATGAAGGCGGGGAAGAGTAAGGGATAAAAAGAAAGCAGGGCTTGTGCAGTGATTGCACAGCCCTGTTTTTCAATTCGTGAGCCGGCGGTACTGCTGGGGCGAGGAGCCGGTCACCCGCTTAAAGACCGTCATAAAATATTTCGAGACATATGATACTATAAACAAGTTATCTTGCCTGCAATTTTTGCATAAGCGCTTCCTGTAACACTTGGGAGAAGTTTATGCCCATTGATACAGCGCGGTCATTTAGCCATGATGGGATGGTCAGAGTTTT
>CALWDR010000075.1 GCA_944376745.1 uncultured Lachnospiraceae bacterium
TCCTGCCGTCCTGAAATATTCCCCGGCTCTACAGCTCCTCGATAAACCGGACCCCCTTCAGCGCCCCGTAAGTTTCAATCAGCATGGTGTGCGAGGTGCCGGACGGGAACCGCAGCGTCATGGTGGCAGTCACGATCATGGCTCCGTTTTCGTTCTTGGTCCGCTTGATCTCCATGTTGCTGACCGTGCTGTTCTGACTGCGGACATGGGCAAGGAGCCTGCTTAAGGCCTCCATTCCGGTAAATTCCGCGTAGATAGAGATAACCCCGGAATTCTTATACAGGCGTTTGTCCACGATCTGCATGATCCACAGAGCGCCCCAGATCGCAAGAAAGCCGATGATCCCGCCGGAATAGAATCCGGCGCCCAACGCCAGGCCAATGCACGCAGCCGCCCATAGGCCGGCTGCCGTCGTCAGCCCCTTTACCTGTCTTTGTTTTGTGACCAGTATGGTTCCCGCGCCGAGAAATCCGATTCCGCTGATCACCTGAGCGGCGATCCGTCCGGAATCTCCCGAGCCCGTGAGGTTGGTCAGGTAAATGCCGGTCATCATGGCCAGGGCCGAGCCCAGACAGACCACCATATAGGTGCGAAAGCCTGCCGGGCGTCCCTTTTTTTCTCTGTCGTAGCCCAGGACCCCGCCAAACAGCAGGGCAAGGCCCGAGCGCAGCAAGATCGACCAGATGGTTAAATCTTTTAAAACAGGTATATCTTCTAATATCATTCGTATCTCCGTTTCTAACAGTAAATATCCTCCATTTTCCTTGTCGGGCCAGTTCCCCCTTTACAGTAGACGGTCTTTGTTATTTCAGTAAGTCGGCAACCGTCTTGTCCCCGTACATACCTGCCCAGTCCCGGTCAAAGCCCTCCACCGCGCTGTCCGTCATGGGATGGGTGATAGCCGCCTTCAGCAGATCCACACTGATGGTGGCGCTGTGAGCCCCGGCAAGGGCCACCCGGTGCAGCTGCTCCACATTTTTAAAGCTGGCCGCCAGAACCTGACAGTCCAACTGATAAAGGTCAAACAGTTCCACGATATCGGCTACCACCTGCACGCCGTCCGCAGTAATGTTATCCAGCCGGTTCACGTAGGGCGCCACAAAATCCGCTCCCGCCCTGGCGGCGATCAGCGCCTGCTGGGGCGTGAAGATGGCGGTAGCGGTAACGCCGATCCCTCTCTCCTTCAGCATGGGCATCGCCTTCAGGCCTTCCTCTCCAATAGGGATCTTCACATAGAATCTTTCCCCCAGCCTGTCTCTCAGCAGCTCAGCCTCCGCCGCGATGTCCTCCGCCTTCTTTGCGGTAGTCTGTACGTGCAGCATCTTCTCATTTCCTATGATCTCCCGTATGGCGTCGATGAGCTCCCCGAAGGCTTTCTTTTCCTTCGCCACCAGCGAAGGATTCGTGGTCACTCCGGCAATGGGATAAAATTCATTCCCATATCGAATGTCATTCAGATTCGCGCTGTCAATCAGATACTTCATATGCTTCCATTCCTTTCCTGTGATCCGGATCCCACGCGCCTTTTCCGCCTGCGGGGATCCCATGTTCTCTTGATCCTGGTATCATTTTAATTCCCATCGGTCCCTATGTCAAGGAAAATCGTAATATTTTGTTAAATATTCGATACCATATTGACATTAAAATAAAACAGATATAAAATAGAATCGAAAGTTAAACGAAAGTTCAAAGTAGGACCAAACGAAGGAGAAAGGTGGTTTATTTCATATGAAACAGGAAGCTGTGATCCGCGCCTGCGAATCCATACGCATAGAACAAGAAGCCGTGGCCAATATGCTCGGCTGCGTGCGAAGCGAGGCCTTCCGCCAGGCCGTGGATCTTCTGGCCCATACAGACCATGTCGTGACCTGCGCCAGCGGCACCTCCGGGATCGCGGCGAAGAAGCTGGCCCATTCCCTGTGCTGCATCGACCTGACCGCCATGTTCCTGCCGCCCTGCGAAGCGGTACACGGAGGGCTTGGCGCTCTGAAAAAGGACAACGTCCTGGTCATGATCTCCCGGGGCGGGAAGACGGCTGAGCTTCTGCCCATCATCAGCGCCTGCGGAAAACGGGAGGCCAAATTGATCGCCATCACCGAGAATCTGGAATCTCCCCTGGCCAGGGCAGCCGATCTCATACTTCCCCTCACCGTGGAACGCGAGAGCGACAAATACAATATGATGGCCACCGCAAGCTATGTGGCGACCATCGCGCTGTGCGACGCCCTGCTGACGGCGCTCATGGAGGAGATGGATTATAAGAAGGAGCAGTTCGCCCCCATCCATCCCGGCGGCGCCGTAGGCCAGATGCTCAATCACCAATAATAAAGAAGCGCCCTCCGGGCATACCTCTATGTCCATAAAACTGGACAATAATAAGGAAAGGTTATAAGCTATGTACACAGATTTCAAGATCAAACCGCCGTTTTTTGAAATCGGGCCCAAGGCCTATCTCTACGGCGACGAAATGCTGAAGCTGGCCAAGGTCATCGACCGGGTGGCCATGAAATATGATGTGGACATCATCGTGACGCCCCAGTACACCGATATCCGCCTGCTTGCCGAGCATACGGAGCGGATCCTGGTATTTGCCCAGCATATGGATTATCTGCCCGTGGGCAGAGGCCTTGGCTCCGTTCTGCCCGAGGCGGTAAAAGCCGCGGGGGCGGTGGGCGTCATGCTGAACCATGCCGAAAAGAAGCTCACCCTGGACGTGGTAGAGAAGACCATCCGCCGGGCGGACGAGGTGGGCCTGGCCACCATTGTGTGCGCCGACACCATCGAAGAGCTTACCGCCATCGCCAGGCTCTCCCCCAATCTCCTGGTGGCGGAGCCCACGGAACTGATCGGCACAGGCCAGACCAGTGACAGCAATTATGTAAAAGCCACCATTGAGACCGTCCGCAGCATCAACCCGGATATCATGGTCCTTCAGGGCGCCGGGATCTCCAACGGCCAGGATGTCTATCACACCATCAAGCTGGGGGCCCAGGCTACCGGCAGCACCAGCGGCATCCTCAAGGCCGCCGACCCCTACGCCATGGTGGAGGAAATGATCTATTCCCTGCGCAAGGCCTGGGACGAATTACACCCGTAAGAGCAGACGGCTCCGGCAGGATCCTTTTCCCGTCCGGAACCCTCTCAAAATATAAAAACAAAACAATCAGGAGGAAAAACAAAATGGAATTTAAAGTGTATCAGAAGGAATTGGAGCTGCAGTCAAGAGGATGGATCCCCACCTTCCATGATGTGACCAAGGAGGTGTTGGAGATCGTTGAGGCCTCCGGCGTGAAGAACGGGACCGTCACCATCGCCTCCCACCATACCACCTGCTCCGTGATCATTCAGGAATGCTCCCACGACATCGACTCCTTCGACCTGGAGTATCTGCAGCATGACCTTTTGGACATCATGCGCAAGCTGATCCCCGATTTCGCCGAGGAACACCAGTACCGTCACCCCGGCCCCATCCACGCCCAGTTTGGACGCTATGTGGGCGAACCCGGCGATTTTACCAGCATGAATACCGACGGCCATCTGCGCAGCTCCTTCTTCGGCAGAAGCGAATGCATGACCATCAAGGACGGCCAGCTGGACGGCGGCGAATTTGCCCATGTCTATTTTGTGGACTGGGACCATGTCCGGGCCCGCCACAGACAGTTGAACATCACCGTCATGGGAACCACGGAGGAGGTTGAGGACCGTAAGTGGAACAACGGCGAGACCATCAACACCCTGCGCAAGTACACCGATGAGGAGAAGGCCTTCGACGTGCATTACACCCTGCAGCAGCAGAGATGAACCGCAAGGAGTTTTTATGGACGTTTTTGAAAGAAAACAAAAAATACTGGAGATTCTCCACCGGGATGGACGGGTCAAGGTAAATGAGTTAAGCTCGCTGTTTGACATTTCAGATGTCACCATCCGCATGGATCTGGCAGATCTGGAGGCCAAAGGCCTCTTGTCCCGGATACACGGCGGGGCCGTAAGCTCTTATAAGTCCTATTACAATATGAGCATGCAGCAGCGTCTGTCCACCAACCAGGAACAGAAGCAGGCCATCGCCCGCCGCATCGTGGAAATGATCAAGGACTACGATACCATCATGCTCAACGCCGGGACCACTACCCTCACCGTTTTCCGCATGATCCCCGAGAAAATGAATCTCAGCATCGTGACCAATTCCGTGGCCATCGCCCTGGAGGCCGGCGCGAACCCCAATTTTAACGTGGTGCTGCTGGGCGGAACCGTGAACTCCACCTACCAGTTTATTTACGGAGACGACGCCATCGCCCAGCTTGGCAAGTATCACGCCGACAAGCTGATCCTCTCCGTGGACGGCATCACCCTGGAAAATGGACTCACCACCTTTTATAACCGGGAGGCTGAGATCGACCGGCTGATGCTGGCCCACTCGGCCACCCGGATCATCGCCGCCGATTCCTCGAAGCTGGGGCGGACAGCCTTTGCCAGGATTGCCGGCATCAGCGAGGTGGATTATATCGTTACCAACCGGGACGACTCCGCCGCCGAGGAGTTGGAGCAGCTGCGCCCGGCGGTTCAGGACATTATCACTGTGTAGAAACCGGACATAAAAAGGAAAGGCGGATCATACTTATGCATTACCTGCTGGGCGTGGACGTGGGAACCTCTTCCCTGAAAGCCGTACTTTTTGACGAAGAGGCCAATCCCGTCAAGACCGTGACAAAAGATTATACGCTGAAGGTATCCGGGGATCATGTGACATTTCCGGCGGAGCAGTATTGGGCTCTCTTTTCAGAGACCCTGGCCGAGATGACGGCAGACTACCGGATCGCCGCCCTGAGCATCGACACCCAGGGCGAGACTCTGATCGTGGCCGACGAGTCCGGAAACGCCCTGACCGACGCCATTGTCTGGCTGGACAACCGGGCCGTCTCTCAGGCGGAACGCATCAAAGCGCATTTCGGCGAGAAAAAGGTGTACGAGGTCACCGGGCAGCCGGAGATCACCGCCACCTGGCCGGCCTGTAAGCTTCTGTGGCTGAAGGAGAACCGCCCGGATCTATGGCCCCGGATCCGCAGGATCTTCCTGCTGGAGGATTATCTTCTGTACCGCCTGACCGGACAGTTTGTGACGGAGGCCACGCTGCAGTCCTCCACCATCTACTATGACATCCGGAAAGGTACCTGGTGGCGGGAGATGCTTGCTTTCATCGGCGTCTCCCCCTGCCAGCTTCCGGAAATACGCGGCTGCGGACAACGGATCGGCGAATATCAGGGGATCCAGGTTGCCGCCGGTGCCATGGACCAGGTTGCCGGAGCCATCGGCGCTGGCGCTGTAAAAAAGGGAATCATCAGTGAAATGACAGGAACCACCATGGCTATCTTTGTCCCCACGGACAGGATTCCTCCCTACAACCCCCAGAGCAAAATCCCCTGCCACGTTAATTTTGACGGAAAATACTGCCTTCTCTCCTGGTCTCCCACCGCGGGAATGGCCTTGAAATGGTTTAAAAATAACTTCTGTGAGAATTACAGTTTTGATGAGTTAAACCTGTTGGCAGAGCCGGTGGAACCCGGCTGCAACGGCCTGACTTTCCTGCCCTACCTGTGCGGCTCTACCATGCCACGGTACAATCCAAACGCCAGAGGAGCCTTCCTGGGGCTGACGCTGGAGCATACCAGAGGACATGCCGTCCGGAGTATCTTCGAGGCCGTGGCCTGCATGCTGAAAAGCAATCTGGACTACCTCAAGGTTGACTGCAGCGA
>CALWDR010000076.1 GCA_944376745.1 uncultured Lachnospiraceae bacterium
GAGCAGGAGGTGGGCGGCTTTGCCCGGCTGAAGACCTTTATCGACGAGACCCGGGCGGAGGACCCGGACACGCTGGTGGTGGACGGCGGGGATTTTTCCATGGGGACCCTGTACCAGACGGTATTCGAGACCCAGGCGGCGGAGCTGCGGATGCTGGGGTACCTGGGGTATGACGCCACGACTCTTGGCAATCACGAGTTTGACTACCGGACGGAGGGCCTTACCAACATGTTAAACAGCGCCAGCGAAAGCGGCGACGCGCTGCCCGCCATGGTGGTGTGCAATGTGGACTGGGAGGCCACCATGGAACAGTGGGAGGGGGACGCGCAAACCCTTGCGGCGGTCACCGGGTTGAAAGAAGCCTTCGAGGGCTACGGCGGGGAGGCGGCGTCCGATCCGGGAATCCGGGAGTATGTGATGCTGGAAAAGGGCGGCGTTCGCATTGCCGTTACCGGCGTTTTCGGCAAGGAATCCTTTGCATACGCGCCCACCTGCCAGCTGGTGTTCCGGGACCCGGTGGAGGCTGTGAAGGAGACCGTGGCAAAGATTCAGGAGCAGGAGGAGGCCGATCTGATCGTCTGCGTTTCCCATAGCGGAACCTGGGAAGATCCCGATAAGTCGGAGGATGAGATCCTGGCAAAAAAGGTGCCGCAGCTGGATCTCATCGTCAGCGGGCACACCCATACTACCCTGGAGGAGCCCATCGTGCACGGGGATACCGCCGTTGTCTCTGCGGGCGAGTACGGGAGGCGGGCAGGCCGGATAAAGCTGTCAAAAAAGGATAACGGCAGATGGCAGATCGAGAGCTACGAGCTTGTGGAGATGACGGATGCTGTGGCGGAAAATGCGGAGGCCCTTCAGAAAATCCAGGATTTCGGGCAGACCATTGACAGCGATTATCTAAGCCGGTTTGGTTACACGAAGGATCAGGTGCTGGCCTACAATCCATGGGAAAATCCCACCCTGGAGGAGCTGTACGGGGAATTAAAGGAGACGCCCTTTACGAACCTTTTGTCGGATGCTTACATTGATACGCTGAACAAGCTGCCGGAATTTGCCGACGCCCCGGTGGATGTGGCCGTGGTGCCCACGGGCGTGATCCGGGATGTGTTCGCCGCAGAGAGCGAGATCACCGTATCGGATGTGTATAACGTATTTTCCTTAGGGATAGGGCCGGACGGCGTGCCGGGGTATCCCCTGATCAGCATTTACCTCACGGGGAAGGATCTGAAGACGGCGGCGGAGGTGGACGCCTCCATCTCGCCCATCATGAACGAGGCTCAGCTTTACATGAGCGGCTTAAGCTACACCTTCAATCCCAACCGCCTGATCCTCAACAAGGTGACGGAGATTTCCCTTATGGACCGGGAGGGGAACCAGACGGCCATCGAGGACGATAAGCTGTACCGGGTGGTGGCGGACCTTTACAGCGGCCAGATGCTGGGGACCGTGTCCGACCAGTCCTTCGGCATCCTGTCCATCACGCCGCGGGATAAGGAGGGCAATCCGGTGGAAGATCTGGAGGATTTCATCGTTTACAGCGATGGCCGGGAGGTCAAGGCCTGGGAGGCCATCGCCCGCTATGTGGAGGCTCTGGCCGCCGCGGAGGGGACGGGGGAGATCCCGGAATATTATAACGAGACCCAGGGCAGAAAAATTCTGGACGACGACAGCAGCCTGGGGGCAATTTTGAAAAATCCCAACGGGATCGCCATTGCCCTGGCGTGCATTTTGCTGGCCGTTCTGGTGATCCTGGTACTCCTGGCAGTGCTGATCGTGAAGCTCATAAAGCGCAGGAGGCGGAGGAGGAGCAAGCGGCAGGCTTCCGAACAAGGCGGCTGACCAGGGTAAATTTCTCATAGGCGACGCCGGGCGGGCAGCTGTCGCTGTTGGCCAGGACAAAACGGCGGCCTTTGGCGGCAGCCAGAAGCTCGGCGACGCGCGTTTCAAGCTCCGGCAGGGAGCAATTTAAGAAGAAGGTGGGCTCGATGCCGCCGATCAGTCCGATCCGGTCAGAAAGTAGCTCATAAGCCCCGGCAATGTCAATATTTCCGGTGGGAGGCGGGGAGATGGATTCGATCACGTCGATTTCGGTGGAATCCATCAGCGGGAGCAGATCTCGCAGAGAGCCGCAGGCGTGGTGGATCAGCATTTTCCCGTGCCTGTGGAGACAGCTCCCCCAGTGGTTGACTGCCGGGGCGGTGTAGCGCTCAAAAAATGCGGGGCTGATGTTGGTGGTGGAGCTGTCCTCATAGAAAAGCAGAGCTTCCGCGCTGGTCTTCGCGGCGATCTCCACCGTTTCCAGGTCCCTCTCGTCCATGACGGCGAGACATTCCCGAACTGTATCTTCAAAGTCATAGAGGGCGTAGGTGAGCGCTTCCGTGCCGCACCAGTGCTCTACCAGGGCCTGGAAGGAGGTTTTATATTGGACTCCGATCAGGGGGAGCAGGAGGGCGTCTTCCCCGAATTTCTTATGATCTTCTTCAAATTCCGCAATATTTTCCTCAATGCTTAAATGTTCATAGATATATTGCAGTACCTGAAAATCCTCTTCTGTGCGGACCGGATGGCCGGTAAGAAACCAGGAATCCGCCACGGAGGAGAGGGTGTGGATCTCTGTCAGGCTGCCGACAGGGGTCTCGTAGGTGACATATTTTTTCCCGTTTCTCTGGGTTTCGGTGATGGTACAGTTGTGATAGCGAAGGGTATACGGAACGTGGGAGCCTCGCAGTAAGGGGTCCGCGCCCATTTCCTTCAGATAGGAAAATTGCCCCTTCGCCTGCACCTTACGGGGCAGCGATTCCCAATAGTAGGCAAGGAAGGGGGACCAGGGGGTGCGGTCCGTCTCCCTGCCGGTGAGCGCGTTTAAGATACGTTCCTTCGGGGTCATTGCTTCTGTCATGGCGTTTCTCTCCTTTGGAAAATGCAGATCGTCAAGTGGGGCAGGGCTGCGCCTGGTGGTCCGCCAGGGACGCCGCCCTGCTGTGATTTTATTTTATCTTCCAAAGCTGTTTTTGGAAATGGAAAAAATCCTTCCCTTTTTGTAGAATATCACCATGGGACATTTTTCTGCCGCCGCTTCTTAGAGGACTTTCCGGTTTCTGCCGCTGTTTCTCAGGGACTTTTCGGTTTCTGCCGCCGGTTCTCAGAGGATCTTCCGGTATTCCGTGGGCGTGCAGCCGTTGAGCTTCTTGAACGTTTTGGTAAAGTAGGCGATATCCGTGTACCCGGTATGGTAGGCGATCTCGGTTATGGACAGATTGCTGTATAGAAGCATCCCCTTGGCGTACTCCATTTTTTTCTGAAGGATATACTGTATGGGGGTGGTGCCCAGATACTGCCGGAAAAGCCGCATCAACTGGTTCTTGGAGTAGCCTGCCTCCCGGGCCAGCTGGGCAAGTGACGGGGTCAGCGGAAAAGCCTCCTCGATCCTGCGGCAGACCGTGGCGACAGCCTCCGGCACGGCATGGAGGGGATCAGGCAGATGAAATATTTCATAAACAGCCGCGTGCAGCCAGAGCAGTCCCTGCTTACGGCAGGAAGATCTGCTGTACCGCACGCCCTGCTGGACGGCCTGGAACAAAAATGGATTCTGGCGTATGAGCCGGCTCCCCCGCCTGTCGGTATCGCAGGTAAAGTACACGGTGGTCACGGCCAGAGGCCGGAGCGGGTTGTGGGTGCAGATGTGCGTGCTGCTTAGATCAAACAAAAAAATATCTCCCGGCAGAAGGTCATAGGTATTGTCCTGTTCCATGATTCGCGCGCCCCCTTCGTTCACGCACCAGATGTGGAAGCCCTTCCAGCCGTTTGTGTCAGAATTCCAACTCCATTCCGCGCCGCATTTGACATAGTCTGTGAATAGGATCTGTAAGTTTTCCATCATGGTGATATGGTACAAAAAGTGTGTGATAATGTCAATGGGCAGGAGGAGTTTTTTGCGGTATGCTTTGGGTAAAATGCCAGGAGGATAAAAATTATGCTTTACACAGAAAACAACAGCCTCATTCGTATTTACGAGGACGAAACCCTTCAGATAGAAGCCTGGGGCGAGAACAGCCTGAGGGTGCGTGTCACCCGGCTTGAGAGATTTACCGGGGAGGACTGGGCGTTAATCCCCCAGGAGGAGCTTGTACCGGAGATTCAGATTGCGGGAAAGAAGGCGGCGGAAAAAGGGTTTCAGGCCAACGCGGCGGAGACGATTTCTGACGATACCGCCGTGCTCATCAATGGGAAGGTCAAAGCCATTGTGCGAGCCGACGGCAAGCTCACCTTTGAGAACAGCGAGGGAAAAGAGCTGCTGGCGGAATACGATTATGAAAATATATGGGTCCCCGGCATCCGCTCTCGGGAGTTGAAGAGCCGAAGCGGGGATTTTGCGGCGTCCTATAAATTCATGGCCTATGAAGATGAGAAGCTGTACGGTATGGGCCAGTATCAGAACGGTATTTTCAATGTAAAGGGGGCGGCTCTGGAGCTGGCCCAGAGAAATACCCAGATTACGGTGCCCTTCGTCTATTCCAGCCGGGGATATGGATTCTTATGGAATAATCCGGCCATCGGGAGGGTCACCTTCGGGACGAATCTGACAGAGTGGGAGGCCGGGAATACCAAGGAAATGGATTTCTGGATCACCGCAGGGGACAGTCCGCGGGAAATTTTATCCCGGTATATGGAAGTTACTGGCCTGCCTCCCATGATGCCGGAATACGGCATGGGCTTCTGGCAATGTAAGCTGCGCTACCAGACTCAGGAGGAACTTCTCACGGTGGCGCGGGAGTATCACAGAAGAGGGCTGCCCTTAAATGCCATCGTCATTGATTTCTTCCACTGGACGCTGGAGGGCACCTGGGATTTTGATAAGCAATACTGGCCCGACCCGGAGGGAATGGTGCGGGAGTTAAAGGAGATGGGCATAGAGCTGATCGTCTCCATCTGGCCCACGGTGGCTGTCAACGCGCCTTTTTACCAGGAAATGAAGGAGCGGGGCGAGCTGGTGCGCACCGAGGGCGGCGTCAACATCAATATGCTGATGATCGATCCCACCTCCTTTGTGGATGTGACAAATCCCAGGGCCCGGGATTTCATGTGGGCCCAGATCAAGAAAAATTATGTGGACCGGGGCATTAAGGCCTTCTGGCTGGACGTGGCAGAGCCGGAGTATACCCGGCATGATATGGAATGCTACCGCTATTATAAGGGTTCCTCCCTGGAGGTGGGAAATATCTATCCCTTCCAGTATTCCAGGATGGTTTATGAGGGACTTTTAAAGGAGGGCGAGGAAAAGCAGGTGAGCCTGGTGCGCTCTGCCTGGGCAGGGAGCCAGCGGTACGGGGCCCTGGCCTGGTCCGGGGATATCCTGTCTACCTTTGCTACCTTTCAGAAACAGGTGGTCTGCGGCTTGCAGATGGCCATGTCGGGAATCCCCTGGTGGAATACAGATATTGGGGGCTTCCATGGCGGAGATGTGAATGACCCGGAATTTCAGGAGCTTTTGATCCGCTGGTTTGAGTATGCTGCGTTCTGTCCCGTTATGCGGCTTCACGGCGACAGGAGTCCCCACAAGCCGCCCATGAGCACCGAGGGCGGAGGCCGCTGCGGTAGCGGGGCGGATAATGAAGTCTGGTCTTACGGGGAAGAAAATTATGAGATCATGAAGCATTATATAGAAATTCGGGAGAAGCTTCGGCCCTATACCCGCAGACTTATGGAGGAGAGCCATGAGAGCGGTGCGCCGGTGATCCGTCCCCTGTTCTATGAATTTGCGGAGGATAAAAATGCCTGGGATATTTCCAATGAATATCTATACGGCTCGGACCTTCTGGTGGCTCCGGTGACAGAATATGGGAAACGGGAGTGGAAGGTGTATCTTCCCTCTGGGGAAAACTGGGTGAATGTGTGGACAAAGGAGAAAATTTCCGGCGGGCAGTGGATCATCTGTGACGCGCCTCTGGAGCAGATTCCGGTGTTTGTGCGGAGCGGGAAAGAAGCGCTGGTGAAATTGTTCTAGAGAAAGTTTAAAAATTTATCTGAATTTTATCCTGTTTAGATTAATTTTAGGATACAAACACAAAAAAGACACAGTTTGGACATAAAATGAGTGGCATAGAGATAGTCCAGCATGTTGAAGGATGAGAACCCGGGTACCCTGAGACAGCCGACAGAAAAGAGCAAAGGAGACATTTACATGAACGACGAAAAGGCATTTAGCAAAATTGACAAGGCAGTGGCCAAGAAGAAATCAGGCCCCGTGCTTGACGTGATGAAAAAAGCGGACAAGGAAGTGCTTATAAAGGCCCTGGAGGCGTTGGGGAAGATTGGCGACGAGGATTCCTGCAACCGGGTGACCAACTATCTGGATCATGAGGACAAGGATGTGCGGCTGGCGGCCTGCAAGGCGGCGGTGGCCATCAACACCGAGTATATGAAGACCAGGGTGCGGTATCAGCTTTCCAAGGAGGCGGACGCTGATGTGAAGAAGAAAATGCAGGAAATTTTCCAGAAGGTTAACGGCTGAGCCAGGAAAGGCGGAAGCTTGATCGGATAAGCGGTAAATAGAGAGAAAAATAATCAGACCGGCAGGGCACGAGGGCTTTGCCGGTTTGGTTTATCCAAAGGACCATGCGGCTGTCGTGTCTGCGTTAACAAATGCGCCATCCAGGGCGGTCTCCAGACAAAAACTGTTGAATATTTTCCCACCCCATGAACAGCAACGGGTGCGCGTCTGGCGGTGTGCGTTTTTGGCAAAAACTAAACCTTGCACACCCGCTGTCTCCATGCTATAATCAGATCACAGGTGCGCGGACAGAAGCCGCTTCTTACCGCAAACCGCAAAACGTAAAACAGGAAACACGTTCTAACCATAAGGGAGCACCCCGAGAGGAAAGGCGCACATAAGTAAGAGGAAACTGACACGACCCCTGTGCCCTTTTTGTGGTGCAGGGGTTTTTAATCCAAAACCAGGACAATCATAAGGAAGCACCCTTCGGGTATCCCTGTATGTCCAAAAACCAGGACAATCATAAGGAAAGGGAGCGGTCATGACAGCACAGCAGCTTATGCAACAACTGAATCGGGACAAACGGCTGACAAAAGAGGAATGGATATTTCTGATCGAACACCGGGACCCGCAGACGGCGGAGGAGCTGTTCGTTCTGGCTCGGAGTATCCAGCGGGAGCATTTTGGAAATAAGATCTACACCCGCGGGCTCATCGAATTTACCAATTACTGCAAAAACGACTGCTACTACTGCGGGATTCGCAGAAGCAACCGTTCGGCAGAGCGCTATCGCCTGACCGAGGAGCAGATCCTGGAGTGCTGCGGCATGGGCCATGCGCTGGGCTTTCGCACCTTTGTGCTGCAGGGGGGCGAGGATATGTATTTTACGGATGAGCGCATGGTGGAGTTGATCGCTAAGATCAAGAGAAGATACCCTGACTGCGCGGTCACCCTTTCTTTGGGGGAACGCAGCTTCGACAGCTATAAGCGCATGTTTGAGGCGGGGGCGGACCGGTATCTTCTGCGGCATGAGACGGCGGACGAGGCCCATTACCGCAGGCTGCACCCGGCGGAGCTGTCCTTAAAGAACCGGAAGGAATGTCTTTATCAGCTGAAGGAGATCGGCTACCAGACGGGAACCGGATTTATGGTGGGCTCTCCGGGGCAGACGGCGGAATGCCTGGCGGAGGATATGCTCTTTATCCGGGAACTGAATCCTCAGATGGTGGGCATCGGGCCCTTCGTTCCTCACCACGAGACGCCCTTTGCGGCGGAGCTGGGCGGAACCGTGGAGCTGACCCTCTTCATGCTGGGACTTCTGCGGGTCATGCTGCCCAATGTGCTGCTTCCGGCCACCACGGCCCTGGGAACCATCGATCCCGAGGGCCGGGAAAAAGGCATTCTGGCCGGGGCCAACGTGGTGATGCCCAACCTGTCCCCCACCGGGGTGCGGAAGAAATACGAGCTCTACGACAACAAGATCTGCACCGGAGACGAGGCGGCGGAGTGCCGCCAGTGCCTGGCGGGGCGCATGAAGTCCATCGGCTATGAGCTGGCTGTGGACCGGGGAGATTACCGGGATGGCCCGTGACCGCAAACAAAACAACGATGCAAAGCAATCAAGAAGCAAGGAGGATAAAAAATGTACAACGTAATGTCGCCAAAAGCGGAGGAATTTATCAGCCACGAGGAGATTCTGGACTGTCTGGACTACGGGCAGAAGAACAAGACCAATCGGGAGCTTATCGACAAGATCTTAAACAAGGCCAGAGAGCGCAAGGGCCTCTCCCACCGGGAAGCCATCGTGCTTCTGGACTGTGAGCTGGAGGACAAAAATCAGGAGATCTATGCTCTGGCGGAGCAGATCAAGAAGGATTTTTACGGCAACCGGATCGTGATGTTCGCCCCGCTGTATCTGTCCAACTACTGTATCAACGGCTGTGAATATTGCCCTTACCATGCCAAAAATAAACACATCGCCAGGAAGAAGCTGACCCAGGAGGAGATCGTGCGGGAGGTTACGGCGCTGCAGGATATGGGTCACAAGCGGCTGGCCATCGAGGCCGGGGAGGACCCCAAAAACAATCCCATCGAGTATATTCTGGAGAGCATTAAGACCATTTACAGCATCAAACACAAAAATGGTGCCATCCGCCGGGTAAATGTGAATATTGCAGCCACCACCGTGGAAGAATATCGTATGCTGAAGGAAGCCGGGATCGGCACTTACATTTTGTTCCAGGAGACTTACAATAAGGAAAATTACGAGCGGCTGCATCCCACCGGGCCGAAGAGCGATTACGCCTACCACACCGAGGCCCATGACCGGGCCATGGAGGGCGGTATCGATGATGTTGGTCTGGGCGTGCTGTTCGGACTCAACAATTACCGCTATGACTTTACGGGAATCCTCATGCATGCGGAGCATCTGGAAGCCTATAAAGGCGTGGGGCCCCACACCATCAGCGTGCCCCGGGTGCGCCGGGCGGACGACATCGACCCGGATACCTTTGACGACGGCATCGACGACGATACCTTTGCCAAGATCGTGGCCTGCATCCGCATCGCTGTGCCTTACACCGGCATGATCGTGTCCACCAGAGAGAGCAAGGCCTGCCGGGAGCGGGTGCTGCACCTTGGCATTTCCCAGATCAGCGGCGGCTCTAAGACCAGCGTGGGCGGCTATGTGGAGCCGGAACCGGAGGAGGAAAATTCCGCCCAGTTTGACGTCAGCGACAACCGCACCCTGGATGAGGTGGTAAGGTGGCTGATGGAAATGGGATACGTGCCCTCCTTCTGTACCGCCTGCTACCGGGAGGGACGCACCGGGGACCGGTTCATGACCCTTCTAAAGAGCGGCCAGATCGTAAACTGCTGTCACCCCAACGCTTTGATGACCCTGAAGGAATACCTGGAGGACTACGCCTCCCCGGAGACCAGAAAAGTGGGAGACGCCCTGATCACCAGGGAGCTTGACGTCATCACCAACCCGGTGGTGCGGGCCAAGGTGGAGGACTACCTGGAAAATATCCACGAAGGGAAGCGGGATTTCCGGTTCTAGTACAACGCTTGCCAAATAACCGGACTCATGGCGCGGAATGCTTTTTCGAGTGTGCGGGCCAAAAACGCAGGCTGGACAAGTGATATGGCTGGTGATGGATGATTTACTGCCGGGCACAGAGTGTCCGGCAGTATCATTTCCGGGATCGGCGGTGAAAACGCAGCGGTTCAGACAGCAAGATAGACCGCACGGCCTGAACTGTTCGTTGCTGTTCATGGGGTGGGGAAATTGGCAAAATTTCCAGCTTTTGTTTGGAATGCAGCCCTGGACAGCGATTTTGTTATAAGCAGACCATTGAAAGACGCCGGCACTTGACGAACCGGTCGCTTGCGGGCGGTGAGTCTAGTACCGCTGCGTCTTGAACTGAGCGGAAGCGTGTCTGCGTTAACAAAATCGCTGTCCAGGGCGGCCTCCTGACAAAACTGTTATGTTGAGTATTTCCCCACCCCATGAACGGCAGTATCATTTCCGGGAAAATCAGAAAAGAAACAGAACTTACCATTGCGGCCCTTCCGAAAATTTGCTACACTATCTATAGTTTAGATGTCGGAAAAAGAAACCAGATATAGAGGAGCAAGTCATGAGCGCACAGGATAAAATTGAACGGACATTAAAACGGATTCATGTGTTATTTGCAAAGGGGGAGAGCCCTGCCGGCGAACCGGGGAAGGTGATCGTGGACAGGACGGAGGTATTTTCCATATTGGACGAGCTGAACCGGGCGATCTACGAGATGATGGACCAGTATGAGATGACCAGCCAGTCCCGGGAGCTGGCGCAGCGCAGGACGGAGAAAAAGAGCGAGGAGCTGATCGCCAAGGTGGAGCGCAAGACCGAGGATGTCTACGCGGCCTCCCTGCTCTACACGGACGACGCCCTGAACAAGGTGTACCGCCTGATGACCGAGGCCCTGACGGCCAGCGAGAATATTTGGCGCAGCCTCCGGCAGAACGTGGAGGAGGAGCAGCGGAAGGTGAAGGAGGATCAGCTGGAGCTTCACGGCCAGCTGCAGGATTTCAAGGATTCCAATAAATATCTGAACATTATCGAGAGCTACAACCGGGAGCGGGAGAAGCAGGAGCGGGAGGCCCAGGCCGACAAGGCACCGGTGAAAAAAATCCAGAACGAGGCCAGGCATTATCCCATGCGGGAGCAGCCGGAGATACGGATCAACCAGGCGTATTTTGAGCGGCGGGGCCTGCTCAAGGCCGGCGGCTCGAAGACGACGCCGGACAGCGGAAGGATAACCTT
>CALWDR010000077.1 GCA_944376745.1 uncultured Lachnospiraceae bacterium
GGGAAGCAATTTGCAAATATCATATAAATGCCGTGAGTCCCTATCCTGCATATCTTGAATTCGGTAATCACAGATTGCAAATATCTTATCAATAAAGGTTCGCTCTACCGACTGCACATTCATCATAGCAGTTGCAGCTTCAAACGGAATAGGAAGTATTATGCCATTATCCTGGCAGAAACAGTCCCCAAAATCTCTCTCCATTCATTCTGATAATCACTATACCAACTCACGCATCAAACCTCCTTGATAAATATTTCTGTATACACGATCCGGAAACAGCGAAATATATCTTTTTACAACTGAAAAATCTACCTTTATCAATTCTACAAATTCTTTCAGTTTGATTTTCAATAACTCACCTGAAAATTCGCTGTACCTATCGACCTTTTCCATGAAATCCAGAAACTGTAAGGCAGACTGATTCTCCTCTGTGATTTCTGTTATTGGTTTATAAATAATCAGGTTTCTGCCATCAATATTCAGTTTTCTTTGCTTTGTAGTCGCTTCATTTGAACACACCTCTATACAGGCCGGATTCTGTGTTGTAAACCCATACATATTTGCTAGCTGGATTCCGGTGATATATCCGGACACTTTGCCATTCACATAGATAAACTTCTTGTCTACATATTTCTCAACCGACATCTTTCCTTGTGTTCCAAGAATCGTGGTGTAAGACAAATAGTAAACACCATGAAACAAACGCTCCAATTTCCCTTCATCAACAAGCTTTTTCATTTCCTGACGAACGTAATTTCTGGAACCTCCCGGAAGTTCAGATAGGAAGATCGGCTCATCCTTCTCGTAATTTTTCAAAATATATTCGTATAACATTACACCACCTCACATATTTGAAATATTTCTTTTCTATTTTATTATACTCCTTATCTTACGTTTGTCAAATATGCTTTTATTTTTCCCTGTTTTTTTTTCTAAACCGTTCCCTTCTTTTTTCTCCAAATAAGTTCACCTTCTCTGCCCCTTAAAGCAAAAAGCAGTTGTCTTACACAAATTCTGTAAGACAACTGCTTTCTTTTTCTATAACGCAGCGGTTCAGACTTCCGGTTCCTCTGTCTCTTCTTCCTCCGGAAGGTCTTCTTCTGCAAATTCCTCGTCCGGCTCCTCCAGGTCCTCGTCCGTCACATCTTCCTCGAATTCCTCCTCCGGCTCCTCGTAAAGCTCTTCCTTCTCGTAGCCGTATTTCTCGGAGGTCTCCGGCTCCTTCTTCTCATCGAAGTCGGTGCTCAGGCGGATGTCCCGGTAGCGCTTCATGCCGGTTCCAGCCGGGATCAGCTTACCGATGATCACGTTTTCCTTCAGTCCGATCAGCGGGTCCACCTTGCCCTTGATGGCGGCCTCGGTGAGCACCTTGGTGGTCTCCTGGAAGGAGGCCGCGGACAGGAAGGAGTTGGTGGCCAGGGATGCCTTGGTGATACCCAGCATCACCTGCTTGCCGTCCGCCGGCTCCAAGCCTTCCTCTTTCAGCTTTTCGTTGGCGTCCTCGTACTCCATGAGGTCCACCAGAGTTCCCGGCAGGAAATTAGAATCTCCGTTGTTCTCGATGCGGACCTTCTTCAGCATCTGGCGCACGATCACCTCGATGTGCTTGTCGTTGATCTCCACGCCCTGGAGACGGTATACGCGCTGTACCTCCTGGATCATGTAATCCTGCACCGCGCGGACGCCCTTGATCTTCAGGATGTCGTGGGGATTGACACTACCCTCGGTGAGCTCGTCGCCCGCCTCCAGCACGGCGCCGTCGGAAATCTTGATCCTGGAGCCGTAGGGGATCAGGTACGCCTTGCTCTCGCCGGTCTCGTCGTTGGTGACGATGATCTCCCGCTTCTTCTTGGTGTCCTTGATGGTGGCCACGCCGCCGAACTCGGTGATGATGGCCAGACCCTTGGGCTTTCTGGCCTCAAACAGCTCCTCCACACGGGGAAGACCCTGGGTGATGTCGTCGCCGGCCACGCCGCCGGTGTGGAAGGTACGCATGGTAAGCTGGGTACCCGGCTCGCCGATGGACTGGGCCGCGATGATCCCCACAGCCTCGCCCACCTGCACGGACTGGCCGGTGGCCATGTTGGCGCCGTAGCATTTGGCGCAGACGCCGATGCGGGAGCGGCAGGTTAAGATGGTACGGATCTTCACCCTGGTCAGGGGCTCGCCCTTCTCATCCACGCCCCGGCTCATCACCAGCTCTGCCCGCTTGGGCGTGATCATATGGTTGGCCTTCACCAGAACGTTTCCATCCTGATCCAGGATGTCCTCGCAGGCAAAACGGCCGGTGATGCGCTCTTGTAAGCTCTCGATCTCTTCTCTTCCGTCCATGAAGGCCTTCACATACATGCCCGGGATCTCCCTGCCCTCGCTGCAGTCATTTTCCCGGATGATCAGATCCTGGGAAACGTCCACCAGACGCCGGGTCAGGTAACCGGAGTCGGCGGTCCGAAGCGCCGTATCGGACAGACCCTTACGGGCGCCGTGAGCGGACATGAAATATTCCAGTACGTCCAGCCCCTCCCGGAAATTGGACTTGATGGGCAGCTCGATGGTTCTTCCGGTGGTATCCGCCATCAGTCCGCGCATGCCCGCCAGCTGCTTGATCTGCTTGTCGGAACCACGGGCGCCGGAGTCGGCCATCATAAAGATGTTGTTGTAGGCGTCCAGACCGTCCAGAAGCTCCTTGGTGAGGATATCGTCGGTCTCCTTCCAGGTCTCAACCACTTCCTTGTAGCGCTCCTCCTCGGTGATCAGGCCACGTTTGAAGTTCTTGGTGATCCGGTCCACCGTGTCCTGGGCATTCTTGATCAGCTCCGGCTTCTTCTCCGGCACCGTCATATCGGAAATGGAAACGGTCATGGCCGCCCTGGTGGAGTATTTATACCCCATGGCCTTGATGTCGTCCAGCACCTCGGCAGTCTTGGTGGCGCCGTGGATGTTGATGACCTTCTCCAGGATCTGCTTTAAGCCCTTTTTGCCCACATGGAAGTCTACCTCCTGCTTGAACAGGTTCTCCGGGTTGCTCCGGTCCACAAAGCCCAGGTCCTGGGGCAGGATCTCATTGAAAATAAAGCGGCCCAGGGTGGATTCCATCCATCCGTTGACCTGCTCGCCCTGAGCATTGGTCCTTGTGGCACGCACCTTGATCTTGGCGTGCAGGCTCAACGCGCCGTTCTCGTAGGCCAGAATGGCCTCATTTACATTTTTGAAGCAATGTCCCTCGCCCAGCACTCCCGGACGCTCCTGGGTCAGATAGTAGATCCCCAGCACCATATCCTGGGAGGGAACGGCAACGGGGCCGCCGTCGGAGGGCTTCAGCAGGTTGTTGGGGGACAGCAGCAGGAAGCGGCACTCCGCCTGGGCCTCCACGGACAGGGGAAGGTGCACCGCCATCTGGTCGCCGTCAAAGTCCGCGTTGTAGGCGGTACACACCAACGGATGCAGCTTGATGGCCTTGCCTTCCACCAGAATGGGCTCAAAGGCCTGGATGCCCAGCCTGTGCAGGGTAGGCGCGCGGTTCAGCATCACGGGATGCTCCTTGATCACGTCCTCCAGAACGTCCCAGACCTCGGTCTGGAGACGCTCCACCATCTTCTTCGCGCTTTTAATGTTGTGGGCAATACCGCGGCTGACCAGTTCCTTCATCACAAAGGGCTTGAACAGCTCAATGGCCATCTCCTTGGGCAGGCCGCACTGGTAGATCTTAAGCTCCGGCCCCACCACGATAACGGAACGTCCCGAATAGTCCACACGCTTGCCCAGAAGGTTCTGGCGGAACCGCCCGGATTTTCCTTTCAGCATATCGGAGAGGGACTTCAAGGCCCGGTTGCCCGGCCCGGTGACGGGTCTGCCCCGGCGCCCGTTGTCGATGAGGGCGTCCACCGCCTCTTGCAGCATGCGCTTCTCGTTGCGCACGATAATATCCGGCGCCCCCAGCTCCAGCAATCTGCGGAGCCGGTTGTTCCGGTTGATGATCCTTCTATATAAATCGTTCAGATCGGAGGTGGCAAAGCGTCCGCCGTCCAGCTGGACCATGGGCCGCAGATCCGGCGGGATCACCGGGATCACGTCCATGATCATCCACTCGGGCTGATTGCCGGATTCCCGGAAAGCCTCCACCACTTCCAGACGCTTGATGATGCGGGCGCGCTTCTGCCCGGTGGCGTCCTTTAAGCCTCTCTTTAACTCCTCGGCATCCTTTTCCAGGTCGATGGCGCACAGAAGCTCCTTGATGGACTCCGCGCCCATGCCTACCCGGAAGCTGCTGCCGTATTTCTCCCTGGCTTCCTGGTACTCGCTCTCGGAGAGCACCTGCTTGTACTGCAGATCGCTGGTACCCTTATCCAGCACGATATAGGAAGCAAAGTACAGCACCTTCTCCAGGGTTCTGGGGGACAGATCCAGGATCAGACCCATCCGGCTGGGAATCCCCTTAAAATACCAGATATGGGACACCGGAGCCGCCAGTTCAATGTGGCCCATCCGCTCCCTGCGGACGCTGGACTTGGTGATCTCCACGCCGCAGCGGTCACAGACAACGCCTTTATAGCGAATCTTCTTATATTTCCCGCAGTGACACTCCCAGTCCTTGCTGGGCCCGAAAATCTTCTCGCAGAACAAGCCGTCCTTCTCCGGTTTCAGAGTTCTGTAGTTGATGGTCTCGGGCTTCTTCACCTCGCCCCTGGACCACTCTCTGATCTTCTCCGGCGACGCCAGACCGATCTTGATTGCGTCAAAGGTAATTGGCTGATAGTTTTCTTTATTCATTGTCTCTGGCATGTATGGCACTCCTTCCTTTACTCTTCATCAAGAATCGCGTCAAAGTCGTCGAACATATCCGCTTCTTCCTCATCGTCCTCGTCGATGTCAACCAGCTCCTCATTCTCGTCGTCGAATTCCTGCTTGGAAAAGCCCATATTTCCGAAGGATTCATCATCATCAAAAGCAAAATTCCGGTCCCCGGCGATGATGGAGTTCAGATCGGTATCGCCGTATTCGCTGGTCTCCATGATCTCCACTTCCACCTGGCTGCCGTCCGGTTCGTCCTTTAAGACCTTCACATCCAGTCCCAGGGACTGCAGCTCCTTCAGAAGCACCTTGAAGGACTCGGGGATTCCCGGCTCGGGAATATTGTCGCCCTTGATGATGGCCTCGTAGGTCTTCACACGGCCCACCACGTCGTCGGACTTCACCGTCAGGATCTCCTGCAGGGTGTAGGACGCGCCGTAGGCCTCCAGAGCCCAGACCTCCATCTCGCCGAACCGCTGTCCGCCGAACTGGGCCTTGCCGCCCAGGGGCTGCTGGGTCACCAGGGCGTAGGGGCCGGTGGAGCGGGCATGGATCTTGTCGTCCACCAGATGATGCAGCTTCAGATAATGCATATGGCCGATGGTGACGGGGCTGTCGAAGTATTCTCCGGTCCTTCCGTCACGCAGGCGCACCTTGCCGTCTCTGGAAATGGGCACGCCCTTCCACTCCTCCCGATGGTCGCGGTTCTCATACAGATACTGCATGATCTCGGGAAGCAGCTCTTCCTTGTGCTTTTTCTCAAATTCCTCCCAGGACAGGTTTACATAATCATTCGCCAAGTCCAGGGTGTCCATAATATCATCCTCGTTGGCCCCGTCAAATACCGGCGTGGCAACGTTAAAGCCCAGAGCCTTGGCGGCCAGGCTTAAGTGGATCTCCAGCACCTGCCCGATATTCATACGGGAAGGCACGCCCAGGGGATTCAACACGATATCCAGGGGACGTCCGTTGGGCAGGAAGGGCATATCCTCCACGGGAAGCACCCGGGAGACCACACCCTTGTTGCCGTGACGGCCCGCCATCTTGTCGCCCACGGAGATCTTACGCTTCTGGGCAATGTAAATGCGCACGGCCTGATTGACGCCCGGAGACAGCTCGTCGCCGTTCTCCCTGGTAAATACCTTGGCATCCACCACGATACCGTACTCTCCGTGAGGTACCTTCAGAGAGGT
>CALWDR010000078.1 GCA_944376745.1 uncultured Lachnospiraceae bacterium
AGATTGCGGACGGTCCGGTACAGCCAGGAGCGGCGCTGGTAATCCTTCAGATTCGTGAGAAGTGGTTCGTGAAGCATTGTGCGCAAAAATGCTTCCTGCACCAGTTCTTCCGCCGTCTGCAGGTTCCAGGTCATGCTCTGGCACCAGCCCAGAAGCTCCTGATGATATTGCAGGTATAATTCTTCTATCATCTTCTGCGCTCCTTTCTTTTGCCTTTCACCTATAAGACGGATGGGAAGGGGAAAGTGTTGGAGATTTGTGAAGATTTTTGACTTTTTTCATTTTACCATAACTTCCGGAGCGTGAAAACAGCTTCTTTCATGGAAATTATCAACCCGCAGTTGAATATTACGATGGAAACTGAAACCACCACTCTGTTTTCCCGTACCCGAATTTGGAACCGAATCCCAAAAATCCGATCATAGCAGCTTTTTTCAGAAATATCGGATATGCTGATCAACTTGGTTCCGGGGTCCGCAAGCTATTTAAGTATTGTAAATTTTATTCCGGTAAGGAGCCGGAGTTTGTAGAGGGCGATGTTTTCCGCATTGTTGTGCCTTTGGATGACGCATATTCATTTGACTTTGGTCAGAATGGTCAGTCTAACCAATCAGACCAATCGAACCAAACTGTACTGACCGAAGAAGAAAAGAAGCTGTTACATTGGGTAAAACAAAACCCTGATATGACCAATGCACGGATTGCTGAAGGCTTGAATTGGTCAGTAAGTAAGGTGAAATATTATATTCAAAAGCTAAAGCAGGCAAACAAGATAAAAAGGACTGGAACCAGCCGTAAAGGACATTGGGAGGTTCTTTGGGAGGAGGATGACTAATGGATACTTTCCAGGGAACAGATGACAGACGTCTGGTGATCAAGAATAAGCTCTGGCCGAGTGGTATCAGGAAATCAGCCTCTGGTGGCGGCGGCTTAGATACTATTGCAGGGAGGGGAACCGGGACGCGGCCTTTGTGGAGGCCTGCAATCTCCAGAGCGAGTGCAACGTTATGGGCCGGGAATTTCATTTAAAGGAAATGGATCTGCTGGGGGCTTACCATCCGTCGGAGCTTAAGACATTGTCTGACCGGGCGTCGGAGCTAGAGCAGTATGTAGTGCATGAAATTCAGTCCCATGGAGTCAGGCTCAACCGCTATGACAGCCTGGAGGAATTTCTGGCTGCCAATTCGTGAGGTGCGGCATGAGATACCGGAATGCTTCAGAGGTGCTGCCGGACGAGCTTCTGAAGGAACTTCAAAAATATGCCCCCGGGGAACTTCTCTACATCCCTTCGGATGAAAAGCGGAAGCAGTGGGGCTCACAGTCCGGTGCGAAAGTTTTTTATGAGCAGCGGAACCAGGAGATCCGCAGCAAATATTTTTATGAGAAGGAGACCATCCATAGCCTGTGCGGCCAGTACGGGCTGTCGGAGGAGACAATTCGGAAGATTTTATATAAATAAATGTGAAAAATCCGTAAAAAACTTGACATAAAATAATAGAATTAGTATATTATAAAAAGAAAGGAGATGATGAGATATGTTGGTACAATTTACGTTGAAAAATGTGTTGTCGTTTAAAGACGAGACTACACTGGACATGACCGCAATAAACGCATACAAGGAACATGACAGTAACTTGATTCATGGAAGGAAAGAGAAATTTTTGCGGGTAGCGGCTATTTACGGTGCAAATGCCAGCGGGAAATCAAATTTGTATTTAGCCATGTCCTATTTTCAAAGCATTATCCGGGAATCCTTCAATAATGTTGAGGATAAGTCTATGACTAGCATAGAAGAATATTATGTTCCTTTTCTTTTTGAGGATAAGCATGAAAATTCTGAATTTGAGATTGTTGAGATTTGGGACAATTTTGAATATAGATATGGTTTTGAATACAATGCGCAATGTATCGTAACTGAGTGGTTATATAGGAAAAATCTGCAGACGAACAGAACATCAACAATCTTTGAACGGACATCGAAGTCTGTGGAGTTTGGAGCTTCGGTTAGGAAAGAATGTGAGCTTTACAAAGAACAGATTCCGGTTGAAACATTGGTATTATCATTTTTTAATAAATTGAAATTAAAAACGGATGTATTTCGTACTGTTTATTCTGAAATCATGTCTACGCTTGTTGTGCCGGCTGATTTTTGTGAAGATACGAGGCTTTTAGAGAGTTTTTTGCCTGGCGTGATTAAGAGCGAAAAAGAAAAACTGGTGGAGTTTTTGAATGCGATTGATTCTGGAATTAAGGATATTTCATATGATGACAGCGAAAAAGAAATCAGATTTACCACATATCATTTGGGGAAAGACGGGAGAAGGTATCCTTTGAATTTGTATTTTGAGTCAGAGGGAACGATCAAAAGTATCATGTTGTTCATTTATGCGCAAGTCGCAGTTCGCAAAAATGGTTCTATTTTTGTGGACGAGTTAAACGTCAAGCTGCACCCATTGCTCTTAAAATTTATTATTGATTTATTTTATAATGAAAATTCAACAGCGCAGTTGATTTATACAACCCACGATACTACGTTGATGGATAAGAAATTTTTCAGGAGAGACCAGATTTGGTTTGTGCAGAAGGATGAATATGGTTATTCAGAATTAACGGCGTTGTCGGATTTTAAAGTTCGCTCTGACGCTTCATTTGAAAAAGATTACCTGGCTGGGGTATATGGCGGTATTCCCTTTCTGAAGGAGTATCATTTGAAAGAAGGTGAATAAATGGGGTCTGACGATTTATTTAAAAAACGGCGTTTGGATAGGAAACAAAGGAAGAAGGAGTACAGGACGCCCAGGGCAAATTCCTATCTGATCGTGACAGAATATATGGAGAAGGCTGTTCAACTGGTAAGCTGCTTGAAGTTACAGATCGTATTGTGAAAGATGCGAAAGTAATTTATCAAAATGTCTGGGTCGTGTTTGACAGAGATGATTTTGAGGATTTTGATCAGGCAGTGAAAGCGGGGATGGATAAGGGCTATAAAGTGGCCTGGAGTAATGAATCCTTTGAATATTGGATTTATCTGCATTTTCATTACAGTGATTCCGCATTGCATCGAGACGAGTGGAATAAAAAGCTGGATGAGATTTTTAATAAGTACCATCTGGGAACTGGAAAATATGAAAAAAACTATGAAGATATTTACCAGTTGGTCAATATGTATGACGGCGTTGCAACCGCGATCCGGCATGCAAAAAGAAGGATGGCGCTGTTTGATGCGGAGATAGGAAAGCCTTCCAGGTATAATCCTGGAACTACCGTATATCAGTTGGTTGAAGAATTGAGAAAATACTTGGATGAGTAGAAGAGTAAATACAGAAGAGGGGGGCGCCTCAACCCATCGAGGCGCCCCCTCTTCCTGTCCTGGCACACCGTAACCTGTGTGCACAGGCTCATTTTTTGACCGGACCCAGTCACTGCTCCCCAAAATTCCGGTGCAGCAGCTTATGCTCCTTCCCCTTCAGCAACGTCTGGTACAGATTCGTCACAATGGGGTTGTCGTCCGACTTCTTGATCTGAATATCGTTGTCCGCGTCGTAGAGCCCCTTGGCCCGGGCAGCCTTGGTTCTGGGACCGGCGCCCAGAGGCTGGCCGCCTCCCATGATGCAGCCCCGGCGGCAGGCCATTACCTCCACGATGTCGAAGGTCTCCTCCCCGGACTCGATCTTCTGGATCAGCTCCTCGGCATTCCGAAGGCCGTTGACCACGGCGGCCCGCACGGTGCGGCCATGGTAGTCGAAGGTGAGCTCCTTGCATTCGCCGTCGCCCCGGACGCCGCTCTGGCGGATCACGTCGATCTCCGCCCGCTTGCTGGTCTGGGCCAGACGGCGCAGCACCGCCTCCATAACGCCGCCGGTGTTTCCGAAAATGACGCCGGCGCCGGAGCCGATGCCGAAGGGCATGTCGCAGGACTCCGCCTCCAGCAGATCAAATTTCAGGCCGGCGGTCTGGATCATGTTGGCCAGCTCGGTGGTGGTCAGTACATAGTCTACATCCTGGATGCCGTCCGTCCTGGATTCGGGCCGCAGGATCTCGCCCTTCTTGGCGGTACAGGGCATGATGGCCACGGACACCAGCTTCTTGCCCTCGTTCTTTTCCGGGTCCTTAAAATACTCCCGGATCACCGCGCCCAGCATCTGCATGGGGGAGCGGCAGGTAGAGATATTCTGCACCAGCTCCGGGTGGCGGTTCTCGCAGTAGGTGACCCAGCCAGGGCAGCAGGAGGTAAAGAGGGGCAGCTTCTCGCCGGATTCCAGGCGCTCTAAAAATTCCCTGCTCTCCTCCATGATGGTGAGGTCCGCGCCCACGGTGGTGTCGTACACCTCGTCGAAGCCCATGCGGTGCAGGGCGGCCACCAGCTTGCCCATGACGTTTTCCCCGTGGGGAATGCCCAGGGAATCGCCCAGAGCGATGCGGACCGCAGGCGCGATCTGCGCCACTACCTTGGTGTTCGGGTCATTTAAGGCGGCCCAGACGGGGGTCTTGTTGGTGTGGATGCTGATGGCGCCGGTGGGACAGACGGCGCGACACTGGCCGCAGTTGACGCAGTCGGTCTCCGCCAGGGTCTTCTGGAAGGCCGGCGTCACCATGGCCTCCGTGCCCCGGTAGGCAAAATCAATGGCGTTGACGTTCTGCACGTTGTCGCAGACCCGGACGCAGTCTCCGCAGAGAATGCACTTGTTGGGGTTTCTGACAATGGCCGGGGAGGAAAAATCCACCGGGTAGCTGGTCTTGCGGTTCTCAAAGGGCACGTCCAGGACGCCCAGCCGTCTGGCCAGGGCCTGCAGGGTGCAGTCGCCGTTCTTGATGCAGGTGGTGCAATCCCTGTCGTGGGCCGCCAGAAGGAGCTGCACGATCATTTTCCGGTACTTCATCAGCCGGGGTGTGTTGGTGTAGATCACCATGCCGTCCCGGGGCTGCTCGGAGCAGGACGCGAAGGTCCGTCCCCGGTTGTCCTCCACCGTGCACAGGCGGCAGGCGCCGTACACCGAAAGCTCGGAGTGATAGCACAGGGTGGGAAGGTCGATGCCCTCCCTGCGGATGATGGAAAGGATATTGGGTTCATCCGTAAATTTTACTTTTCTTCCGTCGATGGTAATAAATCCCATGATTACACCTCCTGTCCGGCGATGGAAATCGCGCCGAAGGGACAATTCTCCACGCAGCTTCCGCACTTGATACAAACCGAAGAATCAATGGTAAAGGGCTTGCGCACCTCCCCGTGGATGGCCTCCACAGGACAGTTTCGGGCGCACTTGGAGCAGCCCTTGCATTTCTCCTTGTCGATGACGTAGGTCCGCATGCTCTGACAGACGCCGGCGCGGCATTTCTTCTCAAAAATGTGTTCCTTATACTCCTCGGGGAAGGCCTGCATGGTGCTGACCACCGGCAGGGGAGCGCTCTTGCCAAGGCCGCACAGGGCCGTGTTCTGGATCATATCGGCCAGGGTGGCGAGCTGTTCCATGTCGCCCTCCTGTCCCTTGCCGTCCACGATGCGCTCCAGGATATCCAGCATGCGCTTGGTGCCCTCCCGGCAGGGAACGCATTTGCCGCAGCTCTCCCGCTGGGTAAAATTCATGAAGAACCGGGCAACCTCCACCATGCAGGTGTGCCGGTCCATGACCACCAGGCCGCCGGAGCCGATCATGGCGCCCCGCTTCTTCAGGGAGTCAAAATCCAGGTTGATGTTCAGGTCCGTCTGGATCAGGCATCCGCCGGAGGGACCGCCGATCTGAACAGCCTTAAATTCCTGGTCGTCCTTGATGCCGCCGCCGATATCGTAGATCACTTCCCGGAGAGAAGTTCCCATGGGCACCTCGATCAGTCCGGTATTTTTCACGCTTCCGGTCAGGGCGAAGGCCTTGGTGCCGGGGCTTCCCTCGGGTCCGATGCTCTTGAACCACTCCGCGCCGTTTAAAATGATCATGGGCACGTTGGCGTAGGTCTCCACGTTGTTTAAGACTGTGGGCTTCTCAAAAAGTCCCTGCTCCACGGTGCGGGGCGGCTTTACCCGAGGCATGCCGCGCTTGCCCTCGATGGAGGCCGTCAGGGCGCTTCCCTCCCCGCAGACGAAGGCGCCTGCGCCCCGGTTGATATGTAAGCGGAAGGAAAAATCTGTTCCCAGAATGTGCTCTCCCAAAAGGCCCCGCTCCTCCGCCTGGGCGATGGCATTTTTCAGCCGTTCGATGGCCAGGGGATATTCCGCCCGCACATAGATATAACCCTCCTGGGCGCTGACCGCGTAGGCGGCGATGATGATGCCCTCGATCATCTTGTGGGGGTCGCCCTCCATGATGGAGCGGTCCATAAAGGCTCCCGGGTCGCCCTCGTCGCCGTTGCAGACCACGTAGCGGATGGTCTCCTTCTGGCGGGCCACCTGGCGCCACTTGTAGCCGGTCTGGAAGCCGCCGCCTCCCCGGCCCCGCAGGTTGGATTCCTCCACCAGATCCACAACCTCCGCCGGCGTCATGTCAAAGAGCACCTTCGCCAGAGCCTGATAGCCGCCTCTGGCGATGGATTCCTCGATGTTCTCCGCGTCGATGTGGCCGCAGTTCTTAAGGACCAGACGGGTCTGTTTCTTATAGAAGGGGATCTCGTCCTGGGTGGGGTAGGTGACGCCGTCCTGCTTGTACAGAAGACGCTCCACCAGCTCGTCGCCCAGCACGGTCTTCTCGAAAATTTCCTGGCAGTCCTCAGGCTTTACCTTGGTGTAGAGGATGCCGGCGGGCTCGATGCGCACTAAGGGGCCCATCTCGCAGAAGCCGTGACAGCCGCTTTTCTTGATGCCGACGGTATCCTTCCCGTGGGCGACCTCGGGGCCGAATTCGATCTCTACCTTTGGGCAGTTCTCGGCCAGGGCCATCATTTTCTCGTAAATCTTGGCGGAACCGCCGGAGAGACAGCCCGTTCCCGCGCAGATCAAAATGCGGCGGGTGGTCCCCTCCATATGGGAAGCCATGCGGTCCTTGATCTCGTTCAACTGATTGCGGTTTTCAATTCTCATTTGCGGCCTCCTCTCTCAACTTCTTTAAAAGCTCCGTGGCGGCAGCAGGGGTCATGGAAGGGTGCACCTCGTCGTTCACCGTCACCACCGGCGCCAGGCCGCAGGCTCCCAGGCAGGAGACCGTCTCCACGGTAAAAAGCATGTCCGGGGTGGTCCGCTGCTCTCCGGAAAGCCCCAGCTCGCTTAAGATCCGCTCTAAAATGGGCACGGATTTGCGCACGTGGCAGGCGGTTCCGTCGCAGACCTTGATGACATATTTTCCCTTGGGCTCAAAAGAAAAATTCTCGTAGAAGCTGGCCACGCTGAAGGCTTTGGCCTCGGTAATGCCAATCTCTTTGGCTACATACGTTAGCAGCTCCGGCGGCAGATACCGGAATGCCGTCTGTATGTCCTGGATGATCGGAATCAGAGAATGCTCTTCCCTGGTGTGACAGGCGATGATCTCGTCGGCCTTGTCGTAGTAGGACTGATCCAGCATAAAATACCTCCTCATAAATTCTTTTTGACATGGGAACCCCCGGTCAACTTATCAAAAAACCCCAAGCACCGGGAGCGCGAAGCCATATTGGATTGTTAAAAATATAACAACAATATTATACCGTAACCGACCTTTTTTTTCAACTGTTTTGGAAAAGATAATTGCAGCTGCGCCGCAGCGGATTCCCCGCTTTTTTTGACAGGCAGTGGATATATTTCCGGTTTTATGATACCATAAAGCCAGATACCCGCCAGAACTTCTCAAATACGCATAAAAAGAAAGGGAGAACAATGATACTATATTTTTCCGGCACCGGAAACAGTGCCTATCTTGCAAAAAGAATCGCAGAGGCCACAGGGGACGCCCTCTGCTTCATCAATGACTGTCTGAAGCGGGGCGAAGCGTTTTCGGACAACACCCAGACCCGGCTGATCTTTGTGCTTCCCACCTACGCCTGGAGGATCCCCAGGGTGGTGGAGGAGTGGATCCTGACCTCCGCCTTTGCCCGGAACGCGGAGGCGTATTTTGTCATGAACTGCGGCGATTCCATTGGAAACGCCCCCAAGTATGTAAAAAAACTGTGCGAAAAAAAGGGCTTCCCCTGCAGGGGCTGCGCAGAAATCGTCATGCCGGAAAATTATATCGCCATGTTTTCCGCTCCGGACAGCGAAAACGCCAGAAAAATTGTGGATAAGGCCCGTCCGAAGCTGGAGGACGTCATTGCCAGGATTCTGAAAGATCAGCCTCTGGCGGAGGAGAGGACCACGTTTTTGGGCGCGCTTTTAAGCGGTCCGGTGAATAAGCTGTTCTATTGCTTCGCGGTGCATGACCGGAAATTCCGGGTGGATGAGAAATGTATCGGGTGCGGCAAATGCGAAAAGACCTGCCCCTTAAACAATATCACCTTAAAGGAAAAGCGGCCCTCCTGGCACAGGCACTGCACCCACTGCATGGCCTGTATCACGGCCTGTCCCACAGGGGCCATCGAGTATGGGAAAAAGAGCGTGGGACAACCCCGGTACCGCTGTCCCTATGAAGAGTGAACGGTTCATGGGGTGGGGAAATTTGCCAATTTCCCCACCCCATGAGCAGTAAGTGCGCCCCCAATATCTGCTTTCTCCCCTAAGAAAACTGCGCCCGGTAAATTCCCGCGTAGACCCCGTTTCGCTTCAGCAGCTCCTGGTGGGTGCCCTGCTCCACAACCTCTCCGTTTTCCACCACCAGGATGCAGTCCGCGTTCTGGATGGTGGACAGCCGGTGGGCGATGACGAAGCAGGTGCGCCCCTCCATCAGCTTTGTCATGGCCGCCTGGATCTTCTGCTCCGTCTGGGTGTCCACGTTGGAGGTGGCCTCGTCTAAGATCAGCATCCGGGCGTCCAGAAGCATGGCCCGGGCGATGGTCAGCATCTGCTTCTGTCCCTTGGACAGGTTGGTGCCCTCGTCCGTGAGAACCGTGTCATACCCCTGGGGAAGCTGCATAATGGCGTCGTGGATGTAGGCCGCCTTGCAGACCCGGACCACGTCCTCCATGGTGGCCGAGGCGCTTCCGTAGGATACATTTTCCGCAATGGTCCCCGAAAAGAGCCAGGAATCCTGCAGCACCATAGCGTAGGAGCGCCGGAGGCTCTCCCGGGTGATCTCTCGAATGGGCTGGCCGTCCAGCAGGATCTGTCCCTCCTGGGGGTCGTAAAACCGCATGAGCAGGTTGATGATGGTGGTCTTGCCGGCGCCGGTGGGGCCCACGATGGCCGTCAGGGTGCCGGGCCTGGCGGAAATCGTCAGGTCGTGGATGATGGTCCGCCCCTCATCGTAGCCAAATTTCACATGTTCAAAATCCACCTGTCCCTGTACCTCAGAAACTGACAGGGCTTTTGGCGCGTCCGCAGGCTCCGGCTCCTCGTCCAGCAGCCGGAAGATCCGCTCCGCCGCAGAGAAAGCCGACTGGAACTCGCTTAAAATGTTGGCCGCCTCGTTGATGGGTCCCGAGAATTTCCGGGAATACAGCACGAAGGAGGAGAGATTTCCCAGGGTGATCCGCCCGTTTAGGAATAAAATGGCTCCGGCCACACTGATCAGCGACAGGGAGAGGTTGTTGATGAAATTCACCGAAGGCCCGGTCATGCTTCCGTAATAGTCCGCCCGGTAGTAGGCGTCCACGGCCTCGGTATTTTTCAGATCAAACCGGTGGATCATATTTTCCTCCTGATGATAGACCTTCACGGTCTTCTGACCGGAGATCATCTCCTCCACGTAGCCGTTCAATTCTCCCAGCTTGGCGGAGCGCTTGCGGAACAGGGGCCGCACCCGGGTGGTCATGTATTTTGTCAAAATGATCGAGATGGGGATCGTCACCGCAAATACCAGCACCAGGGCGGGAGCGATCATCAGCATCATGACAAGGGACCCCACCACCGTGATCAGGCTGGTGAGGATCTGAAGAAGGTCGTTGGCCAGGGAACCGTTCAGGGTGTCCACGTCGTAGCTGATGCGGCTGATGATCTCGCCTGCCGGCGTCCGGTCAAAATATTTTACCGGCAGCACCGCCAGGTGGTCGTAGATGTCCTGGCGCATTTTGCGCACAATGTTCTGGCTGAGCCGGATCATCAGGATGCTCAAAAGGTAGGACAGGAGGGAGGCGGCTCCGTAGAACAGCACCATCAGTCCCGCGTAGAAAAATACCTTCGGAAAATCCACGTTTCCCGGCCCGTAAATGGCGTCGATGGCCAGGCCCGACAGCATGGGGCCCAGAAGGTTGAACAGGTTGCTGGCGACGGTCAGCGCGAAGGCCAGCGCCAAAAGCCATTTATAATGGTACAGATAGCGCCAGATGCGCAGCATCAGATATTGTTTTTTCTGTCTGTGGTGTGGATGCTCTGTCTTCATTCCTGTAAACCTCCCATCTGCGCGTCGGCGATCTCCCGGTAGGGCGGGCAGCTTTCCATGAGCTGGCCGTGGGTCCCCGCGCCGATAATATGGCCGTTTTCCAGCATCAGGATCAGATCGGCGTACTGGATGGAGCTGATCCGCTGGGCGATGATCACAGAGGTACAGCCCGCAAGATGCGTCCGTATGGCCTTCCTTAATGCGGCGTCGGTCTTGTAGTCCAGGGCGCTGGAGGCGTCGTCCAGGATCAGGATCTCGGGCCTGGCGGCCAGGGCCCGGGAGATCAGCACCCGCTGCTTCTGGCCTCCGCTTAAATTGGAGCCACGGACAGCCAGCTCGTGGTCCATGCCGTCGGGAATATTGTGGATAAAGTTGTAGGCCTGGGCGTCCCGGACTGCCTCCGTAAGCTGATCGGCGCTTAGCTCCCGGCCAAAGCGGATATTTTCCGCCAGGGTGTCCGCGTACAGAAAATCATTCTGGAACACCACGCCGAATTTCTGGTACAGCTCCTCTGTGGGAATGGAGCGGAGGTCCCGGCCCTCCACCAGGATCGTGCCCTCCGTGGGGTCGTAGAGCCGCAGCAGCAGCTTGATCAGCGTGGTTTTCCCGGAGCCCGTGGCCCCGATGATGCCCAGGGTCTGGCCTTTTTCCAGAGTAAAATCAATATCCGTCAGGGCGTTCTGGGCCCCGTGGTAGGAAAAACTCACATGGGAAAAGGTGATCTTGGGGGCCGGCTTTTGTGAGGCGGTTGTTACCGGAACCGTTTCCTGATTCTGGGCGGCCTCCGGTCCGGCCACCTCCGGGCGCGTTTGCTTCCAGGCCGCTTCCGATGCGGAAGCCTCCGAGCGCGTTTCGCTCCGGGCGGCCTCCGGTCCGGCCGCCTCCGGGCGCGTTTGATTCCGGACAACCTCCGGCCCGGAAGCTTTCATCACGCCCAGATCCTCCGGCGTGTCCAGCACCTCCGAGATGCGGTTGGCGCTGGCCGCCCCCTTGGAGTACAGCATGAACATCCGGTTGATGGACAGCAGCGCGTGGAGGATGATGGTAAAATAGGTCAGAAAGGCCAGGATCACGCCGGCTTTGGAGGCTCCGATATACACCCGGTAAGCGCCCACCACGATGACCAACGTCAGCCCAAGGTTCAGAAACAGGTTCATCAGGGGGCTGCTGGCCGCCATGGTCTTGGAGGCATGGGTTTCTTTCCGCACCAGATCCTCATTGATTTCCCGGAAGGACTCCTTCTCGTACTCGGTCTTGGACAGTGCCTTGATGACGCGGATGCCCGAGGCGCTCTCCCGGACCTTCCGGGTCATCTTGTCGATGGCCTGCTGCTGCTTTGTGAACAGCGGGATACCCTTCCGGGAAATGTAGAACACCACCCCGCCCACGAAGGGCAGCGACAAAAGCAGCACCAGCGTCAGCACCGGCTCCAGGGTCAGGGTCACGCAGATGCCGCCCAGAAGCAGGATCGGCGCCCGCACGCCCAGACGCTGCATCATGCCCAGCATCTGATGGATGTTGTAGGTGTCCGTGGTGAGCCTGGATTCCAGGGAGGGGATGGTGAATTCATCCGTCTGCCGGGAGGAGAGATAGGAGATCCGGGCGTACAGGTCGTGACGGATCCGCTCCGTGGTGTTGCGGGCCACCAGGGAGGCCATGCGGTTGGCCACGATATTGGTGATCCAGGCGATCAGGGAGCACACCAGCATGTAAAAGCCGTAGAGAAGCACCAGAGAAATATTTTTTTTGGGAATGATCTCATCTATTAAATAGGAAAGAATCCAGGGCAGCAGCAGATCCATGATGGTCCCGGTAAATTTTATGGTAAGTCCCAGGGACATCCGTCCCAGATAGGGCTTCAGGTAAAAGAAAACTTTTTTCATAACGAATACCTTCTGTATATAGATATTATAGCCAAACAAACTTATTGTGGTACTTCAATGAATCATTGGAAGCATCATATGCATTCTCTTTGTTTCTCTTTTATACGTTGGACTTTTCCATCCTTGATTTCATAGATTTCTCCATAAAACGCGGCATTTTTATCTCTGCATACGATAATGGAGTCATCGCACTGGTGTCCGATTACCCTGTCTAATCCATAATTTTGCAGATAGTGAAATTGCAGCGGCGTATCTCCGCCGGACAACCATACCACATCGGCTTCTTCGACTGCTCTTTGGGCTTCTGCCGGGGTTGATCTCCCATCCACAACACATGCATTTTCAAATAAAATACCGCTATCTGCGAGCATATCCAAAAAGACTTTAAAATAATAATCCGTTTTTTCGTATGGCTGCTCAAAATCAGACGCGACGAACGCAAACATAGTTCTCCTTGTAATTGTCTGCTGGAATACTTTGGACGCTTCAGCAGGCAATCCGTCTGGAAACATACTTGTTAATATGTAAATGCTCATTGATTTCTTCCCCCCATACTTAATAAACACGACGAAATCGCAGTATCATTTTGCTTTTAAAGAGTCTTCGCAACCGATATTTTTTATCATAGCACTCTTTCTGTATTTTCTCAATTTTATTTTGAAAATCGCAGAAAAAATTTTACATACGCAAAAAAACAACACCAAGATTTTACCATTTTTTTACCGGGCTTTGATACGGAATAAAAAAATGGGGATTATAATGGCCGGGTATGAAGGAAAAAGCAATTTCAGCAGTATGGAGGTAACATTATGAAGCTAAGAAGATCATGCTTCAGCCTGTTCGCCGCAGTTGTGATGACGGCGACGACAGTGCTGGCCCCCGTGCAGACGGCCTTTGCACAGGGGACGCAGACGGACACGTACAGTCTTAACGGGGACGGCAGTCCCGCCTCGCCCTTTGTCCTTGAGACGGAGGAGGATTTGCTGTATGTGACGGAGAAGCTGAACGAAGGAGACACAGCGTATACGGGGAAAGCCTATGAGCTGGGGGCGGACATTGCGATGACGTCGGAATTCCCCATGATCGATAATTTCAGCGGTTCCCTGGATGGGAACGGACATACCATCAGCGGCCTTGTCATCAACGGGGCGCTTCCGGAAAGCGACAAGGGAAATTACCGCGCCGGCTTTATCCGCCGCAATACAGGCGCCATTGAGGACCTGACACTGGAAAATATCACCGTGACCTGCGTGGGGGATAACGGCACCGCCGGAGGGCCCGCCGCCGGAGGACTGGTGGGCGAAAATAACGGAACCATCGAGCGCTGCGCCGTCACCGGCAGCATTTCGGCGCCAAACTATGAGATGGCGGCAGGTATCGCGGGAAAAAGCGGCGCTAACAATTCCCGGATTTCGGACTGTTATTTCTCAGGAGACGTGACGGCTCTGTATATGGCGGGCGGCATTGCAGGCTATGCCAAGGGAACCATTGAGCGCTGCCTTGCCATGGGCGATCTGACAACCACCAGCGATCATACTACCGATGGCCGGGATCATCAGCAGGGCAACGACGCCGCCATCGTCTGCGCCTATCCCGGCAATCCTCTCACCGTGAAAAATTCCGTTGCGGCGGGCGGTACCATCACCATGGCTTACCCGGATTATCAGATCGACGGATACGTGGGCCGTGTGGTAGGGTTCACCGGAAACAACGTGAAGATGGAGAACAATTACGGCAGCGTGGACGTCAAGATCAAGAACGGGACCGTGTCAAGCGACGACGTAAATTCCCAGCACGGCCAGGACAAGACAGAGACCGAGCTGAAGACCCAGGCAACCTACGAGGCGCTGGGCTGGGATTTCGAGACGGTCTGGGAGATGGACGAACAGACCGGCTATCCGGCGCTGCAAAAGCCACAGGAGGAGACCGGCGTCACGGCTCTTGTTGGGGACGGAAGCTCCGGCAACCCCTTCCAGATCAACAATGAGGCGGAGTTCCTGTTCTGGATCGAGCAGATGAACAGCCAGAACGGCGTTTATTTCAACGAAAAGCATTTTGCCCTGATGAATGACATTTCCCTTACGGATGAGGCGGCCATGGTACAATCCTTTAACGGCGTGTTCGACGGCCGGGGCAATACCATTTCCGGCCTGAAGCTGCGGGGTGCGGTGCCCGACACCAACAAAGGGGATTACCGGGCGGCGCTGATCAAAGAAAACAGCGGAACCATCTGCAACCTGACGCTGGCAGAGGTGGACATCGTCTGTACCGGAGATAACGGCAACACCGCCGGTCCTGCCTGCGCCGGACTGGTGGCGGATAACTTAAGCGGCGGCGTGGTGCAGCGCTGCGCGGTGACAGGCAGTGTATCCGCCCCCGGCTTTGAGAAGGTTGCCGGTATTGTGGCCCAGAACAAGGGCGGCTCCGTGCTGGACTGCTATTTTGACGGCAGCCTCACCGGCAAATTTATGGCCGGCGGGATCGTGGCCTACAACAATTCCAACAGCAGCATCCAGCGCTGCTTTGCCAATGCCGAGATCACCCTTACCGGCACCGAGCAGGTCAGCGGCAAAAACAGCCAACAGGGCAACGACGGCGCGCTGATCTGCGCCTATCCCAACACCGCCTATATCCAGGGCAACGTGGCCTACGGCGGTTCCATCACCTATGCCTACGACCAGCCGGGCGCCAAAACGGAAGGGTATTACGGACGGATCATCGGCTGCAATGATTTTGGCAAGACCCTGCGTGACAATATCGCCAACGAGGCCATCACCATCAACGGCGAGAAGGTCAGCGGCACTTACACGGACCCCAACGGGCAGAATGTCACGGCGGAGCAATTACAGCGGCAGAGTACCTATGAGGAGCTTGGCTGGGATTTTGCCTACACCTGGAAAATGGACCAGGAGGCAGGCCATCCGGTGCTTCAGTATGTGGATGCGTCCAGCCGTCCCGACAGGATCACCGTGACCTTTCACGGGGATTCCAGGACCCGGAAGGCGTTTACCTGGTATACCAGCGTGGCCACAGAGGACCCGGTGGTAAAAATCAGCGAGACCAAGGATTTCACGGATGTGATCGAGGTTGAGGCCAAACAGCAGGAGCTGTACGGAAGCGTGCAGTACCAGGCCGTCGCCGAGAATCTGAAGCCGGATACTACCTATTATTATCAGGTGGGGGATAAGGCCGGGGGTATTTTCAGCGGTACTGGTACATTTGTCACGGCCAGGGAGAGCGGGGCCTTCTCCTTTATCAACCTGACGGATACCCAGTCCTACACCGACGGGGACGCCCAGGTGTCAGCCAATACGCTGCAGAAGGCTCTGGCCACCGTTCCTGAGGCTGCCTTTGTGATCCACGGCGGGGATGTGGTGGACAACGGCTCCAACGAGAGCATGTGGACAAGCCTTCTCAACTACTCCGCCGCGGGACTTATGAGCACCACCATCGCCCCGGCAGCCGGAAATCACGAGGCTTCCGGAAATGCTTTTATCAACCATTTTAATCTGGAATTAAATGGCAATACCACTGGAGGAACTTATTATTCCTTCGATTACAGCAACGCCCATTTCGTGGTATTGAACACCAATGAGGATTCCACCCAGAATCTTTCGCAGGAGCAGCTTGACTGGCTGAAGGCGGATGTGACTTCTGCCCGGGAAAGGGGTGCGGACTGGATCATCCTCAACATGCATAAGGGTCCCTACACCACCGCAACCCACCTGGATGACGCGGACGTGAAAAATATGCGCCAGGTGATCGTGCCGCTCATTGACGAGCTGGACATTGACCTGGTGCTTCAGGGCCACGACCATATCCTGGCCCGGACCAAGGTGCTGGCCTATGATGAGAACGGAACGGCATGCGCCACTCCGGTGGAGACCACCAAGATCACCGAGATGAAGGGCGGAAAGCGGATCGAATATGCGTTAAGCCCGGAGGGAACCATTTATTTCCTCCCCAACACCGCGGGCGTAAAGCACTACGAGCAGGAGACCAGTCCCAGCGGCATCGATATGGAGCAGTACCTGGAGCTTTTTGACCGCTCGGAGCAGGGCGTGCAGAATAACAATTCGGAGAAGAATGCCCAGTATTTTGCGGGGATCACCATCGACGGCGGACGTCTGGAAGCCATGGTCTATCAGATCAAGGACCAGTCGGTGCCCTATTCCTGGGAGGGCTTCGGTATCGACAAGGAGATCAAGCCCATGATCGCCCGGATTGGCAGCCTGCCGGAGGCAGAGGAGGCGGTGCTGTCGGATAAGACGGCTGTGGCGGAAGCCAGAGCGGCTTACAACGAGCTGACACAGGCCCAGCAGGACGCTGTCACCAACTATGATAAGCTGAAGGATCTGGAATACCGCATGGTGGAGCTGGAGTCGGAGAACGGGGAGGCTTCCCCCTGGTTTGACGATACGGCGCTGGCCCGTCAGATCATCGCGGTGCGAAACGACGGCAGCGAGACCTTCCGGAACGCTCCCGTTCTGCTGAAGCTTGCGGATATTCCGGAGGGTGCTTCGAAAGACACGTTAAAATTCTATACCATGAGCGGCCTTTCCATTCCCTATGAGGTGGAGAACTGGAATCCGGAGGGGATCACCACGGTGTGGGTGAAGCTGGAGGAGCTGCCTGCCCGGGGAGCCGCCAATCTGTGGGTATATTATGGCGGAAAAGCGGCAGAGAATGATCCCACCAAGGTCTGGAACGAGAACTATGAGCTGGTGGAGCATTTCACGACGGATTCCGCAAATGGCCAGACCCGGACGGATTCCACCGGAAAGCAGACCGGTACCGTGGAGGGCAAGGGCCTGACGGCGGCAGCGGGCGAGAACGGCACCATGGCGTCCTACTTTGAGGATACGAAAATTGTATACGGTGATGTGGGCGGCGGCCTGGACCAGGTCAGCGTCAGCGCCATTTATCAGGCCACTGCGGAGGATCTGGCCAACCAGCCGGAGGACAACGCGCCCTTCTTTGCCAAGGATGTGGCGGGAAGCGGCTCCAACGATACGCTGTTTCTCGGCGTGAACAAGACGAATCACCAGCTTGTCTCCCGGTATGCAGGGCTCTGGTATGAGTCCAGCAGCACCAGTGCCAAGACCACGGAATCCAAGCTGGCCCTTCCCGAGGACGGCAAGCCCCATCTGGTGACCATGAGCTACGACGGCATGACAGTGGCGGTGTTTATCGACGGGGAGAAGCAGTACGAGGCCTTTGCGGAATACCGCACAACCCTCAATGATGAGAAAACGCCCGCAACCATCGGCGCTTATTCCAATACCGGGGAGGTGAAAGCCTCTTACCGGGGAACGCTGGATGAGATCCAGCTGACCGGCTACCGCACCACGCCGGAGTGGGAAGCCTTCCGGTATGACAATTATTTTGGGGACGCGGTTTCCTATGATGCGGTGGAGAACAGAACTGACAAGGGCCCGGCGCTTCACATTTCTTATCCGGCAGAAGGCGCGGCGGCAGAGACGGGGATGGTGAAGGTCACCGGAGTCGTCAGCAAGGCGGGCAGTCTGTCGGCACAGGTGGACGGTAAGACCGTATCCCTTGGTGATACAGAAGCCGGAGAATTTTCCGTGCTGGTGCCGGTGGACGCCCTGGGAGAGCAGGCCATTGCTCTGACCGTTTCGGCGAAAGACGGAAGCGGCAGGGCGACGGATGACGTATCCCTTGTGCTGTCAGACGTTACGGCGCCCAACGAGCCGGTGCTGTCGGATTCCGCGGAGGAGGGGACCGTGGCCGGGGACTCTGCCACATTGACGGCAGAGCTGACCTCTGAGACGAACGAGGAGGTTTCGGTTCAGTTCTATCAGAACCAGGCCATTGCGCTGAATGACGACAACACGGTGGTCCGCTATGGCACGACCCAGGAGAGCCTGCCGGAAGGCATCGCGCCCACCGACGGGGATCAGAGCGCTTCCCTCTTTGGCACAGCCGCCGGGGAAGGGGAAAATCCCTATCAGATTTACGAGATTACATTGACAGAGGAACAGCAGCAGGCGGAAAGCTTCCATCTGGTGTGGAACGGCACCGCCGAGCGCAAGGTGACAGCCTATGTGTATGACACTGCCGAAGATGGCTGGCGGGAAGTGGGCTCCGCCTACGACCAGGATGCGCCCTCTGTGTCCATCGACATGAGCATCCAGAATGAAAATGTGGTGGAAGATGGTAAGCTGACCCTGCTTCTGTGGCGCGGCATGACCCAGGCCATTGAGAATCGCGAGACCTATCTGCCGGAGGAGGGGGACTTTGACTTCGGCATGGTGATGGTGCCGGATACCCAGCTGTACACCCAGTCCTATCCGGAAAAAATCTACCAGCAGTTTGCCTGGATCGCGGGCACGGCCAAGGAAAATAAAACCAAAATGGTGCTCCATGTGGGCGACGTGGTGAACCGGCCCTATTTAAACCAGGAATTCCAGTGGCAGGCGGCGGACGCCGCGTACACCCTGCTGGAAGAAGCGGACATTCCTTACGGTATTGCCTGGGGAAATCACGACTATGACAACGGAACCAACAACCGCATCCGCTACAACCAGTATTTCCCTGTGACACGGCTGCAGGAAGCGGCGGGAGAGCTGTGGGGAGGCTCCTTTGGCATTGATGAGAGCCAGCCCATCGACGACGCCTACTACCTGCTGGAGGAGCATGGCACCAAGCTTCTGGTGATGAGCATTTCCTACTGGCAGACGGAGGAGGACCTGAACTGGGCGGCAAAGGTGATCGAGGATCATCCGGAGCATTCGGTGATCATCTTCACCCACAATTACATTAACTTAAGCGGCATTTCCAATACGGATCTGCTCAACAAGGTGGTGAAAAACCACAGTAATGTCAAGCTGGTGTTAAGCGGGCATGTGGCCGGAACCAATGTGGTATACAGCAATTTCGGCGACCATGAGACCTACAACGTGCTGGCGGACTACCAGGGCCTGTCCTACGGCGGCCAGGGATACCTGCGCAGCATCCGGTTTGATGTGGAAAATGATCTGATCTACTTTAACACCTATTCCGCCATGACGGGAGAGAAGGTTTCTCCCTACGGAGGCGGCACCTACTCCGGGGACCGGGGGAATCTGTACCAGATCAATAAGGATGAATTTGCCATTCGGCTGGATCTGGGCGGTACCTCCAGGCGAACCCTTACCACCAATTCCCTGACCCTTGCGGCAGGCGAAAATCAGAGGGTGGGAGAGCCTCAGACGGTGACTGGCAGCGGCAGCGCCAGCGTGAAGCTGGAGGGCCTTAAGGCGGGAAGCGCCTATGAGTGGTACGCGGTTGTCACCGACAAGGCGGGCAATGCGGCGATCAGCGCGCCCAGGTCCTTTACGGCAGTGAAGGCCGCCCATGTCCATGACTGGGAATATGCCTGTGACGCAAACGGCCACTGGCAGGAGTGCGGCTGCGGTGAGAAAACGGAAACGGAAGCTCACAGCTACGGCGATTGGGTGATAACCCAGGAAGCCGCTGCCGACGCCGAGGGCAGCAGAGAGCGGACATGCGCTGTCTGCGGCTATAAGCAGACGGAGACGATTCCAGCCACCGGCGGTTCGGAAAATCCCGGGGAGAAACCGGGACAGGGGGATAAGCCCTCCACACCGGACGGCTCCGGCACAGGCAGTCAGACGACGCCCGGCGGCTCCGGCACAGGCAGTCAGACGACGCCCGGCGGCTCCCAGACAGGCGGCAGCGCGGCGTCCGGCAATTCGCAGCCGGGAAAAACAGGGGACGACAGCAACTGGATCCTTTGGCTTGCGCTTCTGGGACTTGGCGGCGGATGCGTGCTTGCCCTTGCGGCCTGCCGGAAACGCAGCGCGTAGCGGGAGAGTTTTATAGGAAAGCAACGCAGTATATGACGGCATACTCTTATCGGGGGGGGCGAAGCGTTGCTTTGCCGGAATTTTGAAAAAACATAGAAGTCCATCAAAAATCGGAAGTTGGTTCCTGGAAACCGCTTCCGATTTTTGATGGGGAGTTTGAAGCAAAGATACGGGCTGCCGGGAAAACCTAAAAGTGCATACAAATTTCATACACCCTCTCCCATACAGCGGTAAGATGTGCTATACTATGGCTATCATGAGGATAGAATTGCGTGAGCACACAGTGCGGAGCGATTCGTAGGTATCCTAACAGGATTGAGAAAAAGGAGGCCGTCACTGATGTTAGCATACACCTATATAGAAAAAGGGAAATTTGAACTGCGCCAGAAACCCGTTCCAACCATAAACGAGCCCCAGGACGCCATCGTGCGGGTGACGTTATCCAGCATCTGCACCAGCGATCTGCACATCAAGCACGGCTCCGTGCCCCGGGCGGTGCCGGGGATCACGGTGGGCCACGAGATGGTGGGGGTGGTGGAACAGGTGGGCCCCGCGGTGACGGCCGTAAGGCCCGGGGATCGGGTGACGGTGAATGTGGAGACCTTTTGCGGCGAATGCTTTTTCTGCAAAAAGGGCTACGTCAACAACTGTGAGGACGAAAACGGCGGCTGGGCTCTGGGCTGCCGGATCGACGGCGGACAGGCGGAGTACGTCAGGGTCCCCTATGCCAATCAGGGGCTGAATAAAATTCCCGATAACGTGACGGACGCGCAGGCCCTTTTCGTGGGTGACATCCTTGCCACCGGCTTCTGGGCCGCGAAGATTTCCGAGATTACTGAGGAGGATACGGTGCTGATCCTCGGCGCGGGGCCCACGGGAATCTGCACCCTGCTGTGTGTCCTGCTAAAGCAGCCTAAGAACATCATCGTCTGCGAGAAGGACCCGGTGCGGCGGCAGTTTGTCCGGGACCATTATCCTGGGGTGCTGACCATAGCTCCCGAGTATGCGCTGGAAGCGGTAAAGGCGCACAGCGTCCACGGCGGCGCGGATGTGGTGCTGGAGGTGGCCGGGACGGAGGAGACCTTCCGCCTGGCCTGGGAGTGCGCCCGCCCCAACGCCATCGTGACGGTGGTGGCTCTCTATGACAAGCCCCAGATCCTGCCCCTGCCGGACATGTACGGCAAGAATCTCACCTTCAAGACCGGAGGGGTGGACGGCTGTGACTGTGAGGAGATCCTAAAACTCATTGCCCAGGGGAAAATCGATACCACGCCGCTGATCACACATACCTTTCCGCTGTCGGAGATTGCGCAGGCTTACGATATTTTTGAGCACAAAAAGGAGAATGTCATCAAGGTGGCGGTAAGGAATCAATGAAAATCAGAAGACCCACAGGCAGAATAACGGATATTACCGATTGTTAAAATGAAATTGGAGGATACCATGCGAATCTATCTGAAAATGAAAACCCCAGGCAAACGCCGCCCCATCCTTGACGACATTCCCTATGAAATCCCGGACAATACGGCTACCCTCCGGGAACTGTTCACCGCGCTGGTTCAGACGGAGGTGGAGCACTATAACGGCAAGCCCCGGAGCAGTCCATCGGACGAAGCCCCTCCGGGATTGGACAGTCCATCATTCGAAGCCCTCTCCGCCCCGGATCATACCGGCAAAACGGGCGCGCCAATACTGCCCGGCGCTTCGGAGTCCGGCCTGCTTTCCTTTCTGTCGCCGGAAGCCTTGCAGGAACAGGTCGGCACAGGCAAGGTATCCTTCGGGCGCATTTATTCCGCTAAGAAGGCCGATCCGGACAAAGCTGTGGAAAACGCCCTTCAATGCTTCCGGGATGGACTGGTGCGTGTGTTCCGGGAGGAGCAGGAGATAACCGAGCTGGAGGAGCCCCTGGGTGTGCAGCCGCAAGATCATTTTACCCTGATCCGGCTTACCTTTTTGGCCGGAAGTCTCTGGTAGTAAGGAGTACATTGCGCGGCTGGCCGGAGGCGGTTATAATAATCCGCCCAATAGGCCGGCGTATATCACAATAAGGAGGAACCCCTCATGGAAAAAGAATCCCTTCGCGTGGGAGAAGAATACAATCGCATCAAAGCCCGGGCCGAGAGCAAAGGCCTTTCGGACGGGGGCCTGTGCCGGGATCTGTGGAATCTCGCCAGCAACAGCTACAGCCAGGGCGCCTTTCAGGCCCTCTGGGAGCAGTTAAGCCGCCTGTACGGCAAACAGCCCACGAAGCTAAAAGGCCCGGAAGAATTCTGGCATCCGGCGCTGAAGAAAGCGGTGGCCCATCTGGCAGGGAAAGAGCGGCAGGCCGATATGGAGGAAATGACCCGCATGCAGATGGATTGCCAGTTTTCCCAGACCATGTTCCGCAGAAGCTACCGCTCCAAGGACTTTGGCTTTCATGCGCCGGTCATGGTGCGCAGGGTCTGCGACTGGATCTACTGGACGGCCTATGAGAAAACCGTGGAGGAAATGCTTTTCTATGAGCATAGCTATGTGCGGGGATTTGATATGTACCTGGCGCTGGAGCTGAGACGGCAGAATCCCCGGGTGACGTCCCTGGTGCGGGAAGCCATGCTGGGAGACAACAGCGCGATCCTTCTGTCCCACACCATGATCCGCGCCGTGGTTATAAGCGGCAACCGGGAATTGCTGGAGCTTCTGCAGAAGCTTCTGCTGGCCGCCCGGCTTCAGGAGGGCCTTCGCCAGCAGATTTTGGAGCAGGCCGACGCCGGAAGCGTGGAAACCCTCATTGGCTTCCTGAAGCTGTGCGTGAAGGAGGATATGTTCCGCTACAGCAGCGCCATCCGGGCCCTGGATGTGTGGACGGGCCTTGGGTACGGCGACGACAAGCCGGCCCTAGTGAAAAAATATGCGGCTCTGGCTCTGGAATGTCTGGAACAACCGGAGGCGAGAGCCCGTTACCTGGACAGTGAAAACAATCTGGAAGCTTATTTCGCCCTCTGGGCCATGGCCTGTTATGAGACGGACGACTGTTACCGGTATGTGCAGACGCTTCTTACGGATTCCCGAAAATACCGCCGGGCGCTGGGGTGGTATTTTGTCAGCCATTCGGACAGCTCCCAGTATCGGATGCTCATGGCGGCCCAGTATTTGGGAGAACGAGATAAGGAGCTGCTGGCCTGGGTGGTGGAAAATCTTGCCGTCACCCACCAGGCGGTGGCAGCTTACCGCTGGTCCCGGGAGAAGGAGGCGGCAGTGGCCAATCCCGCCCTGCCGGACACGCTGGCGGAGCGAAGAAAGCTTTTTTCTCGGTTAGAAGAAGTGGCGGACTACATCGGCGCCGGAAGCCATACCTATACGGGAAATCCGTTTCCCTTCAGCAGCGTGACCCTGGAAAATACCAGAGTCATCGGCTGCATGATGAGCCTGGCATTTTACGATATGGATGAAACGCTGATTCTGAAGCTGGCCGATCACCGGGATAAAATGAGCGTGGATCAGCGCTATGCCTATTACGCCAATTATCTGAACCCCCAGCAGCGGGAAGACCACCGCAGGCTTCTGCGGGAAGCCCTCCAGGACCGGAGCATCCAGGTGAAGGAGGCGGCTGTGAAGGCTCTCTCCGACTGTACTCTGCTGGGGCAGGATCTGGAAGCCCTGGCGGAGAGCCTGCGCTCGAAGAGCAGCAGCCTTCGCAAGAGCGTCCTTGACATTTTCCGCAGGCAGCCGGCGCAAAAGCTGGCTCCCGTTCTGGAATCCATGCTGCAGGCCCGGGAGGAATACCAGATACAGGCCGCCATCGAGCTTTTGCTGGAGTTGGGGGATAAATACCCCGCCCTGTTGAGAGAACAGCAGGAAAACCTGAAAACGCTGCGGGACAGAAAGCTGTCCAGCCAGACGGAGATTTTGCTGGGGCAGCTGGCGCTCGGGGAGGGAGACGGGACCGCCCCGGAGGTCTGGAACCTGGAGAACGGATTCGGACTTTACGACCCGGAATATGTGGAAAGCTGGGAGAAAGGCGCAGAGGATCATGAGCCCCGCTATGGGGAGAACGGCAAGGAAGCGTGCGGGGCTTCGGGAGAGGCACAGCGAAAGGCCGCCGGGGAGGAGGAGCCTTCGCGGCAGGTGGAAAAGACGGAGAAAAAAGGTTTTTTCAGCCGCCTGCTGGGGAAGGTTTCCGCCACGGCAGCGCCGAAAGCAGCACCGGAAAATTTTTCGGAGAAGCAGGGAGAACCCTCCGCGCAGCCGGTCTTATATACCGAAAAAGAGCTGACCCGGAGGCTGCCCTTTTCTGCCGCAGAATTCAGTGCCCTGATGGCCAAAATGAACGCAGTCTTTGACCGCCATGCGGACTATGAGTACGAGGTACAGCACTACGACGGCTCCAGGAGTAAGGTGCTGTTTGGCAGCCTGTCCGGAAACGTGATCCCGCTGCCGGCAGAGTACGGTACGCCCCAGTCTCTCCGGGAGAATCGGAAGCTTGAGATGATCCCCTTTTATGAGGAATTTCTGGAGGCGGCCGGAGACTATGCCGTTGACCCGGAAAAATATGTCCGTCTCTATTTTTGGGCGGTGCCCTGGAGCGGCGAACGGCACATGGGCCATGATATGGAGCTCCAAAGCTGGATTCTTCCGGTCATAAACAAGGGCTTCAATCATTTTTACTCCGCCTACGATACCTACAAGCAGCGGGACTGGCAGATACGGGACATATTCCGATTGATGGCGGACCGTTTGGACCGCCATGCCCTTTTTGCCTGCAGTCTGCCGCTCTACCTAAGTCTTGCAGGGCTGATCGGGGAGGAAAATCTGGGGAAAAATTGCGTGCAGCGAAAGCCCGGCAGTACCATCTATTATTATGGAGATGTGGAGCGGGCGGCCATCAATCTGCGGATGCTGGGAATTTTGCGTTCGATTCTGGCACAGACCGCTGCCGCGCCGGAGGATTTCACAAAATGGTTCCGGGCGGAGCGCCGGCTGGAGGGGCTGGCGGGCGGCAGCGTTTACAGCGGTCTTACCATCGAGGATTATTTTCGGGCCTGTGATATGGAAATCGTGCGGCGGGACGTGCTGTACCAAAGGCTGCTTCTTATGCAGGATACGGACAACAGCGTCCGCATGCTGACCAATCCCCTACGCTGGGCCAGAGGCCGGAAGATACTGGAGCAGTATCCATGGGCAAAGGAAGTGGTGGACAAGGCCGTCAGCCGGATCGTGGATGTGGAGGAACGGCGGGGAGAGCTGCCCACAGGAGTCACGCCGGCGGCCAGAAGTATTGAGCGCTTTGAGGGCGCGGCACATTTTGCAAGGCTGCTGGCGGCGCTGGGCAGGGAAAATTTCTTCCGGGGCTATGAGTACTCCGCCGACACCACCAAGCGGGCCGTGCTGAGCCGGCTCTTAAAGCGTTGCTATCCCGGGGCGGGAGATACCCCGGAGACATTGCGGGCGGAGCTTGTCCGGACGGACATTTCGGACAACCGCTTGGCGGAGGCCGTCATGTATGCGCCCCAGTGGGCCGGCTTTGCGGAGAAAATTCTGGATTGGCCGGGCCTTACCTGCGGCGTCTGGTTTTTCCACGCCCATATCAACGAGACCTTTTCCGCGGAAAAGGAGACCTGCGTGGCTCTGTATTCCCCCATCACGCCCCAACAGTTCAACGACGGGGCCTTTGACCGGGACTGGTTTTTCCAGGCCTATGAGCTTCTGGGGGAAAAGCGGTTTCAGATTTTATATAAATCCGCCAAGTACATCACCTCCGGCAGCAATCAGCACCGCCGCTCCCAGCTCTACACCGACGCCGTGCTGGGGCGGCTGCAGAGCCGGAGCCTGGAGGCGGAGATCGCAGAAAAGCGGAACCAGGAAAAGCTGCGCTGTTACCCGTTGATCCCCATTCCGGAAGGGGAGCGCCGGGAGGTTCTGCACCGGTATGAGTTTATCCAGAAATTCGCGAAGGAGAGCAGGCAGTTCGGCGCCCAGCGGCGGGAGAGCGAGAGCAGGGCTGTCAGGACCGCCCTGGAAAATCTGTCCATGACGGCGGGATTTGCGGATGTAAACCGGATGACCTGGTTTCTGGAGAGCGAGAAGCTGGAAGGATTAAAGCCTCTCACCGAGCCTCGGGAGCTGGAGGGGGTAACGCTGTGGCTTGCCTTTTCTGAGGACGGCACGCCGGAGCTGGCCGTGGAAAAAGGCGGCAAGCGGCAAAAGAGCCTGCCGAAAGCCCTGCAGAAGCAGGAAGCGGTGCTGGAAATGAAGGAGGCCGTCAGGGAGTTAAAGGAGCAGAAAAGCCGGGCAAGACAGAGTCTGGAGCGGGCCATGGTGGAAGGAACGGCCTTCGGGTTGGAGGAGCTTCAAAAAATCAGCGGCAACCCGGTGCTGGCGCCCATGCTGTTCTCCCTGGTGTGGGTGTTGGAGGAGAAGGAGCCGGCCTTCGGATTCCTGGAAAAGACGGCAGACGGTCTGGCGCTGCGGGGACTGGCGGGGAAAGAAATATTCCTGGGCGATAGCCGCAGCGGAACCGACACGGAAACGCAGGAGCGGGATGGCAGATATCCGCAGGCCCGATCCTGCAGTCCTCAGCTATCCCAGACCGATACTGCCAACGTCACCCTGCGGATCGCCCATCCCCACGACCTTATGAAAGCCGGTCTCTGGTCCGCTTACATGCATGAATTATATCAAAGCAGGCGCACTCAGCCCTTCAAACAGATATTCCGGGAATATTATCCCATCACCGAGGATGAGCGGCAGGAGAAGAACATTTCCCGCCGCTATGCGGGATACCAGGTGCAGCCCCAGAAAACCGTCGCCCTTCTGCGGGGGCGGGGCTGGACCGTGGACTATGAGGAGGGCCTGCAGAAGGTCTGCTACCGGGAGAATATCATTGTGCGGATGTACGCCCTGGCAGACTGGTTCTCCCCGGCGGACATCGAGGCGCCCACTCTGGAGGTTATTCGTTTCTATGACAGGAAGACAGGGGAACTGATGGACCTTACGAAGGTTCCGCCCGTTCTCTTTTCCGAAGCCATGCGGGACATCGACCTGGCGGTGAGTGTGGCCCATGTGGGCGGCGTGGACCCGGAGGCCAGCCATTCCACCGTGGAGATGCGCACCGCCATTGCCCGGGAACTGGTCGCTCTGCTGAAGCTTTCCAACGTGACCTTCATCGGCTCCCACGCCAAGATCCGGGGCAGTCTTGCCAATTATTCCGTCCATATGGGTTCCGGCGTGGCGCATGCCGAGGCGGTGGGAATGCTGTCCATCCTGCCCGTCCACTCCCAGGCCAGGGGCCGGATTTTCCTGCCCTTTGCGGATGACGATCCCAAGACGGCGGAGATCATGTCCAAGATCATTCTGCTGGCGGAGGACGGGAAGATCAAGGACACCAGCATTTTGCGGCAGATACAGGGGTAGATAGCCAGGGCGCCTCCAGACAAAACTTGTCACTCGTTGAATATTTCCCCACCTCATGAAAGGTATCTCGGGGAGGAACGGCTTTGGAGATTTTTTGAGGAAAAGTCTTGACTGTGAACCTTGTTCATACCTTACGATGTGCCGTAAGGAAGGTGAAAATTATGACCATCAAAGAAGCAGAGGAACAAACGGGCCTGTCCCGTTCCAACATCCGTTTTTATGAAAAGGAAAAGCTCATTCAACCCAAACGCCGGGAGAGCAGCGGGTACCGGGACTACTCCCGGAAGGACGTGGAGGAAATCAGGAAAATCGCGTATCTGCGGACCCTGGGATTTCCCATTGAAGAGATTCGAAAGATCATAGAGGGAAAGGTGCCCTTGCGGCAGGCGGTGCAGGCGCAGTGCAGGGTGCTGGAGGGGCAGATGGAGGAACTTGCGGCAGCCCGAACCATGTGTGAAAAAATGCTGGAGGAGGAGCAGCTCAGTTACGAGCAGCTTGACATTGGCCGATATGTGCCGGAGGTTCGGAGGCATTGGCGGAAAAACCGCGGTATTTTCAAGGGGGATGCGGTGGGATTTTTCTACTTGTGGGGAGGAATGCTTGTCTGGGGCCTGCTGACAGTGATCTGCCTTGTGATCGCCCTCATTGCCCTGCCCTTTCTGCCGCCGGAAATTCCAGTCCAATGGCGCGCGGACGGCACGCCTGCCAGCTTGCTGCCGCGTTACGTGATTCTGGCGTATCCGGCTGCCAGCCTGCTCATCCGCTTTCTGCTGCGCCCCGCCCTGGCGGGGAGGCTGTGGTGCCATGGCTTTTGCGCCGGCTGCGATTCTGCCGCTGATTTTATCAGCAATTATCTGTGCTTCGTGCTGATAACGGTGGAGGTGTTTACCATAGCCAATGGGAACGGCTTTCCACTGCGTATTACCACGGTGCTGCTGTTGGATGTGATTCTGCTTTTGGCGGGGCTGGGGATCGGGGCCTGGAGGCTGAAAAGGAGAAAGGCATAGAGACAGGCGGCAGATAAAGTGGAGGAGGAATTTGCCACGGAAAAAGCGAGAATTTTGCGTGAGCTTTAGAGACAAGAAGGTTTGGGAAAAAATGACAGGAGGCGGAAGGCATATGGATTTTTACCAACGCATGCAAGAGGTCTGCGCCAGAATTCCATACGGAAGGGCGGCCACCTACGGCCAGATTGCTCTTCTCTGCGGCCTGCCCAGCCATGCCAGACAGGTGGGCTACGCCCTGTCCCATGGCCGGGTGGGAGAGGTTCCGGCCCACCGCATTGTCAATGCCAGGGGAATCTTAAGC
>CALWDR010000079.1 GCA_944376745.1 uncultured Lachnospiraceae bacterium
ATGGTAAAATGTAAGCAATGCGGTTTTTCAAATCTGACCGGCACGCACTATTGCCAGAATTGTGGTTCATTTTTGAAAAAGAAAAAAGGGTTTGATTTGAAATACTTATCAGATGGCGGACATGGGAAGGGGATTTCGATTGCGCCCCTGGCAATGCGGAATGTCGAGAGCAGGGCGAAAGCCGATCCGGCTCTGCAGATGGTAAAACAGAACAACTATGTGAGCGTCGTCCCGCACGCGGACGGGAGCTGGTATTGCCCGGACTGTGGGACCTATCACAAACCAAAGGCCATGTCGCTGTATTGCCAGGGATGCGGACGGGATTTTAACAAAACTTCTTGACAACTTCCAATAAAAGTGATATTTTGTTGATAGAAAAAACCGAAACGTTTCGGTTTCGAGGTCAAGGAGGATATGAAAATGCCGTTGGTTACATCAGAAAAAATGTTATCGGACGCCCAGAGGGGCGGATATGCCGTGGGAGCCTTCAACGTGGAGAACATGGAGATGGTGAAGGCCGTCATCGCGGCGGCGGAGGAGCTGAAGGCTCCGGTCATGCTGCAGACAACGCCCTCCACGGTGAAATACGGAACCCTGGAGACCTATTACGCCATCGTCGCGGCGGAGGCGAAGAAGGCTTCCATCCCGGTGTGCCTGCACTTAGACCACGGCAGCAGCTTTGATCTGGCGCTGCAGGCCATCCGGGCAGGCTACACCTCCGTGATGATCGACGGTTCTCACAAGGATTTTGAGCAGAATATCGCCATCACCAGGAAAGTGGCGGATGCGGCCAGGGCGTGCGGTATCCCCGTGGAGGCGGAGCTTGGAAAGGTAGGCGGCAAGGAGGACGATCTGGAGGGGGAGGCGGACACCAACACGGACCCCCTGGAGGCTAAGGAGTTTGTGGAGCGGACCGGAGTGACTTCCCTTGCCATCGCCATCGGAACGGCCCACGGCTTTTATGCCGGCATGCCGGTACTGGACAAGGTGCGGGTAACGGAGATCCGGAAAGTCGTGTCCGTGCCCCTGGTCCTTCACGGGGCCTCCGGCCTCAGCGACGAGGATGTGCGGGAATGCGTGGGGCGGGGGATGTGCAAGGTAAATTTTGCCACGGAGCTGCGGGCCGCCTATACGGACGCGGGGAAAAGACTGCTGGCCGAGAAGCCGGAGACCTTCGACCCCAAGAAGCTGGGCATGGTCGGTTTGGAGGCCGTGAAGGAGCTGGTGAAGGGGCGCATCAAAGTGTGCGGCTGCGCGGGCAAGGCGTAGACGAAAATATTGGCTGTTGGTACCGCGGAGGCTGTGGTGGAGCGGAGGGGCCCTTAACAAGGTATCATAGGCAGGACAGGAGGGAAGCATATGGCGGCAACCATGAAGGACATTGCCAGGGCCACGGGCCTGGGGCTGGCGACGATCTCCTCCTATCTGAACGGAGGAAACGTCAGGGAAAAGAACCGGCTCCTGATCGAGCAGGCCATCAAGGAGCTTCATTTTGAGGTCAACGAGGTGGCCAGGGGCTTAAAGACCAACCGGACGAAGGTGATCGGCATTATCATTCCGGAGCTTAACAATATTTTCTGCGCGGAGATCATCACTGAGGTGGAGGATGTGCTCAGAAATCACGGGTATGCCACCATGATCTGCGATTGCCGGACGGACGAGAAGCGGGAGGCGGAAGCGGTGGAATTTCTGTATCACCGGAGAGTGGACGGGCTGCTGATCATGCCTGCCGGAAATAAAGGCGCGTATCTGCAAAGGTTTGCCAAAGCAGAAAAGCCGGTGGTGATGATTGACCGGAAAATGCAGAGGGCTGCCGGAGACTGTGTGCTGGTGGATAACCAGGGGGCGGCCAGGGACGCGGTAAAGCGTCTGATCAAGGCCGGGCATACCAGGATCGGCATCCTGGCGGGGCCGGAGGAGGTCTATACGGCGGAGGAACGGCTCCGGGGCTACCGAATGGCCCTCAAGGAGGCCGGCATTCCCGAGGAGTCCTCCCTGACGGAGCGGGGAAATTATACCATCCGCGGCGGAAGCGAAGGGATGCGGCGGCTGGTGCAGAAGAATCCTGTCATGACGGCGGTCTTTGTCTCAAATTATGAGATGACCATGGGGGCCATCATCGAGGCCAATGAGCTGGGTATTGCCATACCGGAGCGGCTTTCCATCATCGGTTTTGACAATCTGGAATTTGCCAAAGCCAGCAGCCCGAGGCTAAGCATCGTGACCCAGCCCACCCGGGAAATCGGGAGAAAAGCGGCGGAGCTGATGCTGCGGCGGCTGGCGGAGCCGGGGATGGAAAAGGAGCCGGCATATGAGACCATCCGGCTGAAAACAAGCTATGTGGAAGGAAAATCCGTAAAAGTCTTAAGACAGGAGGCATAACCTGGCATTTTGGGCGGCAGAGGCTGCCCTGCGACGAAGGAGATGGAAATGAAACCATATTTATTAGGCATTGACATTGGCACCAGCGCCTGCAAGGTTGCCATATTTACCCGGGAGGGGAAGACGGCGGCCTCAGCGGCAGGAGCCTACCGGGTCTTCCATCCGCACCCGGGCTGGGCGGAGCAGGACCCGAGGGAATGGTGGCAGGCGGTATGCGGGGCGGTCAGGGCCGCGCTGCAAAAGGGGGCGGTTGCCCCGGAGGAGATCGCCGGCGTGGGCATTGACGGCCAGAGCTGGTCGGCCATTCCGGTGGACCGTAAGGGGGAGGCGCTGGCAAATACGCCCATCTGGATGGATACCAGAGCCCAGGATATCTGTGAGGAGTTAGAGGAAAAAATCGGCGCAGATGAAATTTTCGGGCTGGCCGGCAATTCCCTGCAGCCCTCTTACACCACGGCGAAGATTCTCTGGTACCGGAACCATATGCCGGAGATTTATGCAAACGCATATAAAATCCTGCAGTCCAACAGCTACATCGGGATGAAGCTTACCGGAAGCTTTACCCAGGATATTTCCCAGGGATACGGGCTTCACTGCTTTAATATCCGCACCGGACAGTGGGATGGCGGAATGTGTGAAAAAATGGGAATCCCTCTGGAACTGTTACCTCCCATCTATCCCAGCCATGCGGTGATCGGGACGGTCACAAGGCGGGCAGCGGCAGAGTGCGGCCTGGCGGAAGGAACCCCGGTGGCGGCGGGGGGCCTGGACGCGGCCTGCGGGACATTGGGGGCAGGCGTGATCCGCAATGGCCAGACCCAGGAGCAGGGCGGGCAGGCAGGAGGCATGAGCATCTGTACGGACACCTGCCGGGCGGATCGACGGCTGATTCTGGGCTATCATGTGATCCCCGGAAAATGGCTGCTGCAGGGCGGCACCACCGGAGGCGGCGGTGTCATGCGCTGGATGGAGCAGGAATTTGGCGCCTATGAAAGAGAAATCGGCAGACAGCAGGGCAAAAGCTCCCTGGAGCTGTTGGGTGAGCTGGCGGCAAACGTAAGCCCGGGAAGCGACGGGGTAGTATTTCTGCCCTACATGGCGGGAGAGCGCTCCCCCATCTGGGACTCTAAGGCCAAGGGAGTCTTCTACGGACTGGATTTTAATAAGACCAAGGGGCACCTGATCCGGGCGGCCATGGAAGGGGTGGCGTTCGCCCTGCGCCACAACCTGGAAACGGCCAGGCAGGCCGGGGCCGGGGCGGAAGTGCTGCGGGCCATGGGCGGAGCGGCCAATTCCCATCTGTGGACCCAGATAAAATCCGACGTTACCGGGAAACCCATCGAGGTTCCCTCCTCGGACACGGCCACCACTCTGGGGGCGGCGATCCTGGCGGGCGTCGGCGTCGGCATGTACAAAAGCTTTGAGGAAGCGGTGTTGCTTACGGTAAAACCGAAACGTTTCCATTTTCCCAACGGGGAGAATCGGGAGATATACGATAAGAATTATGAAATCTATCTGGAATTATACGACAGGCTCAGAGATGTCATGGACCGCCCCTAGGGGCGTCTCTGGCTGTCCTGCGGCAGAGATAAGAAATCGCCCCTGGGGCGTCCCTGGTTGTCCTGCGGCAGGATAAGAAATCGCCCCTGGGGCGTCCCTAGTTGCTATGCGGCAATAGTAAGGAAAGGAGAACGACAATGAAAGCAGCAGTTGTATGCGCAAATGAAGATGTAAGGTATCTGGATTATGAGGAGCCCGTGCCGGGGCCGGGGGAGGTGAAGGTCAAGGTGGCGGCTTCCGGGATCTGCGGCTCGGACATCCCAAGGGTCCTTCAGGGCGGCGTGCATTTTTACCCCATCGTGCTGGGACATGAATTTTCCGGCGACGTGGTGGAGGTGGGAGAAGGCGTGACAAAGGTGAAGGTGGGGGACCGGGTGACCGGGGCGCCACTGCTTCCCTGTATGAAATGTGACGACTGCCAGAACGGGAATTTTTCCCTCTGCAAGCACTACAGCTTTATCGGCTCCCGCCAGCAGGGCAGCAATGCCCAGTACGTGGTGCTGCCGGAGCAGAACGCGGTACCCTTTGACAAGAGCATCTCCTACGAGCAGGGGGCTATGTTCGAGCCCTCCACGGTTGCCCTGCACGGACTGTTCCAGAACGAGTATCAGGGCGGAAGGCATGTGGCCGTCTTAGGGGGCGGGACCATCGGCATGTTCACCATGCAGTGGGCCAGGATCTTCGGCTCCAGAAAAGCGGTGGTGTTCGATATCAGCAAAGAGCGCCTGGAGCTGGCAAAGCGCCTGGGCGCGGATGAAGTCATAGACACCACCGAAGAAGGATTTCTGGAAAAAGCCATGGAGCTTACCGGCGGCAGGGGGTATGAGTACGTATTTGAGACGGCGGGCCAGCCGGCCACCATGCAGATGGCCTTTGCGCTGGCGGCCAACAAAGCTCATGTGTGTTTTATCGGAACCCCTCATACGGAGCTGACCTTTACCCCCGCCTTATGGGAGAACATGAACCGCAAGGAATTTAAGCTGACGGGCTCCTGGATGTCCTACAGCGCGCCCTTCCCAGGGAAGGAGTGGGAGCTGACTGCCCACTATTTTGCCACGGGACAGTTGAAATTCGATCCCGGCTTCATTTATAAGAAAATGCCCATGAGCCAGGCCCAGGAGGCCTTTCAGATGTTCAAGACGCCTGGACTGGTGAAGGGCAAGGTGCTGCTGGTAAATGAGGAATAGGAGAAGAGCATGATAGAAAAAAGGAAAGAGGGAAAAAAGATGGCAGAATTTATCAATCCGGCAATCGTGCCGAAAGTAAAGCTTTACACCGGGGAGGAGATCCCCTGTGTGGGAATGGGAACCTTCGGTTCCGACCGCTTCACACCGGAGCAGGTGTCCAATGCGGTGGCAGGAGCGATCCGCTGCGGATACCGCATGTTTGACTGCGCGGCCTGCTACGGGAACGAGGACCAGATCGGAGCGGTCTTTCAGGCGGCCTTCGGGGAGGGCGTGGTGGAGCGTAAGGAGCTCTACATCATGACAAAGGTATGGAACGACATGCACGAGCGGGTGGAGGAGTCCTGCAGAAAGAGCATTGCGGACTTGCAGTGCAGTTACATCGATCTGTTCTTTATCCACTGGCCGTTCCCCAACTACCATGCGCCGGGATGCGACGTGGATTCCAGAAATCCCGACGCAAAGCCCTTCAGCGTGGAGGAATTTATCCGCACCTACCGGCAGTGCGAGGCATTGGTGGAGAAGGGGCTCATCCGCCATATCGGCATTTCCAATATGACGATTCCCAAATTAGAGGCGGTGCTTCCGCTGATGAAGATCCTGCCGGTGGCCTGCGAGATGGAGCTGCACCCCTGCTTCCAGCAGCAGGAGCTGTTTGATTATCTGACTGCCCGGAACATCCAGCCCATCGGGTTCATGCCCTTAGGTTCTCCCCAGAGGCCGGAGCGGGATATGTGCCCGGAGGATGTTGCGGACCTTCAGACCCCCATCATGCAGGAGATCGCCAAAGCCCACGGCGTACATCCGGCCCTGATCGCCCTGAAATGGGCCCATCAGAGAGGGCAGATCCCCATTCCCTTCTCGGTCCATGAAGCGGAGTATGTAAGCAATTTAAAAAGTATGACGGAGGACCCGCTGACAGAGGAGGAGATGGCGCGCATCGCCACGCTGGAGTGCAATAACCGTCTGGTAAAGGGTCAGGTATTTCTCTGGGAAGGGGCCAGGGACTGGCATGATCTGTGGGATGAGGACGGCGTGATCGTGACCCTGGATTGAGCGAAAGACTGCTCCGGTATCCGTGAAGGGGCGCGGCGGCGGGAACCGAGGCGGCGCGGGATTTTGCGGTTATGCCAGGAGCGGAAATGGAGGCCGGGGCAGAGGTGTTTTTTAGTTTTGCCCTGGCCTGTCAAGGAAGGAGGAGATGAATGTCTATTTTTATGCGACCCGCCGCAGGCGGAGAATCCTGCAAAGCAGGATTCTTTTTTACTTTATAGGAAATTCCGATTTTGGCGAACTCAAAAAGAAACGCATGTTCACCGAACATACGTTAGATAAACACGCGTTTGAGCACAACAATAAGACGGTGCCAGATTAGAAGATATAAAAACCTTCTTCACCGAAATCGTTGTCAAATGGGTCATCTTCGTTTAGAAAGTAATCCATATCCAGAAGGTCCTCCTCGCTCATGCGGCGAATGTCCTCGGAGGTCATCCCTTCCGGTGGATCATCCATATATTTTTTGCGTAGTTTCTCTGTGTCTGGGTTCATACGCGCAGCCTCCTTTGAAAGGAGTATACCACAAGCGCGGGAATTAGGAAAGTCATGCGGACGACCTTCTTCCACGAGAACGGGACATGGCTTTCTCGTAAAGTTCTTCCAGAGATACACGCTCATGGTTAAAATAAAGTTCTAAAAACAGCATGGTTGTGCCGCATTCACATTTTAAAGGGTCATAGCCAAAGGCGGAAAGGATAGCGGTACGCCATTGGTTGAAACTTCTGTAAATGTGGTGTTTTTCCCGGGAGATGGCCCTGCGGAGTTTTTGGTCGATCTCCCGGTGGCGTGCGTAAAGGCCGCCATAACGGACCATTTTATAATGCTTTTCCGGGATATGCCGGATCAGACGCTCAATGAATTCCATGACAGGAACGGTTTCTTCCACATATGCGTCATCCTCATGCCGGTTGTAATGAAACGTGACAAACTCACCGTCGTACTTGTCGATCCGAGAGGTGGCGATCACGGGACGTCCAAGATAGCGCCCGATATAGTCCACAACGGTCCTGGAATCGCAATCATTGGGCTTGGCATAGACATAGAAGCCGTCTTTGTGCTCCCGGTAACAGCGGGATTTCACTTTTTTAAAGGAAGGGCCGATC
>CALWDR010000080.1 GCA_944376745.1 uncultured Lachnospiraceae bacterium
AAATCCACCATTGCCGCCATCCTCATGGGGCGGAACAAGGGCTATACCGGCTCGGTCACCATCGGCGGCGTGGAGCTGAAGGATATCAATGAAAATTCGCTCCTGCGCAATGTCACCTACGTCAGCCATCAGAGCTATCTTTTCAAAGGCACGGTGCGGGAGAATCTGCGGATGGGCAAGCCTTCCGCCGCGGACGAAGAACTGTGGACGGTGCTGGAACGGGTTCGCCTTGCCGGTTTCCTGAAAGCGGAGCAGGGCCTGGATACCCCGCTGCTCGAAAAGGCGGGAAACCTTTCCGGGGGGCAATGCCAGCGGCTGGCGCTGGCAAGGGCGCTCTTACACGACAGCCCGGTGTATGTTTTCGATGAAGCCACCTCCAACATCGATGTGGAGAGCGAAAACGACATCATGGCGGAGATTCACCGGCTGGCGAAAACCAAAACGGTTCTTCTCATTTCCCACCGGCTGGCGAATGTCATCAAGGCGGACAGCATCTATGTGCTGGATAACGGCAGCGTCGCGGAAAGCGGTAGCCATGAGGAGCTCCTGAAAAGCCATGGTTTGTACGAAAAATTGTGGAACGCCCAGCAGGCGCTGGAGAATTACGGAAAGGAGGGTGAAGCTCCATGAATACCAGTGTAAAAAAGCGAAGCGGCTTCCAGGTGATGGCCCGGCTGATCGGGTTGGTAAAGCCCCTGACCGGATATATGTTCCTTGCTGTTTTCATGGGACTCATCGGTCACCTTTGCGCCGCCTTTATCACCATCTTCGGCGGCTATGCGGTGCTGACCGCTCTGCATTTTGGTACGCCCTTTACGCGGACTGCTCTGCATTTTGATACGCCCTTTACCCTCACCGCTCTGTTCGTCTGCATGGTGATCTTTGCCGCTGCGCGGGGCTTTCTGCGGTATGCGGAGCAGGCCTGCAACCATTTTATCGCCTTCAAGCTGCTGGCCCTTCTGCGGGACAAGGTATTCCGTGCCCTGCGCAGGCTTTCTCCCGCCAAGCTGGAGGGCCGGGACAAGGGAGACCTGATCTCGGTCATCACCTCTGATATCGAGCTTTTAGAGGTCTTTTACGCCCACACCATCTCTCCGGCGGTGATTGCGTTCCTGTTTACCGTTGTGATGTGTCTGTTCATCGGCTCCTGCCACTGGCTGCTGGGCTTCGTCGCGCTGGCGGCGTATCTCACCGTGGGGATCGTTATTCCGCTGGTGACCTCCAGGCTCAGCGGGGACGACGGAATGAGATTCCGCAGGGGAGCCGGGGAACTTTCCGGCTTTGTGCTGGACAGCCTGCGGGGCCTGTCGGAAACGCTGCAATATGGGCAGGGGAAAAAGCGGCTGGCACAGATGAATGAGAAAACCGACGGCCTTGCCAAAGACGAGGAACGCATGAAACGCACCGCCGGCCGCAATTCGGCGGTGACCAATACCGTGGTGCTGGCCTTTGACCTTGTGATGCTGTTTGTCTCCGCCCTGCTTTACTTAAATGGTGCCGTGGGCTTTGACGGGGTGCTGATCCCCACCGTCGCCCTCTTTTCCTCCTTCGGCCCGGCCATTGCGCTGGCGGCGTTGGGAAGCACCTTACAGAACACCTTTGCGGCGGGAAACCGGGTGCTGGATATCCTGGATGAAACCCCAGTCGTGAAGGAAGTCGCCGGAAGGCCGGAAACCGCCTTTACAGGCGCGGCGGCGGAGCACGTCACCTTTTCCTACGGGGCGGAAACCATCCTTGCGGATGTATCGGTTAAGATACCGAAGCACAGCGTCGTGGGCATTGTGGGGCGCAGCGGCAGCGGAAAATCCACGCTGCTCAAGCTTCTTATGCGGTTCTGGGACGTGCGGCAGGGCGAGATAAAAATTTCGGACACGCCTGTTGCTCAGATCAATACCGCAAACTTACGGGAGATGGAGAGCTTTGTCACCCAGGAAACCCATCTGTTCCACGACAGCATCAAAAACAACCTGCGGATCGCCAGGCTGGACGCCGGGGATGAAGAGATCGAGGCGGCCTGCAAAAAGGCGTCGGTGCATGATTTTATTCTAAGCCTGCCAAAGGGGTACGCTACCCCGGTAGGCGAGCTGGGGGATACCCTCTCCGGCGGGGAGAGGCAGCGGCTGGGGCTGGCGCGAGCGTTCCTCCATGACGCGCCTTTCCTGCTGCTGGACGAACCCACCAGCAACCTGGACAGCTTAAACGAAGCGGTCATCTTAAAATCCCTCCACGAGGAACGAGAGGGTAAGACGGTGGTGCTGGTGTCCCACCGGCAGTCCACCATGCGGATTGCCGACAAAGTCTATTCCGTCGAGCACGGGCGGATGAGCTGAAAACAAACGTACATAGAGATAGGGGGATTTTGAATTCCATGAAACTGAAACGATTCTTATTTTTGATTTTGGGCTTCCTTTTTCTGGGGCTGGGATGCGTCGGCGTGGCGCTTCCCATCCTGCCTACGGTACCCTTTTTCCTGCTGACGGTGTTTTTCTTTGCCAATTCCTCCCAGAAGCTCCACGACTGGTTTGTGGGCACCGGGCTCTACAAAAAGCATCTGGACAGCTTTGTCAGGAAAAAGGGCATGACGGTGCAGACCAAGCTGGGTATCATCATTCCGGTGACGCTGGTGATGGGCATCGGCTTTTTTATGATGCTGCGGGCCGGCGTGATCGCGCCCAGCGTCATTCTCGCCATTGTCTGGGTCTGCCATATCATTTATTTTGTGTTCGGAGTTAAAACCATCCATAACAAATATGACGAAGAAAGTGCTTAAAATTTGGTCACTGCCGGTGTGAACAGCCTGGACACTCACGAACGGGAGCGTTTCTTGCCCCGGACCAAAGCCACCCCCAGGAGCATGATCACCGGGAAGACCATGGCCACGCCCAGCCCGGCCTTGAGGCTCCCGCCGTTCTGGTTGGCGATCATGCCCACCACGGTGGGCCCGGTGGAACAGCCCAGATCGCCCGCCAGCGCCATCAGCGCATACATGGCCGTGCCGCCGCCCGGCAGGTTCAAGGCGGCGATGCTGAAGGTGCCGGGCCAGAAAATGCCCACGGAGAAGCCGCACAGGGCGCAGCCCATAAGCCCCAGCACGGGATTTTTGGTCAGGACCGTGAGAAGGTAGCAGCCGATGCACAAAAGGGAGCTGCCGATCATCATTTTCTTCAGCGGGATACGGTCCGAATATTTTCCGTACAGGGCTCTGGCGGCGCCCATACAGAGGGCGAAGGTGCAGGGACCGGCCAGGTCGCCCACGGTCTTGGAGACCTTCAGGGCGGATTCCGCGAAGGCGGAGGCCCACTGGCTCATGGCCTGCTCCGAGGCCCCGGCGCAGACCATCAGCACAATCACCAGCCAGAACAGCTTCTGGCTTAAGAGCTTTTGGAAGGACATTTTCTCATGGCCGCCGGAGATGGGGAAAATGGGTACGGCGGCAAAGTAAAAGATATTAAAAAGGGGGACCACAGCCCAGATACAGGCCAGGATCTTCCAGTTCTCAATGCCGAACAGGGAGAAAAACAGGGTGGAGAGCAGCACCACCAGCACGTGGCCCCAGCAGTAGAAGGAGTGCAGAAGGCTCATGGCCCCCTCCTTCCTGTCGGTGGGGCAGGCTTCCACGATGGGGCTTATAAGGACCTCGGTAATGCCCCCGCCGATGGCGTAGAGAACCACCGCGGCCAGCAGGCCCGCATAGGCATTTCCCAAAAGGGAGGGAAACACCGCCAGCCCGATGAGACCCACGGCGGCGCAGATATGGGCCAGGATAATGGAGACCCGGTAGCCGATGCGGTCAATAAATTTGGCGGACAATAGGTCCACGAATAGCTGGATCAGGAAATTCAGGGTGGTGATCAGGGTGATCTTATCCAGGGTCAGCTGGTAATCTGACGCAAAGGTCAGAAAAAGCAGCGGCGCAAAGTTGTTGACAATGGCCTGGGTGATGTAGCCGATGTAGCTGGCGTATATGGTGTGGTTGTAGTTGTCTCGGATTCTGTTTCTCATTGGTCTCTTCCCTCTGTGGCTGCCGGGATCCTCATGGCCGGAAGCCTTCTGTCTCTAAGTTCTGTCTGTTGTTTTTGCTTGGATGTCTATAGGTTTTGACTCTCTTTTTGGCAGGGCAGTCTGCTTCTAATATATACTGAAATTCACAGAAAATCAACCGGAAATCAAATTATTTTTCACTGCCTGCGCAGAGGAAACAGTCTTGAAAAATTATCCGCCGGAGGCTATAATAGCGGTAACAATTTAAAACAAAGGAGCGCTGACCATGAAAACCTATCTCTTGCCGCCAACCGGAAATTTTTACAAGGCAAATCTGCACTGCCACACCACCTGTTCCGACGGAAGGCTCACTCCGCTGCAGGTGAAGGAGCTGTACCGGAAGAAAGGATATTCCGTGGTGGCCTACACCGACCACGACATCCTCATTCCCCATGACGAGCTGAACGATGAAAATTTTCTCGCCCTCCACGGGTTTGAGATCGAGATAAATGAAGATCGCCCGGAGGTATCCTGGGAAGCCCAGAAATGCTGTCACATCTGCTTTATCGGGATGGACCCGGAGAACCTGACGCAGCCCTTCTGGCACCGGAGCAAGTACCTTTTTGGAAATGCGCCCAAATACAGGGACCAGGTGAAATTTGACGAGAGCGAGCCGGATTATGAGCGCAGCTACAGCGGGGAGGCCATCAGCGAGATTATGGAGACGGCCCGGGAAAAAGGTTTCTTTGTGACCTACAACCATCCGGCCTGGTCCCGGGAGGATTACCGCGATTACATTTCCTATAACGGCATGCACGCCATGGAGATCATGAACGGCGGCTGTATGAACGAAGGCTTTGAGGATTATAATCCCAGAGTGTACGACGATATGCTCAGCGCGGGCAAACGGATCTACTGTATCGGAGCGGACGACAATCACAATGTACGCCCCGAAACCTCCCGGCGCAGCGATTCCGGTATCGCCTTTACCATGGTGAAGGCCGACAGTCTCGACTACCGGGCGGTCACAGAAGCCCTTGCGGCGGGAAATTTCTATGCCTCTGAGGGGCCAAAGATCACGGAGCTCTGGCTGGAGGATGGCCGGGTATATCTGAAATGCTCCCCCGCGGACCGGGTGATCTGCACCTATCAGGTGAGAAAGGCGGGCGTGGCGCTGAATGCGGACGGCTCCCCGGTGACGGAGGCGTCCTTTGAGGTGGGCCCGGAATTTGGGTATTTCCGCGTCACGGTCATCGACGGGGCGGGCAGACACGCCTGCAGCAATGCTTATTTTCTGTAAGGGCGCAATGTGAATCAACAAAAAACGGAATCTGCTGGGCAGACGCCTCCGGACATGGTATAATAGTTTCTGCTTGGCGAGGTATTTTCGAGCCTAGCAGAACTAATACCTGTCCACTTAGCGAGGTGTTGTCGAGCTTAGTGGACATGGTACAATGTTTCGGAACACAGCAAGGGAGGGACCTCTATTGGCAAAAAAAGATTTTTCAGAATATACCGCACCAGATACAGCCATATCCGATGACAGCGTGCCGGTCTGCGAAACGCGGCACCATCACCACATCCACATAGACGCCGCGATCAGTCAGGAAAACCTGTACCGTCTGGCGGATCTGTTTAAGGTGTTTGGGGACCCCACCAGAATCCGGATACTCCACGCCCTCTCCCTCAAGGAGCTGTGCGTCTGTGACATTGCCCAGGCTCTGGGCATGACCCAGAGCGCCATCTCCCACCAGCTTCGTATCTTAAAGCAGTTCCATCTGGTAAAATACCGCCGTGACGGCAAGACCATTTACTATTCCCTGGCCGACAGCCACGTGCACACCATGCTGGCCCAGGGCCTGGAGCATGTGATGGAGTAAGTGTTGTACCGGGCTGCAGGGGTGTTCCACTATACTGTGGAAAATATTGCGCAGAGGCTCAGGCGTCTATGGAAAATATTGCGCAGAAGGTTCAGGCGCAGGAGGATGTAAAGATGGATTTAAAAAGTCTGTATGAGATAAAAGATGAAACGGAACAGATCGCAAAAACCTACGAGATTTTTCAAGAGGATACAAGATTAAACCGTTCAAAAGCAGCGCAGGTGGAATTTTTCACAAACGTGAAATATATTGAAAAATATCTGAAACCGGGCGACAGAATCCTGGATATAGGCGCCGGAACCGGGGCGTACATGGGAGTCAAGTAGTCGATTAGGTTGTACGCTTGGAAGATGGAAGATACATGATCACGCCGGTGATCTGCCAATCCAGTGGTGGCAATGTCGATCCCATCAAACAGAACCCTTCCGCTGTCAGGGCTATCCAAACCTCCCAGCAAAGAGAGCAAGGTAGTTTTCCCGCAGCCAGAAGGGCCAAGGATCGCGTATAGCTTTCCCTGCTCCATTTTGCCGCTAATTCCCCGCAAGACGTTCTGTTTTCCGTCATAGATATATTTCAAATGCCACGCCAAACAGGAAAACCTCTATGCGGTTTACCGCACATATCGCCGATCCTGAGCGGCATTTACGGGTTTTCAATCCCGACAGTATCTACTTGCCGACCAAGAAGATCGGCAAGAACAATCCCAAAGCCGCCGAGATTGAAGCGGACAATGCCGCAAGGCAGGAATGGAACAGGAAGGCGGATATGGCGCTCTTATCGGGGATAGAGGAAGCAAAGATTTTAGAAATCA
>CALWDR010000081.1 GCA_944376745.1 uncultured Lachnospiraceae bacterium
CTGTAAAGCTGACGTAATAAATCGCGTAATTCTTCAAAATCTGTAGTACTCTGCTCACCATATGTGATCTTGTTAATCTCTTCAATCAGTTCATCTATCCTGTCTGCCAACGCATTGTACTGTTCAATGACATCCGGAATCAGCGCTTTGAAGTTATAGTCACGCTTTAAGTCCGGAGAAGTCCCGCTGACCATAATGATCTGCATATACACGTCATTCAGTTCCGTCAGCAGCTCATTGGTCTTAAGAAGCACCTGGGATAACTCACCCAGACAAACGGTCATGCGAATGGTATGTTCTCCTTTCGTCAGATAAAACCGGTAGGGCTCCTCGCCGCCAAAGCAACTTACCTTCCACGAATTGTCGTAGGCAAAGGATAACTGCATCGCTTCCCTAAACGGAACCTCTCCATCAATCAAAAGACATCTGGAAGACATGCCGCCGATCTTGGTGTTCTGTCTCCACCGCATTCCCAGCTGATACCAACCATCCTCCGGAACTTCAATGTTCCATTCCACCCATTGTCCTACCTCATCCCAGGAGCTGCCACCCAAAGTATTATATACTATGACATCCGGCGAGCTGGGCTCTGTAGCCGCCGAACTCTTATCATTCTGGGTCAGAATACTTGCATCTGACTTTGCATGATAATCCTCTCCCTGAACCTTTCTAAGCTCCGTATCCGCATCCTTTGCTCCGGCTGCCTGGTTTTCCGCCAGAACATCCTCGTAGGTCATGACTTCCGATTTCTTTGCAGTCAGCGTGACAGATCCTATGGCCATCCGATCCAGTACGGAGTCAAACGCCAACGTATGCTCTCCTGTTGTCAGTTCAAAGGTATAGGCTTCCTCCTGATATCCGTTAGTATCCGCCAGCCAAACCTCCTGCCAGCAATCGTTCTCTTTTTCTTCATTTCGAATCTGATTTCCCTGTAGATCATACTTGCCCTCGCCGGCACCGGAGTAAGAACGCTGGAAGGAAAGCGTCGTTTCCACCGCTTCTTCACCATCAATCAAAAGCCTCCGCTCCATCTGCTGGGATTTCCCGGACACGGTATAATAAGCCACCTTAATGAAATAACTACCCGCCGTTTCCACAGAAAATTTCCAGACGACTCTGCCATCCTCTTCCGTCACCACAGCTGCGGTTCCTTTTCCATCGATATCCTCATCCAAAGTAGTCTCCAGGGACTGCTCCCTGTCATAAGCCTCAGCCGGGAGGGCAATGTCCTCCGGCTGACTCTCTGCTGCCAGCAACGGCATATCCCCCGATATGATAAGGCAAATCGCGAGCAATACACTCAAGACCAAATTCCTTTTTCTATGTTTTCTTTTCACACTATCATTCCCTGACATATTTTTCCAAAGTATATAGTAACTTATTGTTTTTCTTTTTTCTTCCTCGTGCTTATAAGCTGAACAATCGCAATTCCAAGCAACACTACCGCGCCCACGATCGGAATAGAAGCTTTCACGTAATCGGTTTTCTCTTTTTCGACCACTATGTCCGTGGGAATTACCTCGCATTGGGCATCCTGAGAAACTGCCTGTTCTTTTATCGCATTCACGCCCACCGGATTTGAATCCACATATGCCGTCTTCTCCTCAGCAGGCTTCAACGCCACGCCGTAGTTCTTGTCCTCAGACAGCCTGTGCTTTGCCGTCTCTCCAATCTCTCCGGCATACTCCCCGTCTTCCCCCGGAATGCTCCAAATCTTTACATCTGATATCATTACTGTATCTGCAAAAGACCAGGAAATCCCCGGCTTGCTTTCACCAGCCCGTGTATACGCCTCATCGATAATCTTTTCTCCGTTGAGCCAGATTGTTATCCAGTCCGGTGTAGAATGTACGGTAACAGGAAGGCCATATCCAAGTTTTGGAAAGCTCTTGTTTACCCAAATTCCATCCGTTCCAATGGACTGGTACCCCGTACTCTGTATATTCAGTTGTCCGTCGGGAGAACGGTAACTGATATTTACATAGTTCTCCGTTTGTACAATATAACTCATATAATAATCCGAATCCGCATCCAGATCCGTATTAAAATACGAGCTCCCCTCCGCTTCCACTGACAGTACGCCGTTTTTCCAGGTTCCTCCATCGACGCCTGTAATCTCATGCAGTTCATGCTTGTCCGCATCGTATTTTGGTTCGTCTGACGGCGGGTTTTCTTTTGTCCAGACACAGATATCGCTTACTTCCACAGAGTTGCTGAAAGTCCAGGTCAACGCCGGAGCTGCGGAGCCGCCGTTATCATATGCCCGATCTACAATTTTCTCTCCGTCCACCCAGATTTGAATCACATCCATGGAAGAATAGATAGTAATTCTGGCTCCTGTGGACAAGGTCGGGAAGGATTTGTCGTGCCATTCCCGATCCACATTTGGATCCGCACCGATAGCCTCATTGTATCCGTTTGACTGCAACTGGATAAATCCATTGGCATCATCACGATATCCAATGCTGACCGCACCCGCTGTCTTTACCTTCATCGTTGCATAGTATGCAGCATTGTACGGCAGATCACTGAGCAGCATGGAATTAGACTGCTCCGGAACCGTAAGGACACCATCTTCATAGGTACCGTTTGTTACATTCTGAATCTCATACTTCATATCTGTTTCCCCACATGTCGGTTCATCCGCTCCGATGGGAACATCCCCTCCTGTGCCTTTTGCGGTCCATATCCGAATATCTGATAAAATCACACCACCCTGATTCCAGGTGATATCCGGTTTTGCACTCTCGTTGGCATTTACATAAGTGGTATCAACGATTTTCACTCCGTCTGCCCAGAGCTGGAATTTCTCTGCCGTAGAATGCATCGTAACCCTGACGCCTTCTGTCTGTATCTTAGAGAATACGGTACTGTTGGTCCATGTCTCATCCCCCATCTTTATAAGCTGATATCCGCCTGTCTGGATTT
>CALWDR010000082.1 GCA_944376745.1 uncultured Lachnospiraceae bacterium
CCGTATCCGGCGGAATTGCTCTGGCCCGCGATCACAAAGACGTCGCCCACCCCCAGGTGACAGACACAGTCCCCGCGGATGGACCAGTCGCTGCAGCTATCCGCCAGATCCATGCAGGTGTCTATCCGGTACAGGCCGCCTCTTGGCACTTTAAGGGCGACCCTCCAGCGGTTGTTCTCACAGGCTTCGCACCGCATCCAGTCCACCACGGGCAGGCCGTCGGCCTCATTTACCACCCGGACAAAGGCGTGGTAAGGCTTATCGTCAAACAGATTCACGCACCGCCCAGTCAGGGAGATTTCCCCGAAGCCGTCTTCCTTCTGCTGAAAGATCTGCCAGTCCCTGGCGCCCTCCTCCAGGATACAGCCAAATTCCTCGTCTAATTCCACCCAGTCCACGATCTCTGCGGGTTCCTCAAGGCTGTGGGGATGGTGCCCCACGCCGGGCTTTAGAATCAGCTTCACCGGCCCGCCGGCATAGACATACTCCGCATACAGGAGCTGGCCATTTTCCCGGAAGGGCACCACTGTATCCGCGTCCCCCGCCACCAGCAGCACCGGTATCCTGTGCGCGATCAGGCGCTGTATCTTATTCAGAGGATTTTCGCAGGCTTCCTTCTCTCCGTCCTTTACCTGGTAAAATTCCCGGCAGAGCTTCCAGTCCGCCGGACTTCCCTCCCCCCGTCCGAAGCCCCCCGGCCAGCTGAAGATATCCAGCACCGGCGCGTCCAGATACAGCTTGGCCGTCTTCTCAGGATAGGCCGCGGCATAATTCACCGCGTACAGCCCGCCCCGGCTGAAGCCAAACAGCACCGCCTTCGCCGCCAGATTAAAATGTTCTTCCAGATACGCCTGGAACTTGCGCATTTTCCCGACAGCTGCGGGCGCGCCGAACTGATCGCTGATCCTGTAGTAGGCCAGATACCATCCCCGCTTTAACAATTCCCGGTCCGCGAAGTCAAAGGCGCCCAAAAACTCGGTCCGCCAGATGTATCTGCGGTCCTCCCTGGGGGTCTGCGGACAGATCAGTATCCCCTCATGCCCTTCCACCGTAAAATGGTGTTGTTCGTACTCCTCGTACATTGTCTCATCTCCTGTTTTCATTTGTTGTGGAGCCGGTTGTCTCCATTTACGTCTCCAAAAACCCCATCACCCGAAGCCACCGCTCCAGGGCCGCCGTCCACTGCTGGAGGTGCGCATCCTCCCATGCCAGCCCCATCCCATGACAGCCAAAGGGATAAATATGAAGCTCATAGGGAATCTTATGCTCCGACAGGGCCATGGCGTAGAGCATGGAATTTTCCGCCGGTACCACGTTGTCCTCCGCCGTATGCCACAGAAACGCCGGCGGCGTGTCGTCCGTCACCTGCATATGTAGGGAATAAAATTCCTTCTGTTCCCGTCTGGGATTTGGCCCAATGAGATTTTCCCGGGACCCGTCATGCCGGTACTCAAAAAAATCGATGACCGGATAGCACAATACCGAGAAATCCGGGCGGGCCGAAAGGGCATCCGTCTCGTCTGCCGCCTCGTAAAACACTTTGTCATAGTGCACCGAGGCCGTGGCCGCCAGATGTCCCCCGGCGGAGAAGCCCATCACGCCGATTTTTTGAATCCCGTATTTCGCCCCTTCCTTTCTCGCCACACGGATTGCCCGCTGTACATCGGAGGGCTCCGCAGGCGCCCCATAGGGCGCCACCCGGTATTCCAGCACAAAGGCGGACACACCGATGGTGTTCAGCCATTCGCCTATGACATTTCCCTCATGCTCCGCCCGGCCTCCGTAGCCGCCGCCGGGGCAGACCACAATGGCTGTCTTCGCCCCCTCCACAGGATATGGCGTCAGATAGGGCGCAAAGTCCACATCCGGTCTGGCATGAGGCATCGTATCCTTCCACAACTGCATGGTTCGATCTCTCCTTTCTCCATCTGATTTCCGGGGCAGGTCATTCTGCGGTCCCGTGCTCATAATCAAACCCGCAATGCCGCAGAAATTCCCTTGCCATCAGGGTAGCGCCGATCTGATTGGGATGCACCCGGTCCCAGGCGATGTAGGAGGAGTGACGGATGCTGCAATACTCCTCATAGAGCTTCTGAAAATCCACAAACGCACAGCCATACTTCTCCGCCAGCCTTCTGCAAATAGCCACATACTCGTCCATCCGGGCCCGCATCCTGTCCTGGCGGTTGGGCTCCATGTAATAGGGGGAGAGGATGAAGATCCCCTTGACTCTGTCCTTCACCGCCAGGATCATGCTCTCCACGTTCCGCTCATACTCGTCGGGAAGGACCTGGGCGTCCGGGATAGCCGGACTGTCAAACTGCCGCCACACGTCGTTGATGCCGATGCAGATGGATACCCAGTCGGGACTTAAGTCCACCACGTCCCTCTGAAACCGCGCCAGAAGATCCCGGCTGGTATTGCCGGAGGTCCCGGAATTGGTGACCCGCACATGCACCTCGGGATAACAGGCGGCAAGCAGATTTTCCACCACCCGCACATAGCTGCGCCCCACATTTTCAAACAATCCTTCCCCCACCGGCTGGGTACTCTCCATATCGGTGACAGAATCCCCCGCAAAGACGATCCTGTCCATATCCTGAAAAATCATATCTATCCTACCTTCCGTTTTTATTTTACCGTGGCAGAGGGGAACAGGCATTCCTGCGCTGTTCCCCTGTACCGCGGGCATACGTTTATCCTTATTTCTCCGGAACAACGGAAAATGCAAACCGCACCTTCCTATCATTCATCCGATACCGCTCATACATATCCGGGCCGCAGCTGGCGGAACCGATGCCGCTGACCTTGTAGTCGATCCGCACGTTGGTATACGCATCCTTCTCAAGTTCAAAATCATGGGCCTTTCTCGTCAGCTCCTCCGCCGTATATTCCGACACGTTCAGGGAGAAGCCCTGCCCGGACACAAAGGCGTAATCTCCCAGTTTCAGATATTTCGTATTGTAATGGCTTCCATGCTCCTGGGGCTTGATATAGGGCACATACTCCTTCCCGGCGCTGCTGTCAAAGAGCCCCATCCAGGAGCCGTGGTGCATGTCGATGTAGGACTCATAGGGCCCGTATCCAAAATAGGAAAATTCCTTCTGCGCCACCTTAAATTCAAACCCCAGCCGCGGGAGAAACATTCTGTTCTGATCGAAATCCCCGCAAAGCTCCACGTCGATCCGCCCGTCCGCCGAGAAGGTATAGACCGCCTCATAGCGGAAGAAGGGGCTCCTGGCCACCGGCGCCAGGGCGGCCTTCACGGTGATCCGGCTGCCGTTTACCTCACAGCCGTACACCTTGGTGTGCACCTTATCATATTTTTCCTCATACCACTGATTCTTGACCTTGCGCTCGTTGTCGGTGGGAGCCTTCCACACCGTCAGCTTCATGGGTGTTTTCAGAAAATCTCCCATGGACTCCAGATATCCATAATGGAGATTGAATACATATTGGAAATCCCCGCCGGTGATCCTGGCGCGCTCGCCCTGGACCTCGATCTTGACGCCCGCCTCCGGGTGTTCTGCCGCCGCGGCACACTCTGAGTCTCCGCAGGACGCAGCCTCATTGCACTCTGGGCTCCCGCAGGACGCGGTCCGCGCTGCCTCCGTCCCAGCCGCCAGCTCGATCTGCTCAAAAGCCGCTTCTCTGCCGTCCTTATCCTTCATGGAAATGCGCAGATATGTGCCGAATCTGCTCTCCGGGATCTCCAGCGCCAGGGGCACGGTCACCGTCTCGTGGCCCGCCGCGGCAAGCGCAAGGCTGCCCGTGGAGGCCGTCTGTCCGTCCGCCGTCACCTCCCAGGAAAAGTCGTATTCCGACAGGTTCCGGAAATCGTACTTGTTCTTCACTGTCAGCAGGCCATTTTCCCAGGAAGCCGCCATGGGCTGGTAGGCGTATTTAGCCTCCATGGAGCCCGCCTTAAAGCTTCTGTCATGAAACACCAGGCCATCGCAGCAGAAATTGCCGTCGTGGGTCTCCTCCCCAAAATCCCCGCCGTAGCAGAGATTTCCATCTTCGTTGGGCGCCGTATGGTCCGCCCACTCCCAGATGCAGCCGCCGATCATGTAGGGATGCCGCTCAAAAACTCTCCAGTAATCCACCACATCCCCCGGGCCATTGCCCATGGCATGGCTGTATTCGCACAGGAACATGGGGCGCTTATCCCCGGTGTTCTCGTGATAAGCCACCATATCCTCGGGCTTCCAGTACATCCGGCTGACCACGTCCACGGTATCCGGGTCCTTTTGCACCGGGTTGTTGCAGTAGGTGTTCTCATAGTGCACCAGCCTGTCCACGCCCTGTCTCCGTCCTTCCCGCTCCCGGATATAATGGCTCATGGCCGCGAAATTTTCCCCGTAATTGCTCTCATTTCCCAGGCTGAACATCACCACGCAGGTATGGTTCTTGTCCCGCTCATAGAGGCGGGCCGCCCGGTCCACAAAGGCCCCTCTCCACATGTCATTTCTGGCCGGCCAGATGTTGTCGGCGTCGTAGGCCCATCCCGCGTCTCTGGTGGTAAAGCCATGGCTCTCCAGGTCCGCCTCGTCTATCACATAAAAGCCCAGCTCGTCGCACAGCTCGATAAACACAGGCTGGGGCGGATAGTGGGAGGTGCGGATGGCGTTGATGTTCAGCTCCTTCATGCGCAGAAGCTCTCCCCGCATCTCCTCATAAGTCAGCACATAGCCGTTGCGGGCATGGGTATCGTGGTGGTTGACGCCCTTCAGCTTCACGCTGACGCCGTTGATAAGAAGCTCTCCCTTCTCCGTCACCTTCTGGTCCCGCAGGCCCACCTTCACCGGGATAAATTCCCCGGCCTCCTCGATCACCACGGTGTACAGATAGGGCTGCTCCGCGTTCCAGAGAATGGGATGGGATAAATCCGTCTCCCGTCCCTCAGCGTCGAAGACCCGGAAGCTTCCGTCATAGTAGATCCCCTTGGAATCAAAGCCCACATTGACGTCAAAAAGATGCCCCTTGGGCCTGCTCAAAAGATACACGTCCCGGAAAATGCCGTTGTATCTTAAGAAATCCTGGTCCTCCAGGTAGCTGGAAACGCACCACTTATAGACCTTCACCAGGATCTCATTTTCCCCTTCCTTCAAATCCACGGCAAACTCCGAGGTGGAGTGGGAGACAGAAGAATAACCCACATACGCCCCGTTCACAAAGAGCTCAAAGCAGGGGGCCACCCCCTCAAAGACAATGGTGTTCTCCCGTGCCGCTTCCTGAGCCGTCACCGTCACGGACCGCCGGTATACCCCCAGGGGATTGTCGTCCGGCACATAGGGCGGGTCCACCGGATAGGGATAATTTACATTGGTGTAGTAGGGCTTCTCATAGCCCGTGGCCTGCCAGCAGGAGGGCACCAGGACCTTGTCCCAGGATGTGATCTCTTCGGGGCAGTCGATGTCTCTGGCAAAATACCGGAAGTCCCACTCCCCGTTTAACAGCTTATAGTAGGCGGAAGCTGATTTTTCGCCCTTCAGCGCCTTCTCCAGCGTATCGTAGGGGATGTAGTGGGCCCGCGGGGGCAGGGTGTTTTCGTGGATCCGTTCGAGATTTTCATAGTTTCTCATGTGTGTATGCTCCTTTTTATGATAAATGTTTACTTACTCTATTCCACCGCATTTTTAAATTCATCCGCCACCTCCTGGTTCGGAATATATACTTCCTTTTCCTTCTCATCATAGGCAAGATAACCCAGATGAATCAGCAGCGTCAATACGTCATCCTTGCTCTTGATATTTGACAGATCGTTCTGAAATGTGCGCGTATTTATTTTGCAATGTCCGCCTCCGAGCATTGCTATGATCGCGTCCTTAAGGCCATCCTCGTTCAGCCCGATATAGTGCTTCAGGGATTCATAGGTCTCTGTCTCGGTCCAATAGTCACCAAACTCTTCGTTTATCACAGCCTGCATCACGGAATTGGGACTGTATACGGATTTTACTTTGCTGAAAGCATACCCGTCATACCATTTTTTCATTTCCTCAAATTCCACGTCATATCTGTCACAAAGACCCCTGACTTCCTCCTCCGTAAACCCCACATATTTTGCCAACATCTGGGGCCGTATCATTGTATATTCTCTGAAATCTGTCAATGCTGATTGCGTCCCATATTTTTTGATTGGCAGAATTCCCGTCATGTAAGCCGCCTCGATCATCTTATCTGTCTGACTGCTCTTAAACAGACCTCGAAGCAACTGAAGGTATTCCTTCTGAAGATCGGTTTCCTCTCTGGCTTCCCGAAACAGCGCGTCCCATTCATCAATGATGACGATAAATTTCCGCCCTGTAGCGTCATTTACATCTGTCAAAGCCACAGGAAGGGATTTGTCTTCATTCGTCACAGCTGGAAATAACTCCTTTAACTCAGCAATTACTTCTCTCTGAAGATATTTCACTGTATCCCTGATGTCCTCCACAATGGAAATAAACCATGTGATATCAAGATAAATCACATCATATTGGTTCAAATACTTCTTAAAATCTTCTTTCCTCCCAATTTCAAGATCCTGGAATAATTTCTCGGAATCGCAGCTTTTATCATAATATGCACACAGCATTTGAGTGGCATAGGACTTTCCGAACCTTCTTGGCCGGCTTACGCATATTAATTTTTCTTTCGTTCCCAGCACGCCGTTGACAAAAGAGATCAACCCTGATTTATCCACATACAGGCCTTTTCGTACCGCCTGAAACCCTGCATTTCCCAAATTCAGATATCTGCCCATATACACCATATCCTTCCTGTAAGTGCCGAAGCCGCTTTCCGTCAGACACCTTATAATCATGTACAATAGGAACCGCTCCGCGAACCCTATTGTCTTGTACAATAGGAACCGCTGCGCGAACCTTATAATCACGTACAATAGGAACCGCTGCGCGAACCCTATTGTCTTGTATTATACCAGATATAGTTTCTAATTGAAACCAGCATTTTTTAAGATTCTTTGCAAAATTTACGCGATGAACGAAAAAAAAGCCCTCCTTTACATAAGGAAGGCCCTATATCATTTGTATTTTCCCTAGCCCTGCGGATATTTCCCATATTTACGAACCGCTTCCACAAAGGCTTCCAGAGGGCATCGTGATCCGCGTTTTCAATATGAACTTTAGAAACTTACCAAAAACGGACACCATGCGGATCACGAAGTCCCTGACTGCTCAGATATTTTAAAGCAGGGTAGGGATCATTACAGGTGATATTGGTCGCCCCAGCCCATACGGCCCTTCTTGTACTTTCCTCATCATCGGCACAAAACAGCCATGGCCGAATTCCGTATCTCTTAGCCATTGCGACATCCTCTTTGAGCTGCTCCTCATCCATAATATCCATAGACAGTGGAATTCCCATACCAAACATTTTCTCATAGAGGGCTTCAGTGATGATGAAATCCTTATCCGTATTCGGCTCCATACACCGTCTTGGAAACCCCTGAGTTCTCATTTTCGGATAGGACCGCTGTACATAGTCAATGATTTCCGCGTTAAAGCAGGCAATGACGCTCCTCTGATCCATCCCATACTTTTTCAGCATCGCAATGGTCTGATTCACAAGTAAATGGTCATACTCCTTAATCTCAACATTGATCAGTACCTGATAATCTGCCTGTACCATCAATTCCAGCACTTCCTCCAGCGTAGGTATCGATTCACCCGCAAATCGCTCCGACATTTTGATACCTGCGTCATAGCGTTTCAGTTCCTCCAGCGTCATATCCCGTATAAGGCCGCTGCCGTTGGTTGTCCGTTCAATATCAGCGTCATGACACACCACAATATGCCTGTCCCTGGTGAAATGTACATCAAACTCAATTAAATCAAGCTTAAGCTTCAGAGCAGCCCGAAAAGAAGCCAACGTATTCTCCGGATATAAGCTTCGGACACCGCGATGGCCTACAATAAATATGTTTTTTTCGCTCTCGAATTCCCACATGCCGCACGCGCCTCCTTTACAATATGGATTCATTCCATATGGAATTCAGTGAATACATTGTAATCTGCTCAAAATAATATTCTCCATTAGAAGAAATATGAAACCATGGAAGATTGCGGTCACATATGGCGCGTTCATCTGCCGCTGACAGGCAGGCCTTACCACCATCCACATAAAACTCCATGCTGCACCGGTCAACAATAAGGGTAATATCCAAATAATCTCTATGGATTGCGACGGGCATCTGAGCCTCCCCCAGCAGCAGCCTGTTTTGTGAGAAATCCACAGCGAAACCGCATCCAAAAATACTAAAATCCAAAACAACATCATCCGTATAAGCGCCCTTGATCTTGATCAGATATGGCTTATCCTCCAATGTAATACACCACTCGGCATCCACGGAAGCTTTCTCGTTATCAAAGCTTAACTGATTACTGTAAATCCGCTCTATTTCCTTCACGGGATTCGCGCACAGATAATCCTTCCCATCACAGCTTTCCAAGGTAAGCTCCATGGGAATCCCCATCTGTCCATTGAATTTTGTAGACTTGTTATGCCAGCTGTCCCATCTATCCCAGCATATCCGCACAACTCTGCCGTCCGGCATGTTGCTAAAGGTCTGTCCGGCATACGCGGCGGAACCATAATGTAAGGACATGGGCTCTTGAAGCGCCATGAAGGTTCCCTTTTGGAATTCACCAACAATATATTTATCATTCGCTCCCATGAAGATCCATTTTTTACGACCATTACCATCCCAAAGGGAAATAAGATCCGGGCATTCCGCCTCCCCCGGAAAGTTGATTCTCTGGAAAAGCTTCCAGTCGGTAAGATTTGCGGAGCGCAAAAAGCCATATTCGTTTTCCATGAGATACAAAACCATAATATAAGTATTTAATTCCTCGCAAAAAACCACTTTCGGATCGCGATTGCCGCCGACTATGTGGGGAAGAACCGGGTTTCCCGGGTATTTATGGATCGTTTGGAATCCATCCGTTGAATAGGCTAGATGCTGGGTGAATGGTTTCGTTGTGACCGTATAATACAAAAGGGCAACCGGAACAGCTTCCTTCGAAAGCCCCAGCAGGTTGTCCTGATCCAGTATCGCGCTGCCGGAAAAGATATTTCCGGCAGCGTCACTCAAGAAAAGCGCAATATCCTTCTCCTCCCAGTGAATCAGGTCGTCGCTCACCGCATGTCCCCAGTGCATATTATCCCAGTGTGTTCCCGCGGGATTATATTGATAGAACATATGATAAATACCGTCCAGACAAATCAAACCGTTGGGATCATTCATCCACCCGTTTTTTGTGGAAAAATGTACCTGTGGACGTAATGGCTCCCGATACAGGCCCGGGATATCCATGGTGTCGGATTCCCGGCAGGAAATCTCCATTTCCGGGTATACCGTAAGCTTTATCTTCATGCCGCGAAAACGGGAAACGTCAATGTAAGCATAGAAATCAGGCGCATACTGATCCAGCTTTATGTTAAACTCATATAAGGTCCTTTCCTCTTCGGAAAAGCTTAACCGTTTATTCTTGGCATTGGTATTCACCGGAAAAACCAGATATTTTTTAGTGATCGTAAGCTCCATCGTCTATCCTCCTGTTACGTAGAAATGCCTTTCTCCCCATCAGGCTTACCGGGAGCCGGAAGCGCGCAGTACAACAGCGCAATGCGGTTCCACGGTACATTTAAATTCCTTTTCAGGTCTTAAGTCTGTCTTTGTCCACAGATTGCGCACTGCTTTAAATCCCTTAAGGTCCAGTATCTGCGTTTTCTCTTCGTCCGATGTATTAAAGATTGCGAACGCAGTGTCTCCATTTTCCAGCATTCTCTGATAGGTCAGTACTCCCTCCGGCTCATTTTTGCTGTAGGGCTCCGGGAAATCCGCCAGGCTATCCTGGTTGATCCGTATGATCTCGTCATTCGTGATCAGATTATATTCAAACTCTGTCAATTCACTGAGCACACAGCTTAATTGAATCGGGGAAAGGAAAAATGCCCGCAGCGTATAGGCAAATAGCTCTTCGTTCTCAGTAAGATGCGACCTCCCCTGATTCCAACTCATTGCTCCTATCTCCAGCATGTCCAGATCATAGAAATGCCCCGGTGACACGGCTTCCTTCCAGTATTCAATCTTGCAAAACCCCTGATCGGCCAGATATTCCTTTACCGTGTCCCAGTTATCCATGGAATCCTTATTACACCGCCAGGAGCTGCACTTCCTTTTCCAGTATTCGCGATAACAGATATCCGCATTCACCGTTACACAAAACGCAATTTCCCGATCAGCTTTTAAAAGAGCCACCTTCATATGCTCCGCATTGATAGGCTCACAGGGCGCCCAATCGTATTTCAAATAGTCAAACCCCCATTTTTCCCATTGCCGGACATTATTTTCCTCCATACGCTCCTCACCTATGCCTCCATTATTACAGGTAAAGAGGATACTTGGCTTTCCCCGGGTACATCCCGGTATGGAGGGCAACTCTTCCGGACATCCCCATGCTGTCAGCATAGGTGTGGAATAGATACCGCATTTTAAGCCCATACTATGCATTTTCTCACAAAAACCCCGCATATCCGGGAACTTATCATTGGGCATGATGGCATCAAATTCTCCGCCATATTCCTTTTGCCATCCCGAGTCTATATTGATGTACTGATACCCATAATCCGCAATCCCCAGCTGAAGCATCTCTTTCGCTGTTTCTTCCATCTTTTCCTGAGATACCGCGCTGCCAAAAGCATTCCAGCTGGTAAACCCCATCAGCGGTGTCAGAAGCATGGTATCCTCGTGAATTTTAAATGTAACCTGCCACATTGTCTTCCCAAGTTCGTTTTCCGCACGGATCTCCACCGGAAACTGACAGTCCTCTTCCACAACTCCCGAGATGATTCCGTTTTCCAGTTTTAATCCCTCCGCCAACCCGGTCGCGCTGATACGGATCGGGCGTTTCCCAGTCACTGGGATCCTACATAGAATCTCTTTGCCGATACATCCTCCATATACAGAAGGCATATGAAACACTGGTTTTCCCTCAAAGGGTATAGCTTTCGCGATTTTCATGTAACTGTATCCTCTCCTTCCAATCATCGGTTTGTGTTTTATGACATTTTCTATATTCCGTCGGCGCAATGCCCGTTACCTTTGTAAAATTAGCGATCAGCTGCTTGGAACTGTTATAGCCGCACCTTATGGCAATTTCTTTTACCGTCATTTCTGTTTCTGTAAGCAATTCTTTTGCTCTTTCCATACGCTTCATGGTCAAACAGGCTTTAAAATTAATTCCCGTCTTATTTTTAAAATATTTTGTAATGTAATTGGATGTCAGATTAACTGCTGCCGCCACATCTTCCAACCCGATATCTCGTTCCATATTCTCCTCGATGTACTTTAATATCCGCTCCATTGTCTCAGTATGCATGCTTCTGTTATAAAATTCAGACACCTTAAGATAATTCTCAAGCATGGTCTCCACTCGTTTTTCCACTGCCCGCACGCAAAAGGACGTCCCGGAAAACGCCTCCAGTTCAACGCATCCCTGCGCGGAAGCATCCATATTTTCATATACTCTCGTCAGATATAATTCGTACACACTAACCAATTTCAGATATTCCCGAAAACTGATTCCCCTCTCCAGATTCTTCTTAAGGGATTGGTTTATAGTTTCGATCACCAATCGGCTGTTACCGGAAATAATATGATTGTACAACACACTCTCTGTATCGCTGGGAAGCTCGTAGCATACGTATTCACAGTCCCGTTCAGCATCAAATATATCCATTTCGCTGAAGCTGATTTTTCTGTTTTCTAAGATCCGCAGCGCATCGTTGTAGGATTTTCCGATGCTGTATACATTCTGATACGTCCTGCCTACCCCAATGACTGCGCCCGTAAGCTCCTGTAGCTTTTTACAGCGCTCCAGAACCATATCCCGGGACACATCCCGCTGCAGTCGCAAGATCAGGGCGTATTCATCCTTGCCGCGTTTAAACAGTGATACAACACTATCATGAAAAAGGCCATTGATCTTTTTTTCCATATCATCACTTTTCTGTTCCGTATAAATTGCCACCGCAAGATAGCATCCGTCACGCACCTCGATCGATAGTATATCCAGCATCTCTTCAAAATCCTTGTTGCTATCCACTTCCGTGATAAGTCTTCGGAACATCACCTCAAGCACAATGGGCGTGCTGCGCGCGACAACAGCTGTCATAGCCTGATTATGTTCGATGATCGCGCTCACGTTATGCTCAATGGTCTCAAATTCATCATCGCCGCCGCGATTCCCGGCGATCTCGATCAGCTCCACCGCATGATACAAAGGTCGATAAATATGGTTCGCAATACAGATCGCGACTGTAATACCCAAAATGATAGCCACCGCAAACACTACAAAAGAAACCACAAACAGAATCGTAATTTCACCAGTGACCATTTGCATGGGTGTGAGCGCTATGATATTTAATTCCTCTGTGGATGTACTGCCATCAAGAAAAAGGTACTCCTTTACGCAGGTATTTTTGATCGCATCGTAAACCAGCGCGTCATTGCGGCTTTCCGAAAGATAACCAATGATATTCCCCTCCGCGTCTGTAATACAGACGATACGGTTTTTCACAAATTCATGGAACGTTTCACTATTACGCAGTTGATCCATATCAAGCTCCATACATAGGAGCGCAAACTTCTTATTGCCGGAATACATGGAGTGTAAAACATACAAGGACGAGCTGTCCTTACTCATCCGCAGCGTAAAATCATGCCGTTCTCCAGTCGGTTCATCCCAGAATTCGGCTTCCTCTCCAAAATAATTTCGAAAATAAAGAGACTTATCCGTGATTCCCTTCTGATCCATAACAAAGTCATATTTTTCTTGAATAATGAAAATATTCCTGATATTTTCATCGGATTGATAGATCATGTACAATCTTGAAATGATATCCGTGATCTCCTTGTTATCCGCATAAGATTCTATGTCCCTGTCATAGTCGATCAAACCATTGATGACATAACTGTTTCCTATAATAGAGTAGACTGCCTGATACGCGTTGTGGAGCACCTCATCCAGCTGTTCGATCGTATATTCAAGGTTCACTTTTTGCGTTTCCTTTTCCCGCTCTATCATGTTATTACGAAGAAAGCACAATATAGTGACACTGATCACTGACAAAACAACTGTCAAAATCACTACCATAACAATCAACTGTGAATATACACTACGTAACCTATACTTTTTTAAATTATGTATCAATTTAAAACTTTTTCCCATTGGCGTCCCTCTGAATCTTCTGAACCGTCCCCCGTAAAACCTCTATGCTTATTTTATCATTTTTCGCGCTTTTCAACAAGGCCGATAACGGCGCGGGCGGATATTTCATCCATCCGCGCCATCAGCATCACAGCACTGATCAGATCATCTCCAATTTCCGGCGTAATCCGGCATCTCCTTACTGTTAAGTATCTCACAAACCCGTTCCATATCTCCGTATCCCTGCAATTTGGTCATGAACGTATCCCAATCGGCCTCCAGATCCATGTCCCCGATAATAAATTTCATCATACATTCATCCAGATAGGTTTGAACCGGCGTAAGAATATCAGATAATTCCGTATTTTCTTCTTCCGTCAACGCAGGATAGCTATACGCGTATCGGGCTTCAAGTTCTCCGGTGTCCAGCTTTTCAATAATATTGTTAACACTCTCATAGATCTCCGGCCTTTCAAGCAACAATCTCTGTGCCTTTGTATCCGTGATGCCAAATGTTCTTAACCAGGCGTTTCCGTTAACGCCAAGATCTGCCAGGCTGATATCCCCAGAAAAATTATTACACGCAGCTTTTACATCATCCGTGAAATATTTCTCTCCGTCATCCCCAATCTCATAGCTTTCACCTTCGATACCGTAGTTTTCATAGGTCGCTATTTCTTCACTGAAGAGCAGGTCAATGCATGCGGCAAGCAGCTCCGGGTGCTCCGTATTGGCGTCTGAAACCACTGCCCAGACACACTTTCCGTCTCTGGCACTATCAACAGCCACTTTCCCGCCGGTTCCTACCGGGGTCGGAATAACTTCAATTTCAATATCTGATGTTTCCGCAAAGGGGACATAACTATCCCCCTCCGCATGGGAATAGCTTTCATGATAATCGTTTGTAAATGCGAAATTGCCGCTGCGGATATTACTGCTGCATTGCTCTTCCGTCATGGTATTGATCTCATGATCGATCAGCTCCTCTTCCCAAAGGGTATGCATAAAAGTAAGAAAATCCTTCAGTTCGCTGCCTTCCCTGGTAGGTCCAAAGTCCCATACTCCTTCCTCCGGATAATAGGAAAGACCTCTGTCTCCTTCATATTTATACATCAGTCCGATAGAATCCATAAGGGAGGCTAATCCATATCTCCGCTGTATGGGCGTGATACCGGTCTCCGCTTTTACCTTACGGCACGCTTCCAGGAAATCTGCCTGTGTTTCCGGAATATCAATTCCCAGGTCCTCTAATAATGTAGCGTTTGTCAACCAGGTCTGCATGATATAGTCTTCGCTGTTTACATATACGGGAAGCCCATAAGTGTGCCCTTCCGTATCTCTGAGTCCGTCAAACATGGCTAATTCCTGGGAATACTGATAGAGGTTTGGCATATATTCCTCCATCAACGGCGCCCAATCCAGAAAGATACCGTTCTGTCCATAGGTGGATAGATTGGTGGACGGATCCGGTATTATCATGATATCCGGAAGTTCTCCGCCAGCCAGAAGAAGCGGTACCTTGGTGTAGTAGTCCGTAATGGGAAGAACCTCCAATTGCAGCTTGATGTTACCCATTTTTTCCTGCAGAACCTGTGGAATTGGCAATGTCTCAGTTGCCGAATAATCGGTACCCATATCGAACCAGAAATAAGTAAAAGTAATCTCTTCGCCAGTATACGGAAGAAGGCTGGCGCTCTTTGTATCGTCTCCCTGCTCCGAATCTGGAGTGTCAATCTCATTGCCCTGTTCCGGTTCTTTGTCGCCGGTTTCGCCGCCGGCACATCCAACCATGGAAATAAGCATCCCCATCACCAATAACGCTGCTAAGATTCTTTGTTTCATTCGTTTTTTCATATGTCTCTCTCCTTTTTTCTTTATTTTGCTACACTCCGGCAGCTAATAGTTTCGCTCAATGGCTCAACTATTTTTCACTTACTCTTTAATAGAACCCACCATAACTCCCTTTGCGAAATACTTTTGCATAAATGGGTATACGCAGAGTATCGGGATCATGGCGATCATGGCTCCTGCTCCCTTTACGGTACGGGAGCTTGTAGTCACCTGTTCCGCAATGGCCCCCATATCCTTATCCTCCAGCATCTCCAGCGATATCAGCAAACTACGCAGCAGCATCTGGATCGGATGCTTATTCGAATCTCTTAAATACAATACCGCGTTAAGATAACTGTTCCAATGACCAACAATGCTGAATAACGCCATGGTAGCCAAAAGAGGCTTAGAAAGAGGCATTACAATGGTAAACAGAATCCGAAAATGTCCAGCCCCATCCACCTTGGCAGCTTCTGTCAATGAACTGGGAAGCTGTCTGAAAAAAGTTTTGTAAACCATAACGTTATATGCGCCTACTCCGGGTAATACCATCGCCCATATGGTGTCCATCATTCCGAGACGCTGAACGGTTAGATACAGCGGCACCATTCCACCGGAAAAAAACATGGTTATCACAAGATATACCGTAATGACCTTGCGGCCTGTAAATGTTGATATGGACAAGGCGTAGGCTACCAGGCTGGTCACCAGAATGGAAATAAGCGTACCTACTCCCGCGTATAGAATCGTATTTCCATAATATCGGAATACCTTACTGCTGCTCAACAGATACCGATAAGCTTCCAATGAAAACCCCTTTGGCAATAGTCCGATTGGCTGTCCGCCCAATAGATCCGGGTCTGACAGCGACATGGACAGGCAATAAATAACAGGGTATAAAAACGCAAGGGTAAGAATGATAATGATCATATAAATAATTGCCGTACTGACCTTTTCTCCGAAGGATTTCTTATAATGCATAGTCCCTTTCTCCCTTTCACAAGAAGTTCCCCTAAACTCTTAAAACAAGCTTTCCGCGCCCAACTTCCGGCTTATTTTATTTGTGATCCACAAAAGCACAAATGAGATTACCGACATAAACAGGCCAACTGCCGAGGAATAGCTATATTGTCCCCCCAACAAGCCTTTTCGATAAACATATGTATTGATCACATCCGACGTTTCCCAATTCGCTTCCGAATACATGAGCAATATCTTTTGCATATCATTTCCCAGAATACCGCCAACAGCAAAGATAAACATAATGGATATGGTTGGCATGATACAGGGAAGTGTTATGTGTATGACCTGCTTCCAGCGCGATGCTCCGTCCAGGATGGCTGACTCATACAGCTCCGGATTTATTCCGGATATTGCCGCCAGATAAAGAATCGAACTAAATCCTACACCTTGCCATATACCCGACCCGATATACATTGTTCGGAACCATTCCGGCCGCTCCATGAAGCTGATCGCTTCTCCGCCAAGCTTTACGATCCAGTCATTTACGATTCCCGACAAGGAAAATATCTCCAGCATCAATCCTACAATGATAACCGTAGATACAAAATGCGGCATATAGGAAATGGTTTGAACAACACGTTTAAACTTCCCTGCCTTTAATTCGTTCAGCAGCAGCGCCAGAATAATGGGGGCGGGAAAACTGAACACCAACGATTCGACCCCCAGCAAAATCGTATTTCTGACGATCCTGCCGCAGAACGGATCCCGTAAAAAGGAAATAAAATGTTTGAGCCCTACCCAATCACTGCCAAAAACACCTTTTGCAGGGATATAGTTTTGAAAAGCCATCAATACTCCATACATTGGCACATAACAGAATACGAATATCAGTATGACTGCCGGAAGAGCCATTAAGTAGAGCACTCCGTCATGCTTTACTTTTTTTATGAAAACAGTTTTTTTTGACTCTTTTATCTTTATATCTGTTTTCATTCGTATCATCCTCCTTTCATCGAAAAGCGCCAGCAGATTTATCTGATCTTTCTCCTTTTGTTCCCAACATCGATGTTAACTTATTCATATCACAGTTTTGTATCATTTGTAAATTCCGTTTAACTTCCTTTGTTCCCTTTTTCTTCCTTTTTGACGAATAAACGTTTAAAAACCCCTGCTTTTTCATTAAAATAGCAGGGGTTTTTAAAAATGTTTTTCTTTCTATTGTAGATTTATGCTTGCGGGTTCTATCGTAAAATAAAAACGGATCTCTTTCTCCTTCAGTCGGTACACTTCCTCTAATTCCGGTCCACAGGAATTGGAGCCCAGTCCTGAAACCTTGTAATCAATCCGCAGATGTGTTTTTCCATCCGTGAAAAGCTCATCGGTATGCTCCGCTTTCGCCAGAGCGGACATGCTATATTTTGATACATTGGCCTCAAAACCCTCCCGTGATAAAAATACCAGCTTACCGATTTTAAGCATTTTCACCTGGGTATGGTTTCCATGCTCCTGGGGACGGACATAGTTCACATATTCCTGTCCGGTATCGCTTGCGTACAGCCCCATTTTTGCCGCGTGGCACATGTCGCGATAGTTCTCCATTGGTCCTCTTCCATAGTAAGTAAAAGCATTTGCTTCCATTGGGAGCGCAAACTCAAACCCCAGCCTCGGGAGCCATATGGCGTCCTGCCGGACATTTCCCTTTAACCCAAGATCGATCTGTCCGTTTTCGGCAATTGTTACGGTAAGGCAATATTGGAAAAACGGATTTCTCCCAACACCCGCAAGAGCGCCTGTGACTATGATAGCTCCATTTTCCATATGACAATCATAGACCTTTGAAAAAGCGCAATCCAGATTCTCACCCTGCCATGCGTTTATGTTTGCCCATAGAATCTTCATCTTACGGTCATTATCTGTAGGCGCCCGGAATGCGGAAAGCACCATTCTTCCGGATAACTGTTCCTCTCCATCTATCACAATATTCGTAAATGCCCCATAATGCTTGGAGAAAACATAGGAAAATCCTGCTCCGGATGCGTAAATATTGTTTTGATCCTCTGTCAACGCCGCTTTCTCTAGTTTCTCACTCCCCAAAAGGATATATGGGAGCTCATGCTGTGTAGCGGCATAGGTCTTACCGTCGCGGATCAAAGCGGTATTCAGATACGCTCCATACCTGCACGTGCTTTCTGTGTGGTCAATTTCTACTCTGGCGGAGGAATGCGGTTCCGCCGCCAGAGTCACCTGCTTTTCAACAACTTTTTTCCCGTCTACTTCAATATCATATACAAATTCATACTCATTCAGATTCGTAAAATCAAGACGATTGTATACCGTTAAGATCCCATCCTCGTACCTCGTCCGTATAGGCTGGTACGCAGCCTTTGCCTCCATGGTTCCAGCCTTAAAGGAGCGATCGGCAAACACTAATCCATCACAGCAGAAGTTCCCATCGTTGGTAAGCTCCCCCTCAAAATCCCCGCCATACCGCTCCACGCCCTCTACCGTTACCACATGATCTGCCCATTGCCATATACATCCCCCGATCAGCTTAGGATACCTATCGAAAAGCTCGTTGTAATCGTAAACATCCCCCGGTCCATTCCCCATTGCATGGGAATATTCACAGAGAAATACCGGGGCATTGATATCATCCGTCAACGCGTACCCTTCTACCATTTCAAGGGATGGATACATTCTGGAGTAAACATCCACATTATGCGTCTGCCCTTTATTAGACGCATCCTCTGCGTGAAGCAGTCTTGTGCTGTCCCGTTTTCTGGTCCACCGGATCATTTCAACATGATTGCAGCCATGTCCGCTCTCGTTGCCGGTGGACCACATGATGACACAGGCGTGGTTTTTATAATTTTCCACCATACGCTTCATGCGCTCCACAAACTCGTTTTTCCATTCCTTTTTTGTAGCCGGCCAGTCGTTGGACTCTACATCATACCTGAAAGCAGCAGCATTGGCCCGCCGGTACATGAACCCATGAGTTTCAATATCTGTTTCAAGCACCACATAGAGACCGATTTCATCGCACATCTGGATAAATTTGGGCGTGGGTGGATAATGGGAGGTCCTCACACAGTTGATGTTAAGTTCTTTCATAAGTAAGAGATCATATCGAAGCTCGTCTTCCGTCTGGCACCAGCCGCAATATTTGCTTGTGTCATGGTGGTTTACCCCGTGAAGCTTGACCGGGACGCCATTGACTAAAAGTTCATATTCTTCTGATATTTCAATCCTGCGAAGCCCGGCTTTTAATGTGATAATCTCGCCGCCCCGTTCTAATTCTACCGTGTATAAATGCGGCTTTTCCGCATTCCAAAGCACAGGCTTCTCAGGTACATAAGAAAATGTGTCCGTGAATTCCGCCTCTGTCAAGAGCTCATCCCCGTCCAAAATACGGACAACCACACTCCCTTCTAACTTGATGGTTATCTCTTTATCGGTTGGAATCATCTCAATGTCATTTATATGCCCTATGGGGCGCTGTAGAATGTAACAATCACGGAAAATACCGTTATGCCGAAAACAATCCTGATCCTCAAGATAACTGCCACAGCACCATTTCAGCACCTTGACGCGTACAGTATTACCACCTTTTTTCACATAATCTGTAATCTCGAATTCCGCTTGCAGGTGACTGCCTTGTGTAAAGCCTACATATTGGTTGTTGACATATAGAAACGCGCAGGAAGCCACACCTTCCAGGACAAAATAAACAGTACCCCATTTTTCAGCAAGTTCAAATTCACGCTCATATACGCCACATGGATTATCATCCGGAACATAGGGCAGGTCGCAGGGATACGGATAATTCACATTGGAATAATTGGGGTTTTCATAACCAAAAAGCTGCCAGCAGGATGGTACAGGAATCGTATCCCAGTCCTCTATCTGATCCGGGACATCAATATCCCTGCTAAAATACGCGAATTTCCATTCGCCGTTTAAAAGCATATATTCAGAAATACCTCCGGGAATATAGCAGCTTCTTGGCTTTCTCCTATTCTCACTTGTTTTTTGTGGATTTTCATAAATCCGCGCGTTAACACTCATGCTTTTCTCCCTCCTGTCAATAACTTTGATCACGGCTAACCTCTTTACCGGCAGGGAATGATATTCAGCCCGCTGGCATCCCCATGCACGGTATAATCTGTAAGCCTGCCGTTCTCCCACTCCATATCTACGGTCACGTTTCCCCGGGCTGCCAGTCCCTTCACGCTGCCGTTTTTCCAGCGTTCGGGCAGGGCCGGAAGCAGATAGACATTTTCCCCGTCGGACTGCAGCAGCATTTCACAGATCCCGCTGACCGCCCCGAAATTCCCGTCGATCTGAAAGGGCGGATGGGCGTCCAGCATATTGGGATAGGTGCCGCCGCCGGATACATAATCGTCCTGTTCCACGTCCCTGGCCGGGACGTATCTCAACTGACGCTCCAGAAGCTTCAGCGCGTGATCTCCGTCCCGCAGCCTTGCCCAGAAATTCACCTTCCAGGCCAGGCTCCATCCGGTGCCCTCATCTCCCCGCAGCTCCAGTGTCTTTTTGCAGGCCTCAAAAAGCTCCCTGTCCTTCTCCTCTGTGATCAGTCCCGCAGGGTGAAGGGCATACAGGTGGGACACATGCCGGTGATGGACCTCCCGCTCCGGCAGAGGCTCGTTCCATTCCAGAACCGCACCGTTCTCCCCGATCTTCAGAGGCTTGATCCTGGGAATGGCCTGACAGATCTCCTCATAAAAGGAATCGGAAATCCCAAGCTCCTCACAAGCCTTCCTGCAATTTGTAAACAGATCCAGCACGATCATATTCATCATGGCAGTGCTCTTGGCGGTGGCCGCGCATCCTTCCTCCGTCACGAAGCTGTTTTCCGGGGAGGTGGCCGGACAGATCATCAGGCTTCCATCCTCATCCTCAATGAGGATGTCCAGATAAAATTCCGCCGCCTTTTTCATCAGAGGAAAAGCCGTTTCCCTGAGAAATTCCTGGTCCCGTGTGAAGCGATATATGTCAAAAAGGTTCTGGCACAGCCAGCCGGAGCCTCCCGGCCAGAAGGCCCACTGGGGGTCGCCGTAAACCGGCGCCGCATGGCCCCAGATATCCGTATTGTGATGCAGCACAAACCCTTTGGCATGGTAAAACTCCCGCGCCGTCTGCTCCCCTGTGACAGACACCGTCCGGATCAGGTCCACCAGCGGCTCCATAAGCTCCGGCATATGACAGGGAAGCGCCGGCCAGTAATTCATCTGGGTGTTGATGTTGACCGTATAGTTGGAATTCCAGGGAGCCTTCACACTGTTGTTCCAGATGCCCTGCAGGTTGGCCGCCATGCTGCCAGGCCGGGAGGAGGCGATCAGAAGATACCTTCCATAATGAAACAGCAGGGTATAGAGATTCAGATCCGAAGGATCAGCCACGAAATTTTTCAATCTCTCATCCGTAGGTGCCGCAGTCCCGTTCTCTTCGCCAAGCTTCAGGGAAACCCGATCATAAAGGTTCTTATAATCCGCCACATGCTTTTGCAGCACAGTCTCATACCCTGCCTCGGAGGCGGCCTTAAGCGCAGCTATGCAGGCATTTTTGCATTTCTTTCCTTCCAGTGCAGGATATCTGTCAAAACCGTCAAAGCTGGTACTGATGTTAAAATACAAGGTGACGCAGGACGCGTTCTCCACTCTCAGGCTGCCGCCGGCGTCCGCCAGAGCGCCGTCACAGTTTATCTTCAGCGCTCCCCGGAACAATACGCCCCGCTCCTCCTCCTTGTCCGAATAGATCAAGCTGTTGCAGGGATAAGACGGGCTGTGCGTATCACCATCTCCTGGACATTCCCCGTCCACCAGCAGCATATCCTCCTGCACATGGATCTCATGCTTCAGCGGACACTCCACCGAAGCTTCCAGGGAAAATCGCCCGCCCTCCGGGGCTTCTATCCGGTAAACCAGCACGTTGTGAGGGTAGGACACAAAAGCCGTTTTCACGATTTTCCTTCCTTCCGCCGTGAAACGGCTGTGAAGCAGAGCCTGGGACAGATCCAAGCTGCGCTGGTAGTCCGAATACGCTTCAAAATCAAACTTCAGCTTCAGTATGCCGAAGGTCAGATACGCCTGGGACCAGCAGGCGACAAAATTCTGCCGGATCTCCTCATGGCACTCCCGGTATTTTCCCTGCAGAGCAAGCTTCTGCGCTTTCTGATAAGAGGCGAAAGCCCCCTCCCTTGTGACGGTTCTGGGATGGCCCGTCCACAGGGTGTCATGGTTTAAGAAGATTTTCTCTGTCCCAACACCGGAATCACACATGGCGCCCAGGGAGCCGTTTCCAAGGGGCAGGGCCTCCATCCAGTATTTCGCGGGCCGGGTATAATACAACGTATCTGTGTTCATTTTGCTTCCTCCTGAGACATATCCTTGTTTCATAACTTCGGAAAGATTTTGTATACCGATTCCACAAGCCTTTCCGCCAGTTTCTCGTACCCCTCCTGGGTATAGTGGACGCCGTCATCGGCCCGCAGCCCGGCATATTGAAGAGATACCGAATACAGATCGATCACCAAAAGCCCATAGGTTTTCGCGATCTGCCGCACCGCGTCATTTCTGGCGAGCACCCGCTCATTGCGCGGACCGGCAACGCCCGTTGTCAGCGCCAGGGCAAGGGGAGTATCCCGAAATTCTTCCAGCAGAAATCTCACCAGCTTCTCATAATGCGCCTTGTACTGCTCCCCGTCGCTTAGGTGAAATCCATGGAGTCCGTTATTGAAGATCACGATCTCACGCTTTTGCTGCTGCCTCGCAAAAAGCCGCAGGGACTCTGCAAAATAGGGGTTATCCACAGCCTTTGAGGTCCCAAACCCGTCAAACAAAATTTTCCCGCCGGCCTTTTCCGTGGCGATGCGCCGAATCCCGCATGAGATGGAGTCGCCTATATAAAGGACGCGGGGCTTTGTACGGTCCGGGGCCTGCTCCCACCATACGTTGTCCCATTCGTAGGTCTCCAGCTCCTGTGCGCTGTCTTTTTTCTCGTAAGTAAAATCATTCATCTGACTCTTCCCTCTATTCCGCACCCTTCAGCGTAACCTCCACCACCGTATCCGTCTCATCCGGCAGGTACGGGGTAGCAGTGATATCCACAAACACAATGTCCGGGTAATTGTTCACCATCCAGGTGTCGGCGATCCTAAGCTCGCTGCCGTCAGACAGCAGCCGGACACATTTTACCTGATCCCGGGAAATCCCGTACAGGGGCACGCTGCCGATGGCATTTTCCATGACGTGATAATACAGCTTATTCCCGTTTTGGGTGATGCGCCCGTTCTCCGGCTTGGGCAGGCTGCTTCCCTTACAGCCATAGATGGAATTTCCGTTCTTGCCCATCCAGTCTCCGATCTCCTTTAAGATCTGTAAGGATTCCTTCGGAATATTGCCTTTGGCGTCCGGCCCCACGTTTAAGAGCATGTTCCCGTTCTTGCTGACGCACTCCACCAGCTTCTTGATGATGGTGGAGGCGGGCTTGAAATGCTTGTCCTTGGCGCAGTAGCCGCAGTTGTCGTTCATGGTAATGCAGGCCTCCCACACCAGATCCCCGCCGGACTCCGTCTTCAGCCCCTGGGGCGGAATGATCTGCTCGGGGCCTACGAAGTCACCGGAGTAGGGGCTGGGATCGACCGTGGCCAGGGAGCCGACGCCCGTCCCGCT
>CALWDR010000083.1 GCA_944376745.1 uncultured Lachnospiraceae bacterium
TGAGAAGGAAAAACGCAGGCATAAGCACCAGAGTCCTAACCTTTTTAGCTCCTTCTATATTAACGGCACAATCGCCAAACAATTCCGCTAGAGGGATTGTAATTTTTTTCATGATACCTTAATTATAGCAGGTTCCTTCCGCAAAATCCGCAAAGGGAATCGTTACGATCTGATACTCCGTGCCAAGTACGAAATCCTCTTTCTCCACATAGGTATCCAGCGGCAGCCGCAGGGACAGCTTTTCTCCATCCGCCTCACATACCAGGCCAATCTGGGCATTTGCCACATACATGTAGGGATTCATGGCAAATTGCAAAGATGCCGTTTCCGGGTCTAAATCGGCAATCGCCTCCGCTGACAGAACCTGAAGCCATTCATAGCTTCCTTCCGTACTTCCCTGAGCCTTATCCACTTTTACATAGATACTCTTTTCTCCATCATACTGCGAACCGCCGCCCTTACTGAAATTCAGGTTCATGCGGACACCGGATCTGTTCCAGGTTCCGCAGGAATCCATGTAAATCTCATGGACCACACTCTCTCCCGGCTCCGCCGCCTGGACCTTCAGCAATGACATGGATGAAAAATTCATCAGCATCGCCGCCGACAGCAGAAAGGCCAGAACTCTGTTTTTGACAACTGCTCGTTTCCTTTTCTTCATATGCTCCTCCTTCATATTCTTTGACCATGGAATGGCCAAGTGATTTGTTGATGTTACAAAATATAGCACTTTTTGCCATCCGGTAGAAGTTGATAATTTGTGGACTCTGACCAATGCGTTTTATCAAAAGGAAACAAGCGCACAAAAATAAGGCCCTCTCCCGCCAAAGAAATTTCCGCAGGAAAAGGCCTTTCAGGAACCATTTATATATATCTGAGCAGGCAAGACTCCGACTGCCGCAGAGAGCTTCCCCTTACACCGCCCCCGTCCGCTCCAAGGGCTCCCGGTCCAGGAACGTGAACACGTTTAAGGTTTTCAGCTCCTTCAGCAGGGTCTTCATATCGCTGGAGCCAAATTTCTTGATGACCCGGGAAGCCAGGGTACGGATGGTGCTGACATCCACGAAGCGCTCCGCGGCGATCTGCTTGTAGGACTGCCCGTAATAGGAAGCCCGCAGCACCTCATACTCGCTGGTGGACAGCTTCGTCATGATGTCAAAGGCGTACAGCAGCGACATGTTCTCCTGCTGGATCTCCGCGCTTCTGCGCACCAGCTTCTGGGCGATCTCCGGACGCAGGGAGGACTGGTTGTTGCTCACGTCCCGCAGGGTCTTTAAGATCTCCTCGTTGGGCAGCGTCTTTAAGGCGTAGTCGTCCGCGCCGTTCACAAAGGCCGAAAAGATATAATTTTCGTCGTCATAGTTGGTCAGCATGATGATCTTTAATTCCGGCTCCAGCTCCTTCACATCCGGGATGAGATCAATGCCGGTGGTGGGCTCCTCCATCTGAATGTCCAGAAGAAGCACCTGGGGCCGCTTTTCCCGGACCAGCGCAAGGCAGTCCTCCCGGTTGGTGGCCGCCCCCTCAAAGACCAGATCCGGCTCCTTCTCAAAGGCCCACTCAAAGCTCTTACACAAATACTCCGCATCATCGCAGATTGCCCAGTGAATCATTTCTTTCTTCTTCCTCCCTCTTTTTTCCTGTACAGCGGCAGTACGATCTGAAACGACGTATACCTGCCCAGCTCGCTTTTGGCGCTGATATTCCCGTGGTGCAGCTTTACGATGGACTCCACATAATTTAAGCCCAGGCCGAAATTACTGGAGGTGGATTTCGTGGAATAAAAGGCCTTGAACACGTTCCGCACCTGGTCCCGCTCGATCCCGCAGCCATTATCCCAGATCTCGATGGAGCAGATCTCAGGCTCCACCAGAAGATGGATCCGGATGACAGGGTCGGGGTGGCGCTTCTTCTTCAGGGCATACTCCGCGTTGGACAACAGGTTCACAAAAACCTCCTGCAGATAATCAAAGTCCCCGTAAATCCGAAGGGAACGCAGCGCGTTCTGGTCATAATTTTTCTCCACCCGGATGGTGTCGGGCAGAGCCGCGTTTTGCACGGCGCTCTCGATGCAGTCCACCAGATTGACAAATCCAAACTTCAGGGACACATTTTTCAGCATCTCGATGTTATGGGTGATGCTCTCCAGGTTGGAGGAGGCGATCTGGTTTAACTGCTCCACACAGGATAAAAGCTTCTCCTGGCTGTCCGGGCCGCCCTCCCGGGTGTAGGCATCCGCCAGGTCCGCCAGCCGGTGAATGCCCAGAAAGGCATTTTTATAGGTGTGCAGGACATTTTTCATATTCTGATTTATCATGCGGGCATTTTTCGCCGCCTCCCGCCTGCTGTACACCTTCCAGCCCAGCAGGGGGTGAAACACCGTGATGATCACGAACACCGTCAGCACGATAAAAATAAAGCTGTAGGGCAGCAACATGTCCATCTCCGAGATGTCGGGCAGGCTGTGGGGGAATTTTAAAAGGTCCACATTGCTGAACAAAATGCTTTTAAAAATCCCCCTGAAAAATACCAGGTAGACGAACACGTCAAAAAGCGCAAAGCAGGCGGCGTAGATCGCGCAGTCCTTCCGGTAGCTGTAGATCCTGGTCCGCAGGATGATCTTCAGGATCACCCCGAAGGGCAGAAGCGTGTAAAAAACAAACAGGGCCGTGCAGAGATACCGGTTGTACTCCACGAACCAGCTAAGCAGCGGGCTGACGCCCGGCACGTTGGTGCGCAAAAACAAAATGTAGGTGATCTCCGGGTCGTTGGTGACCAGAAAATACAGGACCGGCACGCACAACAGCCAGAACAGATGCTTCGCCCTGGTAAACAACAGCACAAACAGAGCCGACAGCAGCATCAAAAGGCCGATGCACAGATTGTGGAACCGGGACAGCTCAGTGACGCCGGGCTTAAACAGGTTGATAAACTGATACACCTTGGATTCCAGGAAAAAGCTGAAGGAATAGTTGGTCAGCTTATACAGGTAAACCGTGGAAACGGCCATCAGCAGCGCAATCGACATCATGTACAGCAATATAATATACTGAAATTTATTCTTGGGGCCGGCAAAAAAATAAATGCCGGTCATAAGCAAGATCACGATAGCAAGAATTATCATCCGCAAATCACCTCGTCACTGCCAGGCGCTCTTCACCTTCTTGCGCTTGTCCACACAGCGCTCATTTTTGTTGGCAAAGGCATGGACCCGGGCCTCCAAAAGCTCCCTCCGTCCCTGGGGGCTTCTGGTATAGCACAGCTCGTAGGGCCCGATATAGCCCCGCAGGCAGTCCACAAAGAGCTGGGCGTCCTCCCTGCGCTTTCCGAAAAGCTCCGGCACGCAGTAGTAACGGCAGAGCCTGCCCACATGCCCCCTGGCCTTCATCAGATACCGCTGGTTGTCCACAACCCCGAACATCTCGCAGACGCACTGGGCAAATACGTCCTTCTCCCGCTCCGTGCCGCCCTTGAGATAGACGAAGCACAGAAGGCCCTCGGCGTCCTCCGCCTCCGCGGCTACATGCTCCTTCTGGACGCTCCCCAACTTCTGTAAAGCGCAGAGAACGCCTTTTCCGATGGCTTTCATATAGCGGAAGGGCGTGGCCAGGTTCACCAGGCGCACCACAAAGCGGGCAAAGACCGCGCCCAGCAGTCCTTCCGCTACAACGGAGAGGGCGGTCATAAGCCGCGCCGCGGTCTCTCCCCCGGCAATCGAAGCCGCAGCCGTTCCAAACAGCCAGAACAGGTTGGCCGCCATCAAAATCCCGCTGAGTATGGTAAAAGCCAACGCCTGGAACATCAGAGCGCCGGGCTTGAAAAATTCCTTATCCGCCCCGGCCTCCACGGCCACCTCCATGTCGTCAAGGACCACCAGGGAATCCTCCCAGCGCTTCCTAAGCGCCGGCCGGTCCGCCGCCAGGGCAAGCATTTTCTGATTGATCTCCTCCAGCCCCTTCTGACTGTATGGAGGCCGAATAAAAGACAGCCGCTCCAGACCGTTCTCGATCAGATTTTCCTCATAATGCACACCAAGGAAGCCCTCAAACCGCCGTTTCAGGGTGATGAAGTCCTCCGACTCCTCCTGGTCCTCCTGCCCCTTTCCCTTGGGCTCCATGCAGACCAGGTGCCAGATATTGCTGACCTTGTGGGGATTGCCCGCCATTGTGCGGATGGCGCGGCCCCGCATCTGATTGCTCAGCATAAAGGAGCCCACAAAGGAGGCCAAGATCAGCGCGTTGATACAGGGAGAGTCCCAGCCCTCCCCCAGGAGGGATTTGGTTCCGATCAGGACCCGGATCTCCCCCCGGTTGAACAGCTCCGTCACCAGGGCGGAGGCCGTCACCTTAGAGCCGCCCACGCTCACCTGGCAGTAACCCGCCGCGCCGCACTCCTTCACGGCGGCGGTGGCTCCCCACTCCGTCAGAAGCTCCTCCAGGGCGGCTCTGGCCGAGCTGGGGATCAACACCACGCTGCCGCTTAGGGCCGCCAGGCGCAGCTGACCGCCGGCTTCCGGGGACGCTGGGCCTTGGAAGCCCTCCTGCCCGGAAGCCGGCGCCTTTCCGCCCTCACCCTCGTAAGCCCGACGAATATTTTCAAAAATGGGCACCACGCCCAGCTCATTGACGGATTTCTCCGGGTCGCCCAGGGCGGACAGATACTCCTTTTTGATGTAATCGGTGAGGATCAGCAGCCGAAGCTCCCCGCCCAGATTCCGGTACTCCTCCCCCACAATGCGCACAATGCTGTTGATCTTCCCCTTGGAGGCGCGCAGGAGCTTGTTCACATTTTCGTTGGCGCTAAGCCCCACCTTTCTGCGCTGTATGAGGCCATGGCTCTTTAACAGCTCCATCATCTGCTCCCGGAACACCGGGTCGGAAGGAAAGCTGTCCACATCCTCATAGAGAAAGCCCTGGAGCAAAACCTCCAGCCAGTGCAGATTCATCCTGGGAATCCGTCCCTTAGCCCCCAGCATCCGCACCAGCTCTGTGGGCACCGGCATATGTTTCTCATTTAAAAATACCAGCAGGGAGGAGAGATACTCGGGATTTTCCAGAAGCTGCTCCACATGCTCCTGGGGATTCAAAAGCCCGGCGTGCCTGCTCACCAGGCTGGCAAATTCCTGGTTCGCTAAAATCTGACCGCCGATCTCCTGGGCTTCCCTGCGGAATCTTGTCACCGCCTCCGCCTCTGCTCTGGTGGGCATATTGAAATACACGTAGTCCTGATGGGGGCAGAGACTTTTCTCCTTCACCAGCTCCGGCACGATGATCTCCTCGTCGATGGGACCGCAGAGTCCCACGTACCTGTCCCACTCCGCCTTGGTGGAATCATAGGGCGGCGTGGCCGTCAGGGCGATCACCGTCAGGGATGGCTCCCGCTTTACCAGCTCCTCCAGGGCCTTCCACCACTCGCTGCGCAGATGATGGGCCTCGTCCAGGCACAGAGTCTTTATCCCGCACTCCTCCAGCACGGCAAAGAAATCAAATTCCCGGTAGTCCTCTCCTTCGCCATCCTCCCCGTCCTTGTCCTCCCCGGCTCCCAGCCTGGCGATGGCGCTGTGGAGGGCCTGATAGGTGATGGCGTTGAGCAGGGCAGGCTCCTTCATGGTGTTGGAGAGGATGCCCTTTGTCTCACATTTCTCCGGAAGGTACGCCTCCTTGATCCTCATAAGCCACTGGTCCCGGATATTGATGCTGGGGGACAGAATCAAGGCGGGGGCGTTGAGCCTTCGGATCAGCTCGATACCGAGAGTCGTCTTCCCGGAGCCCGGCGCCGCCACAATATGGATTCGGTTGTCCTTCAGATACTGGTCCGCCCGGTCCAGTACCCGCTTCTGGTAGCTTCGCCACTGTCCGTCAAAATGGAGCAGCTCCCGAATCTCCATGTCACTCCTGGGCATCCGTAATCTCCTCCAGATCCTCCGCGTCGATGTTCAGCGTATTTAAGGTACGGCGCTTGACTCTCGCTTCCTCGGAGGCCTTCAGCAGATAATTTTTGATTTCCTTGGAATTTTTTATATGCACCAGCATAAGCTGGGGATTGGTCACATCCCCGGTATAGCAGGTGACGGTCCCAAGCCGGAAGATCCGCTCCATCAGGGTGGCCGTCAGCTTCACATCCTGCACCTTATACATGTAGCAGTCATTTTCCTCCACCTTGAAAAACCCCTTGTCCACAGTGATCATGTCCTCTTTGATGAAATATTTTGTGAAGGTCCAGGGCAGTCCGAAAAATAAGATCCGTTTCCGCTCCTTATAGACAATTTCCTTTTCTTCCATGTTCTGCATTGTTCTTCTCCTCTTTTCCATTAAAATAGTGGGCTCGCATTCTCGAAGTGCTCATGTAATAGGAACCGCTTCTCGAACCCTATTATCTTGTTGTATTATACCAAAACTAGAAATTCACGTCAATTTTTCCTTGAAATTTGTTTTCATCTATTATATTATGATGATACCAGGGTCAAAAGGTCATGCGTTTCATGCTTGCATGAAAAAGCATGACTTTGTGACCCGCAAAACACCGAAAAGTAGCCATTTTTCGGAGAAAAATGAGCGGATTTGAGGTGTTTTAGAATGGCGGGAGCACGCAGTGCGGAGCAATTCGTAGGTATCATGGGGGCAAAATACCTTTTGACCCCAACATTATATGATAGTAAAAATGCCTGCACGCTTTTGCAGGCTATCATATTGACAGGAGGTAATGTATGCGTCATTTAATGAGCCCCATGGACTTCTCTGTGGAAGAGTTGGACAGGCTGTTATCATTGGCCATTGATATTGAACAGAATCCGAAAAAATTTGCTCATGCCTGCGACGGCAAGAAGCTGGCCACCTGCTTCTACGAGCCCAGCACCCGCACCCGGCTTTCCTTCGAGGCCGCCATGCTGAACCTGGGCGGCAGCGTGTTAGGCTTCTCCAGCGCGGACAGCAGCTCCGCCGCCAAGGGCGAGAGCGTTTCCGATACCATCCGCGTCATTTCCTGCTACGCGGACATCTGCGCCATGCGTCATCCCAAGGAGGGCGCGCCCCTGGTGGCTTCTCTGAAATCCACCATCCCGGTGATCAATGCCGGCGACGGCGGCCATCAGCATCCCACCCAGACCTTAACCGACCTTCTCACCATCCGCTCCCTGAAGGGACATCTGGGAGATCTGACCATCGGGCTGTGCGGGGATCTGAAATTTGGCCGCACGGTTCATTCCCTGATCCATGCCCTGATCCGCTATCCCAACATCCGTTTCGTCCTGATCTCACCGGAGGAGCTTCGGGTTCCCAGCTACATCCGGGAGGACGTGCTGGACAAAAACCACATTCCCTACCGGGAGGTGGAACGCCTGGAGGACGCCATGGCGGACCTTGACATCCTCTACATGACAAGGGTGCAGAAGGAGCGGTTCTTCAATGAGGAGGACTACGTGCGGATGAAGGATTTCTACATTCTGGACAAGGCCAAGATGACCCTTGCCAAAAAAGACATGCTGGTGCTTCATCCCCTTCCCCGGGTCAACGAGATCTCCGTGGAGGTGGACGACGACCCCAGAGCCGCTTATTTCAAACAGGCCCAGTACGGCGTCTATGTGCGTATGGCCCTGATTCTTACATTATTGGAGGTGGAAGTATGTTAAATGTCGGCGCGATTTCCGAGGGCTATGTGTTAGACCATATTCAGGCCGGAACCAGCCTGCAGCTCTACCACGATCTGAAGTTGGACGAGGGCGACTACTGCGTGGCCATCATCCGCAACGCCCGCAGCAACAAGATGGGCAAGAAGGACATCCTGAAGGTGGAGTGCGACCCAGGCACCCTGGACCTTGACGTGCTGGGCTTTATCGACCACAACATCACCGTGAACATCATCAAGGGCGAGAAGATCGTGGAGAAGAAGATCCTAAAGCTTCCGGCGGAGATCAAGAACGTCATCAAGTGCAAAAATCCCCGCTGCATCACCTCCGTGGAGCAGGAGCTGGACCAGATCTTCGTACTCACCGACCCGGAGCACGAGGTCTACCGCTGCAAATACTGCGAGGAAAAATATAAGGGGCATAAGCGGGTGCGGTAACGATTGTCTTACTCTTTGCCCCACTCCGAAACATATTCCGAAATCATCGTAAAAAAAGCCGACAACCCCTGTATTTATGCTGGTTGCCGGTTTTTTACTACCCGCTTTTCTGTTGTTGTCAACGCACATCGGCAATTTTCTTCTGATTTGCCGATATTTTTGGCAAAAATAAACCCTCAAAGAGAGCTGTGGATTCCCATAAACATAAAGATTTCCTAAAATGTTTCTTAAAAAAGTATAGTTCCATTGACTTTAGTCCCGTTTCGTTCTACCATAACTGTAAACGACAAGGAGTGACTATAACTATGAGACAACGATTCCAGCGCTTTATGAGCGGACGATATGGGGCGGACCAGCTTTCCAGAGTATTGATGTTCATCGCCCTGGCCTTTTTGATTTTATCCTTTTTCCCCATATTCAGGTTCTTTTACCTGATCGCCATTGTTATCATGGTGTATACATACTTTCGCATGTTTTCCAGAAATGTGCAGAAGCGGTACGCGGAGAATCAGAAATTTTTAAACTGGAAATACAAGCTTGTGGTAAAGAAGGACCAGCGCAGGAAGCGCTGGGAGCAGCGGAAGATCTACCGTTTCTTCAACTGCCCAAACTGTAAGCAGACGGTCCGGGTGCCCAGGGGGAAAGGGAAGATCTGCATCACCTGCCCCAAGTGCAGGACGGAATTTGTACGGAAAAGCTGATTTATTAAGGCTCCTGCCAAACGGTGGATTCTCTCCGGGATGGCAGGAGCTTTTGTTGTAACAGGAATCATCTGAAAACGCCGAGTTTTGCCATAAGGGCTTCCTGCAATACCTTTGATACGTTTACATGGGCTTTTTCCGCCTCCTGATTAAGCCAATTCGGAAGCGTCACATTTCTCCGCACGGTTTTATTGTCCAGCATCCGGCGATATGCCGCCAGATCCACATCCACCAGGGACAGAATTCCCGCGCCCTCCCCATAAAAAGTCCCTTTGGAAATATCAATTTCCGACAGCCTGGAGGGAACCGGAATTTCTTCTCCCGCATCTTCCATATGGATACAGCTTATGCCAATGGCATCTCTTGCCATCATCATGGCATCCGCCATGGTTCCTTTCGGTTTTCCCTCTTCATTTGTCAAAAAAGCCCTTCCCGTCTTCACGGAAAGAGCTTTTTTTCAATAAGCAGAACGATAAGCCGGGTTATGTCGCGAATAATCATCTATCTAGGAGAACTGTCGCCAGTTCCCTCAAGCAACCTACCTGAAGCTGGCGGGCCGCGTCAACGCTTCTGTTCGGTCTTGCTTCGGATGGGGTTTACATGTGCCCCGCCTGTTGCCAGGCGGGCGGTAGTCTCTTACGCTGCCCTTCCACCCTTACCGGATCGCTCCGGCGGTACATTTCTGTTGCACTGTCCTTGGAGTCGCCTCCACCGGCCGTTAGCCGGCATCCTGCCCTGTGAAGCCCGGACTTTCCTCACCTGCGGTCTTTCGACGCCTGCAGCCGCGATTATTTGTTCTACTTATATTTTGCGGGCTTACGCCCGGCCTCTTATAGGAAACGTCAAATTTATTTGTCGTTTCCTATAGTTATACCTTATTTCCAGAGTCCTGTCAAGGACCTACACCTGAAAACAACTCCCCCCGATAAACTCCCGCAGGATCGAATTTTTCCCCACGTCCCCGTCAGGCACCGGGAGGAAGTAATCCAAAAACTTCAGGATGCGCTTGGCCTCCAGGTACTCCGGGCAGCCCTTCTCCACGCTGAACAGCAAGGGCTCCGCGTACTGCTTCAACACCGCGATCTCATAGATCAGGGCGGAGTTGAACATGATGTCCGCCTCCTCCTGGAAGGGGAAAATGTGCTTCTCCTCTCCCCGGCGCACGGAGCTCCAGCGGGCAAAGGTCTCCCGGGCCGTGATATTCCGGGTCCTGGCGTCCCGGACCATCCTTCGGATCAGCCGGCAGTCCGTGGTGGACAGATTGTTGTGCTCATCGATATTGAGCTGGGTCAGGGGGCTGATATAGATCTTCAGCTTGCTGGAATGGGGCAGGGAATGGGAGAGCCTGTCGTTGAGCCCGTGTATCCCCTCGATCACCAGGATGTCGTTCTCCCCAAGCTTCTTTTTATTCCCCCGGTATTCCCGTTTTCCGGTCTTGAAATTGTAGGTGGGCATCTCCACCTCCTGGCCGTCTAAGAGAGCGATCATATCCCGGTTGAAGGTCTCAATGTCGATGGCTTCCAGACATTCAAAATCGTATTCCCCGTCCTCGTCCAGAGGCGTGTCCACCCGGTTGACATAATAATCATCCAGGGCAATGGGATGGGGGTGCAGGCCCTGGGCCATCAGCTGAATGGACAGCCGGTGGGAAAATGTAGTCTTGCCCGAGGAGGAGGGACCGGCGATCATGACAAATTTCTTCTCCGGACGGGAGGCGATCTCCTCCGCGATCCTGCCGATGCGCTGCTCCATCAGGGCCTCCTGGACCAGGACCACGTCCTGTATCCTGCCCTGGGTGACGGCGTCGTTTAAAGCGCCCACGGTATCGATCTCCAGCATTTCTCCCCAGCGGGCAGATTCCTGCAGCACGGTAAACAGCTTGCGGGAGGGGACAAAGGGCTCCGTTTTCCTGGAATTTTTCCCCGGGAACATCAGGGCGAAGCCCTGCTCGTAGCGCTTAAGGTCAAAATATTTCAGATACCCGGTATCCGGCACCATATAGCCGTAAAAATAGTCGATATAATTGCCGATGCTATAAATATTTACCCGGGAGCTTCTCCGGTAGCGGAACAATTTCTCCTTGTCCTTCATGCCAAGCTCCGCAAACAGCTCCACGGCGTCCTCGGTATGGATGCTCCTTTTCTGAATGGGCTGCTTTTCCTCCACCAGCCTTGTCATCTCCGCCTTCAGGGCGGCAAGGTACTCCTCCGTCACCGGCTCCCTGTCTTCCAGCTCGCAGTAATAGGCGCTGGAAATGGAATGAAGGACCTTCACGTTCCCGGTCATTCCCCGCTCCTTGCCCAGGTTGTAGACCGCCCGCTGCATGAGAAGGGTCAGACTCCGGCGGTAGGCCTTGCGCCCGGCGCTTTCCATCACGGTCACAAAGGATACGGTCCCGTCCCCCGGGATCTCCTTATTCAGCTCCCGCAGGCGGTTGTTGTACAGCACCAGGACGATGTCGTCGTCATACTCCTTCTGGAACTGACGCGCCACCGTAAGAAAGGTAGTGTGCTCCGGATACTGGTATTCTTTTTCATTGATGAGCAATCGGTACATAATCACTGGTCACCTCCATATAAAATGCTTGACCTCTTATTTTCATCTGTCACTTCCAAGCCCGACATTGTATGTTACAGGATTCCCACCTCTACAGATATACAAAGGGCTGCCGGGGCGGCTCCGTGATAACGCTCAGTTCCGGCGCTCTTTTGCCCAGATATTGCTTCATATAAGGGATAAACAGCTTCTCCATCCCGTAATGACCGGCATCAATGATCGCCATCCCCTGAGCCGCAGCGTCGATGCCCTCGTGATGGTCGATGTCCCCGGTGATAAGCACCTGGGCCCCGGCCCTTATGGCGTCCCCGATCACGCTCTTGCCGGAGCCGGGGCAGAGGGCCACCCGCGTGATGGGCTCCTTTGTGAGGAAGGTCTGTTCCGCAAAGCCGGGCTCCTTCCCCATTTCACCCGAAGAAATCTGTTCCGCAAAGCCAAACACCTTCACCGTGTCCACCGCAAAGGCCTCCTTGACCCGCGCAGCGCATTCCGCCAGGGTCAGAGGACGGGGCAGGCTGCCCACCCGTCCGATCCCCACCGGGCCTTCCTCGGTCTCACCGGTCTTCTGCAGCACGCAGGTATCCGTCAGTCCCATTCGCTCCGCCGCCAGCTCTGCCATCCCCGCGATATCAAAGTTGGTGTGCATGGCGTAGCAGGCAATGTCATGGCGGATCAGCGCGATCACCCGGCGCCCGATAAAATCCTGGTCGTTTACTTTTTTCAGGCCCTTAAAAATCATGGGGTGATGGGTCAGAAGCATGTCCGCTTTCCGTGCCGCCGCCTCGGCGATGGCATCGTCCGTGGCGTCCAGAGCCACGTAGACCCGCCGGACCTCCTTATCCTCGCTGCCCACCAGCAGGCCCACATTGTCCCAGTCGCAGGCCAGATGCTCCGGAGACTGGTTTTCCAATATCTCGATGATTTCCCTGCACCGCATAACTGCCACTTCCTTTTACTAAAATTTCGATACACTTCTTCCATCTCTATGTGTCGGCAGGCTTACTGGCCGCCCATTTATCTGCCGGCAGGCTTACTGGCCATTCACATCCTCATATTGCCTTAACGCCTCACAGATATAACCAAGCTCCTCCTGAAGCTGGGCCATCCGAAGCCCCCTGCGCCGGGCGGCCTCCTCCTGCCTGGAATCCAAGTCCTGGAAGGCCGTTTCCTGGACTTCGTTCCCGCCCCCGGAGACCATCTGCTGTGAAGGACCGGCGCCATAAGAACCCTCCGCCCGCCGCAGATTTTCCAGGATCCTCTCTTTCTGCTCCCGCTGCCACAGCAGAAATTCCCGAAGCACCGGATGGCGCTGCCCAAGCAGCAGGGGGCCATAGCGCAGCTCTGTCTCCGTAAATTCCCCGGCAGGCGCTTCCGCCCTTCCGTCCGGGCAGCTTTTTCGCACCTTCATCATGGGGTAATACTTGCCGTCCTCAAACACCATATCCTCCGCCAGAAAGCGGAAGCCCTGGCCTGCAAGATAAGCCCGGAAGTCCCGAAGCTCCGACTGGGGCTGCAGCACCAGAACCGTGTCCGGCTCCAGTATCCCGGCCCCACCTCTTAAGATCTCCTTCATGGTGTTTCCGCCCATCCCGGCGATGACCACCGCCTGAGCCTCTCCCTTTTCCAGGGCCAAAAGTCCGTCGGAGCGTCTCGTCTCTATGTAAGCCTCCAGATCAGATTCCAAAATGTGGGCCCGCGCCCGCCCCAAAGGCCCTTCGTTGATGTCCATGGCAATGGCCTTTTTGCAGAGGCCGCGCTCTGTCAGATAGATCGGAAGATAACCATGGTCCGTTCCCACGTCCGCCACACAGTCATAAACCGGTTCCCCACAGGGCGCTTTACCAAGGTCCGCCGGTGCGTTCCCACAGGCCGTCTCTTTTGCGTATTCTTCGGAAATAGGCGCAGTGAGCAGATCCGCCACAGCCTGCAGACGTTTTGAAAGCCGCTGCATGATCTACTCCAGATAATCCTTCAGCTTCCGGCTTCTGCTGGGATGACGCAGCTTTCTTAAAGCCTTGGCCTCGATCTGACGGATGCGCTCACGGGTGACGTTAAATTCCTTGCCGACCTCCTCCAGGGTCCTGGCCCTGCCGTCGTCCAGGCCGAATCTTAACCGCAGCACCTTCTGCTCCCGCTCGGTGAGGGTTCCAAGGACCTCCACCAGCTGCTCCTTCAGCAGCGTAAAGGCCGCCGCGTCAGAGGGCACCGGCACATTGTCGTCCTGGATGAAATCCCCCAGATGGCTGTCCTCCTCCTCGCCGATGGGGGTCTCCAAAGACACCGGCTCCTGGGAGATCTTTAAAATCTCCCGCACCCGGTCCACGGGCATCTTCATCTCCTCTGCGATCTCCTCCGGGGTAGGCTCCCGCCCCAGCTCCTGCAACAGCTGCCTGGATACCCGGATCAGCTTGTTGATGGTCTCCACCATATGCACCGGGATGCGGATGGTCCTGGCCTGGTCCGCGATGGCCCTGGTGATGGCCTGGCGAATCCACCAGGTGGCATAGGTGCTGAACTTATAACCTTTCCGGTAATCAAATTTCTCCACAGCCTTGATAAGGCCCAGATTGCCCTCCTGGATCAGATCCAGAAAAAGCATGCCCCGGCCCACGTAGCGCTTGGCAATGCTGACCACCAGACGCAGGTTCGCCTCCGCCAGCCGCTTCTTGGCGTCCGCGTCCCCCAGCTCCATCCTTTTGGCCAGCTCGATCTCCTCGTCGGCGTTCAGAAGGGGCACCTTGCCGATCTCCTTTAAATACATGCGGACCGGGTCCTCGATGCTGACCCCGTCCGGCACGGAAAGGTCGATCTTCTCCACCTCGATATCATCCTCATCACTGAGAATGATGTCCATATCCACATCGTCATCCTCGTCCCCGGAAATGCGCAGCACGTCGATGTTGTGACTTTCCAGAAAATCCAGGATCTTCTCAAACTGGTCGGCATTCAGCTCCATATCCCGGAAAAAATCGCTGATCTCCTGATATTCCAGTATATTCTTTTTCTTTTTCGCAATTTCCAACAATTCCTGCAGCTTATCGCTAAATTTTACTGCTTTTTCTTCCATTTTGTTTCATCCTTCCATTTCTTGTTTATATTTTGTCCTCAATCGATAGAAATATGCAAATTCTGTAATTCCTGCAGGCGGCGCTTATCTGCCACCAGCCCCTGCAGTCCCGCAATGTCCGCCGGGTCCAGATGCTTTTGACGGTATTCGATGCTGTTTTCCTTGATTCGGACAATCGTCTCCTTCAGTGCTTTTTCCCGTTCCTGCTTCGTCTCGATGCCCTTAAGACTGGCGTGGAACAGGGAGGCTACCTTCTTCTGCTGCTCCTCCTCGGGGAACATGCTGACAATTTTCGCCGGGTTTACCGCCCCTTCCTCATATTGCGCAAAAAGGATTTTTGCGATCTGCGCATACGGCTCCTCCGTAAAATCCCCGGGACCGATGTAGGGACGGATCTTCGCGAAAAGACCGGTATCTTCAATGAGCCAGGTCAACAGGAGCCGCTGGGACTTCTCCATGCCGTCCTCCTGCTCCTTTCTCTCGCTCCTGCCGCTTTTCAGAGGCTTTCGTTCCCCGGTGACGCCGGACTTTACCGCCATACGGTTCACCAGCCTGCGCAGGTTGTCGAACCCCGTCTGGTACTTCGCCGCCACCGCCTCAATATAATTTTCCCGCTCCAGCTCCTCCTCAAATTCCAGGATCTTGCGGGCGACGGCGTTGTAAAAGGCCGTCTTTTCCTCCGGGTCCTTGAGGTTGTAGCTCTGCTCCAGGACGGAAACTTCAAATAAAAAGCTGTTCTGGGCGTTGTCGATCCGCTCCTGATAGGCCTCCGCCCCCAGATTTTTGATAAATTCGTCCGGGTCCTTGTAGGGCTTCATGTCGATGACCCTGGCGGTCAGCCCCGCCTCCTTTAAGATGGGGATGGCCCGCAGGGCCGCTTTGATCCCCGCCCCGTCGCTGTCGAAGGTGAGATACACCTCCTTGGTGTAGCGCTTCAAAAGGTTGGCGTGGCCCGGCGTGAAGGCCGTTCCCAGGGAGGCCACCGCGTTGTCGAACCCCGCCTGATGCAGGGCGATCACGTCCATATAGCCCTCGCACAGCAGTATCTGGGGCTTCTTGGAGATCCGGGCAAAATTCAGCCCGTAGAGGTTGCGGCTCTTGTCGAAGGCGACGGTCTCCGGGGAGTTCAGATATTTGGGCTCCCCCTCCCCCATGACCCGGCCCCCGAAGCCGATGACCCGGTTATTCACATCCATAATGGGAAACATCACCCGGTTCCAGAATTTGTCATAGCCGCCCCGCTTCTCGTCGATGGTCACCAGCCCCGAATCCTTCAGCAGCGCATCCTCGTACCCCAGCTGCCGCAGATACCGGTACAGATCGTCGCTGAATTTGTTGGAGTAGCCAAGGCCGAATTTCTGCATGGTCTTTGGACTGAGCTGCCGGTTGACGAGATACTCCATGGCGTGTTTTCCCTGCTCCATCCGAAGCTGGGCGTAAAAATATTTTGCCGCCGCCTTGTTCATCTCAAGAATCCTGGCCTTCTTGTCCGACCTGGCCCGTTCCTCCCTGGTAAGCTCCTGCCTGGGCAGCTCGATCCCCGCCCTCTGGGCCAGGTATTCCAGGGCCTCCTGAAAGGTATAATTTTCGTACTCCATCAGAAAAGTGATCACATTTCCCCCGGCGCCGCAGCCGAAGCAATAGTACATCTGCTTGCCTCGCGACACGGAAAAAGAGGGGCTTTTCTCATTGTGAAAGGGACACAGCCCAAAATGATTGCTCCCCTTCTTCTGTAAACGCACGTATCCGGAAATCACATCCACAATATCATTTCGGGAACGGATCTCCTCTATCAAATCCTCCGAATAAAATGGCATATTTTTCCCTCGGTTCTAAAAAATTCCTGCAAACGGACGGCTCTGCCATGCCGTGCTCCAGGCTGGCCGGCCACACCGTTTCTCCAGGTGGCCGGCCATACCGTTCTCGATACCGGCAGTCAGTACACCGGCCAGGCCTTGGGCACAAAGTATTCCTCAAACTTGGCGATGGCGTACTGGTCCGTCATGCCGGCAATATAGTCGCAGACCACCCGGTCCCTGGCCTCCCCTTCCTCGATCATTTTCAAGAACTGCAAGGGGAGCTTATCCAGATGCTTCATATAATAGGTGAACAGCCTGCTCAAAAGCTCCTTGGCCTTCACTTCCTCGCTCTTGGCCACCGGATTCTGATAGACGTGCACGAACATGAACCGCCGAAGCTCCTGCATGGCCGTCTCGATCTCCGGGGACATATGTATGTGGGCGGTGTTCTGGCTGTTTAAGATAATATCATGGATCAGGGTATTCAGCCTGGCTCTGGTATTATAACCCAGAATTTCCCGGTACGGAAGCGGGATATCCTCCTCGCTGAGCACATGGGCCCGGATGGCATCGTCGATGTCATGGTTGATGTAGGCGATCTTGTCGGACAGGCGCACAATCTGTCCCTCCGGCGTGGCCGGATGGGCCCTGGTCTGATGGTTTAAGATCCCGTCCCGGACCTCCCAGGTCAGGTTCAGTCCCCGCCCGTCCTTCTCCAGCTTCTCCACAATGCGGATGCTCTGCAGATTATGGCAAAATCCGCCCTCACAGAGCTCGTTGAGCATGTCCTCCCCGGAGTGTCCGAAGGGAGTATGCCCAAGATCATGGCCCAGAGCAATGGCCTCCGCCAGCTCCTCGTTAAGCCTTAAGGCCTTGGCGATGGTGCGGGCGTTCTGAGCCACCTCCAGGGTGTGGGTCAGTCTGGTGCGGTAATGGTCCCCGCTGGGGCTTAAAAACACCTGGGTCTTATGCTTCAGCCTGCGGAATGCCTTGCAGTGCAGGATCCTGTCCCGGTCCCGCTGAAATACCGGCCGGATGTCACACTGGGGCTCCTCCCGGTCCCGGCCTCTGGAACTGCTGCTTAAGGTCGCGAAGGGACTTAAGTTCGCGCGCTCGATGGATTCTAAATTTTCTCGAATGGTCATCTTCCATCACCTCTCACTTAATAGATTCCGCATGTTTTTTGAATTTCCTTTATTTTTTTACAAAAAATTACGAAAGCAGGGCTGGTTCCAGTTATTCCCCGCCTTCGCCGCCCAGCTGATAAATGCTGTAGCCGCTTAAGGGATCTGGATTCACTTTCAGCACATCCGACTCTCCATACCCTTTCGGCAGATACTGTTTGTCAAAGTGGATGGTCCCCCCCTCTTTAAATGCCAGATAAACATAAGTAATCTCATTTTCTCCGCTCAAAAGCGCATATTCATAAGCATAATTATTGTCCTCAATGGCCACGTAAGCCGGATAATGGAATTTTTCTTCCTCTCTGCGCAGCTTTTTCTCCACCGAGCCATACCGCTTTCCCGTATTTTCCAGGCGCTTAAGCTCCGCCTCATAGACCTCCGGCTCATAGGTGCACTGCAGAAAAATCTCACAGGTAGGATCGTCCCAGGTATCCGCGTAGGAAAAATAAAATCTGCTCTCCCCGGTATGCTCCGGTATCTCCTCCGGAAACGTCATCAGACCGCTCTGAATATTCGTATATTTCGTCATTACCGCGGTATATTCCGCCAGGTCCTCCGTCTCCTCACGAACGCCGCCAAAAAAGAAATATCCCAGCAGCACCAGAAAAAGCGCGAACAGGGTAACCGCCGATACCCCGGCGCCGATTCCGAAACTAATCCAAAACTTGTTTTTATTCTCAGCTGTCATCCTTCATTCCCCCTCTCAAAGCAGCTCAAACAGCCGTCCGAGAACAAGAGAAAGCGC
>CALWDR010000084.1 GCA_944376745.1 uncultured Lachnospiraceae bacterium
GGAAGCTCCGGCTACGAGGAGGCAGCAGCCCAGGGACTGGTGGCCGGCATCAATGCGGCCAGGTACGTGAAGGGGCTGGAGCCGCTGATCCTGGATCGGTCCGAGGCCTATATCGGCGTACTGATCGCCGATCTGGTGACGAAGGAGAATCGGGAGCCCTACCGCATGATGACCTCCCGGGCGGAGTACCGCCTGCTCCTGCGCCAGGACAACGCGGACCTGCGTCTGTCCCGGAAGGGGTATGAGATCGGGTTGATAAGTAAGGAGCGTTACGGCTGGATCGTGGAAAAGGAGCGTCTCATAGGGGAGGAGGTGAGCCGGGTGGAGAAGGTACATATCGGTGCCAGCCAGAAGGTACAGGAATTTCTGGAAAATCACGGGAGTACCCCTCTGAAAACGGCCACCACTCTGGCGGAGCTGATCCGCCGCCCGGAGCTCTGCTATGAGGATCTGGCGGAGCTGGACCCGGAGCGCCCGGCTCTTCGGTACGACGTGGTGGAGCAGGTGAACATCCACATCAAGTACGACGGCTACATCCGGCGGCAGCTAAAGCAGGTGGAGCAGTTTAAGAAGCTGGAGAAGAAGCGTCTGCCGGAGAATTTTGACTACGATCAGGTGCCCAGCCTGCGGACCGAGGCCCGGCAGAAGCTGAAGCTCTATCAGCCCCATTCCGTGGGGCAGGCTTCCAGGATCGCCGGCGTGTCCCCGGCGGACGTCTCGGTGCTTTTGATCTATCTGGAGCAGAGAAAACGGCAGGAGAACAGCCGGTAGAAGCCGGCGTTTTGAAGGCGGCGGGTTTAAGATGACCGGGATGCGGAGATAGTTTTGAAAACGGCAGGTTTAAAATGACCGGGATGCGGAGGTGATTTTTTCAGCGTCCTTTGAGAGCAGGAGTTATGTATGGCATACGATTTAAGTAAATTTTACAGCGGATTGGAGAAATTAGAAATTTCCCTGAGCCAAGAGCAGGTGGAGCAGTTTCTTGCTTATTATGAAATGCTGACGGAGAAAAATAAGGTGATGAACCTGACGGCTATCACGGAATTTGAGGAAGTGATCGAGAAGCATTTTCTGGACAGATTAAGTCTGGTGAAGGCAGTTTCCCTGAAGGGAAGAAAGCTGCGGCTGCTGGATCTGGGCACGGGGGCAGGATTTCCGGGCATCCCTCTGAAGATCGCGTATCCAGAGATTGAGATGGTTCTTATGGATTCCCTGAACAAGCGGGTTTTGTTTTTACAGGAGGTGACGGAGAAGCTTCGGCTGGAGGGTATCGTTTCGGTCCATGGCCGGGCGGAGGAGATGGCCCGGAAAAAGGAGTACCGGGAGAACTTTGATCTGTGCGTCTCCCGGGCGGTGGCCAATCTGGCCTCCTTAAGCGAATACTGTATTCCCTTTGTGCGAACCGGCGGTCTGTTTGTCTCCTACAAATCCGGGGATGTGGAGGAGGAACTTGGCCAGTCCGGGAGGGCCGTGAAGCTGTTGGGCGGTTCTGTCAGGGATGTGGTGAAGTTCCAGCTTCCCAATACGGAGATGAGAAGATCCCTGGTGGTGATCGAGAAGGTGAAGCCCACGCCCAAGGCTTATCCCAGGAAGGCCGGGACGCCTGGGAAGGAACCTCTCCGGTGAGAATATCCAGAAAGGCCGGGACGCCAGGAAAGGCTCTTTGGTGAGAATATCCAGGGGGGCCTGGAAAGGCTTTTTGGTGAGAATAGAAAAGGTGCTGCCGCATAGTGTTATGGGCAGCACCTTTTCGCGATGTGCATATCTGATTTTGTGGTAGATTGCATTTTTGTGATGTAAAAATCTGTTTCTTTTGTGATGCGAAAACTGCTTTTTGTGATGCGAAAATCTGCTTCTGAGAAGCTTATCCTAAAAATGTTTCCACGTATTCCAGCAGCTTCTCCGGCACCTCCAATTGAGGAAGATATTTGGAGTGCTCCACGCAGGCGGACTGGATGGAGTCGTTGTAATTCCGGTAGGAATTGATAATGTCCGTAGCCATGTCATTTTCTTTACTGCAGATGATATACATGGGGTTCTTGATTTTTTCCAGGGCGTGGACCACATTGATGTTGGTGTAGCTGGAAACTATGCTGGAGAACAGGTATTTTCCGCTGCTGTTGCCAAGATGGGCGGATTCATAATAGGCGTCCACCGTGGCGTCGGGAAGAAGCTGGTCTTCGGAGTAGTATTTTTCCTTCATCCGTCTTTCTACAGCCTTGCCGGAGTAAAGCAGATTGTAGAGGAAGGTTCCGAACACAGGCATGTCGATCAGGAATTTCAGCGCGTTCTTCTTCTTGCTGGGCATCTTCACAAGTTCTTCCAGGTCCTCCGGGTTCACCAGGATCAGCCGGTCAAACTGCTCCGCCTCCATGTTGCAGGCCATGACGGCGAAGGAACAGGAAGAGCCGGTGGCAATCAGGCTGGCCTTCTGGCCGATCACGGTTTTGATGAAGTCGGTGATCAGTTGTACATACAAATAGTTTGTGTAGGTGAGGTTGGGCTTATCGCTGCGGCCACAGCCCAGCAGGTCCAGGGTGTAGACGGTGTGCTTTTTGGACAGGGGCTTGTAGATCCGTTCCCACTCCTGGGAGGAGGAGGCCGGATTCAGATCGTGTATCAGTAAAACAGGCGAGCCCTTGCCGGATTTGGAATAGAAAATTTTTCCGTATTTCCAATCATAAAAGCTGCCGTGGTCCGTCCTCAGCAAATTCTTCACGACACTGGAAACGCTGATCATTTTGTTGACGAGATGTATGGCAACAGTGGTAAGCGCAGTTAAAATCAGAAAATTGCGAACATGTTTTTTCATCTTATGGACCCTTCCTTTCTGTTTTTTCTCTTACCTATATTATAGACGAAAACTGCCGAATATACAAATAAAATCTCTAATTTTTTCGGGATGAATGGGGCGTATGGGGTGGGAAAGTTGGTAACATAACAGTTTTTGGCTGGAGGACGCCCTGAATGGTTCATTTGTTCACGCAGACACGCTTTCGCTCTACAATAGAAAGTCTGCTTTGCGAGCTTTCTATTGTCATAAACACGCGGATAAAAAGAGTAGAATTATTCCCAAAGGTTTGGTAGAATGATATATGAAAAAATAAATCAAGGGAGAAATAGAACGAATGTTCTAAATAAGAAAGATGATGATAGAATATTTAAATGAGTGTATGCAGGAATTGCTGGCAAAAAGGATTGATCTGCAGGAAGCGCTTCAAAAAAATGAGGGGGAACTTAGAGAAAACCGGGAATTGATTCATGCCATTGAATTGTCAGAAGATAAAAGCTATGAATCTTTTGCGCCCAGAAATTATACCAGCGATAGAAATGAGAAAAAGGTGAAGGAACTGAAAAGTGATCAGCAGCAGCTTCTGGAAAACGACAGGTCTTTGAAAAAAGAGCTGGAGAAGATAAACGAGAAGGTGGAAAGGCTGGAGTCGGTTATCCGTGCAGAAAAAGAAAAGAAAAATCAAAAGGATGCGGAAACCAGAAAAAAGGAAATCAATGACAGAATTTACGGCCTGGCAGTTCAGCAGTTGACAGGCGTGGTCAACAAGATGGAAATTTGCGGCAAACTGATGGATGTGGACAGAGACCGGTGTAAGGTAGAATTAAAGAATCTGTCGGGAATTGTCAGGGGTGTGATAGATGAGTTGAATAAGTATCAGATGTAGAAAAATTAGAATATTGTTCTCTGTAGTTGTAAGTCAAAAATTGGAGTGATTTAATGAAAACCTTACAATACAGCATGCATTCTTTTACATCATATGAATTGTTATAATATACACAGAGTGGTATATAGTCATAATACTAATGAAAAACCTGCGATCCAAGATAAAGAGGTTCTCTCAGGAATAAATAGTATTCTGGATTTTTTTAATAATTAAGTTATAACAATCGTGTAATATGTTTCACGTGAAACATATTGAAATATTAAAGATTTTGATCCTGGCAGAGTATATGATGTTGGGTACAAAAGGTATTTTGCCCCCATGATACCTACGAATCGCTCCGCACAGACCGAAGCAGAGCGTAGACCCCAAAGGTCATGCTTTTTCATGCAAGCATGAAAAAGCATGACCTTTTGATCCTGGTATCATCATATTAAAAGAATCATGTAAAATCCAAAACTATATTTAATATAGAATGTTTCACGTGAAACATCCGAAACATATTCCACCTATGCAGTTGGAACACCTAAAACTGCTCCAACCTGCCACCTACATTCGCAAAACTTGCACTAACACACTCCTGCGTCTGCATTCGCGTATTTGCTCATTAAGGGTGGCTTACTAATCCAAACAACCGTCTGCATTGCAGTGAATTGCATACAAGCTTACTGCCGGATACCAACCGCATCAGGTGGAATATATCTACTTTTCAGGAAGTGTGAAAAAATCAACAATCTTCAGCCTTTGTCAGGAATACAGACCTGGGCAGCGATTTTGTTATAAGCAGACCATTGAAAGACGCCGACACTAGACGAACCAGCCACTTGCGGGCGGCGAGTCTAGTACCGCTGCGTATTGATCCATGACAATAGAAAGCTCGCAAAGCGCGCTTTCTATTGTATGAGCGAAAGCGTGTCTGCGTTAACAAAATCGCTGCCCAGGGCGTCCTCCCGCCAAAACCGTTATTATTTGAATATTTCCCACACTCATGAAAAGGACCACGTGAAACACCAAATATCCCCAGTCCTATATTTTGTATAGCATTTTACAGCAAACCGTGCTATAATAGAGCTTGCGATGATAGAATTTCGTAAGAGGTTTCTATCAGAAGCGTTTTTCTGTGAAACAGTACGACAAATGGTACCGGTTTGGGGACGGACTACAGGAAGCACAGAACAGA
>CALWDR010000085.1 GCA_944376745.1 uncultured Lachnospiraceae bacterium
TCGAAGGATTTTATATTTTTTAGGCCCATCGTCTTGTCATCATGCCCAGGCACACATCCATCTGACATACGTTCGGTGAATGTGTGTTCTTTTTTGTTCCTCCCAAAATCGGAATTTCCTATAAAGCAAAAAAGCAGCAAATCTTTTTCAGACTTACTGCTTATTCTGCCGTTGCAGGGCTGTCAACAGCGGGCACAGCCCGTTCATCTCGACCATTGACTGCTCCCAGCTGGCTTTGCTGCCTACATTGAAAACTGAATATCCGCCATAGCGGCTCTTATTTCAGGAAAGATTCCATAATCGAAACAAAATAGGCGCTGATATTCTCTGGCACTTTTACGGCAATCAGTTTTTCGTATTCTCCATGACCATGGCGGCGTAGGTGCATTGTGCAATTTTCTGAATTTGCCCATTTATAGATTTTATGCCTATCGTTCCGGCGGCACCAGCTTCTCCTGGCCGCCCATATAGGGCCGCAGGGCCACGGGCACATTCACGCTGCCGTCCGCATTCAGATTATTTTCCAAAAATGCGATCAGCATCCGGGGCGGGGCCACCACCGTATTGTTCAAGGTGTGGGCAAAATACTTACCATCCTTGCCGTTGACACGGATCTTCAGGCGGCGGGCCTGAGCGTCGCCCAGATTGGAGCAGCTTCCCACCTCAAAATATTTCTGCTGCCTGGGGGACCAGGCCTCCACGTCGATAGATTTCACCTTCAGATCCGCCAGATCCCCGGAGCAGCATTCCAGGGTCCGCACCGGAATATCCAGGGAGCGGAACAGATCCACGGTGTTCTGCCACAGCTTATCAAACCACATGGGAGATTCCTCCGGCTTGCAGACCACGATCATCTCCTGCTTCTCAAACTGATGGATCCGGTACACGCCCCGCTCCTCAATGCCGTGGGCCCCCTTCTCCTTGCGGAAGCAGGGAGAATAGCTGGTGAGAGTCTTGGGAAGCTCCTCCTCCTGCAAAATGGTGTCGATGAATTTTCCGATCATGGAGTGCTCGCTGGTACCGATCAGATACAGGTCCTCGCCCTCGATCTTGTACATCATGGCGTCCATCTCGGCAAAGCTCATGACGCCGGTAACCACGTTGCTGCGAATCATAAAGGGCGGCACACAGTAGGTAAAGCCCCGGTTGATCATAAAATCTCTGGCATAGGCGATCACCGCGGAGTGAAGTCTCGCAATGTCCCCCATCAGATAATAAAATCCGTTTCCGGCTACCTTTCTCGCGCTGTCCAAGTCCAGGCCGTGGAAGGACTCCATGATCTGGGCGTGGTAAGGAATCTCAAAATCCGGCACCACCGGCTCTCCGAACCGCTCCACCTCCACATTCTCGCTGTCGTCCTTTCCGATGGGCACGGAGGGGTCGATGATGTTGGGGATCACCATCATGATACCCGTCACCTTCTCCCGCAGCTTAGTCTCTTCCTTCTCAAGGACGGCAAGGCGCTCCGCCTGGGCATTTACCTGGGCCTTGACGGCCTCGGCCTCCTCCTTCTTGCCCTGGGCCATCAGCGCGCCGATCTGCTTGGACAGTTTTTTCCGCTCTGCCCGCAGATCATCCGCCTCCTGCTGGGCCGCCCTGGCCTTCGCGTCCAGTTCGATGACCTCATCCACTAAGGGAAGCTTGCTGTCCTGGAATTTATTTTTGATATTCTGTTTTACAATGTCCGGGTTCTCCCGCAAAAATTTTAAATCGATCATTCTTGTTCCTCTCCGCTTCTATTTTTCCACATTATAGCGCAGTTTGGGGATTCTGGCAAGGTGGTTTTTGGCCGAGGATTTTTCTTCTGCCAGCACACCACGCTTTTTACGGTATCTCCCGCTACTCTATGCCGTAACGAAGGGTCTTATACACGGTAACCGCCACCTCCGCTAAAATCACCACAAGGCAAATTATCAGAACCACATTCGTTACAGTTTCAATATTCCAGTAGGCCAGAAACTCCCGGTTCTCCGCAAACACTTCTCCCAGAAGCCGTCCGCAATTTTCGATAAAATCCGGATTCAAGAAGGTTGTCGTCTTGAATGCAGCAATGCAGGTGGCGGTCTGTAAAATCCCGCCAAACACAATTCCGCTGAGCATCACTGTTTTACAATAATGCCCAACGGCCAGGCGTATGACAGAATCTACCACGCCAAACAAGGTACTCAGCAAAATCCATGGATAAATTCTGTTCCACTCTGCCAGATTCATAGCAGGAACCGAAACCCATTGGCCGTTTTCCCTTGAAACCACGGAGAGTACCTCCGGCGCAAACAGGAGAAGTACACACACAAAGACCGAGAATATAATGCTCACAATACTGTCGCTGCGCTTAATCAGGGCCTTCTTATGAGGTATGGGCTCCAAATGCCCTGGCGTCCATCCGTCCTTCTTCCCGGAAAAAGCATTTTCCAGCTCCCGCGCCGTCCATTTTGCCGTCTCCCCGATATCCATCTTAATCCTCTGACGCTCCAACAGAGCGAAAATCAGCGTTACTGCGCCAAAGGCCCCCATTGCGGACACAAGGCCGTTTGCGATCATGCCTGCCACTGCCTCTGCAATAACTCCCGCCAAAATCTGAAAATCAGGAGTATCCAGGTTGAACGACACCTCCCTGCAGCCTTCCAGCACGCCGACAAACAGCACCGAAATCAACACGCCGACCAATACGATCTTCATAAACCACCAATAAGTATCAAAATACTCCGGCCCAATTACATAATGAGCATCATCCTGGTATTTTTTCGCAAAATCCGCCGGATTGCCCAGCTTTATCAAAATCTCATCCATGGAAAAGGCTCCCCCGGGGGTATCCGTTTCTTTGGCAGCTTCCGCTTCCTCCCACATATCTCCAATCAGCTCCTGAAGCTCAAGTCCTACTTCTTTACGCTGTTCCCCCGGCAGGCGTCTGACTACCTGATAAATATAGCGTTCCATCAAATCTCTGTCTCTTTTATTCATAGCTCCTCCTTCCACAACTGCTCCATGCCGGCAGCCAGGCTCTGCCACTGGCCCTTAAGCTCCCGATAAATCTCACTGCCATATTCCGTCCTCTGATAGTATTTTCTGGGCTTAGACCCTCCCATCTCCCACTGACTCTTAAGAAGTCCCTGCTTCTCCAGCCGCCGCAACAGTGGATACAGCGTGTTGGGATCAATGACCACGCCCTTCTCTTCCAAACTCTGCACCAGAGAATAGCCGTATTTTGGAGTTCCCATCTGGCTTAATACGCTAAGCACCAGCGTTCCTCTGCGAAGCTCCATCAACAGACTGTCCCGCAAATCCTTTTCCTCTCCCACATCCATACACCTCCTTGCTTTATTATACTGTGTGTCACACAATATTGTCAACAACAAGATATAGTCAAATTTATTTTTATCAAGCTAACCGTCAAAAGCCCTGTTTCTCCGATTCCCACACTCCTATTTTTACATTTTTCCGAAAAAAAATATTGACTTTCACGTTACGTCAAATGCTAAAATAGCAATAACAACACAGAATTATGGATACCGTTGACAAGGGAAAGGACAGAAATCTTTTGGAGGAGGATGATTTTATGAAAATCAAAGAAGTCTGCGAGAAAACCGGGCTGACGGACAGAGCCATTCGCTTTTATATCGAGAAGGGTCTGCTGACCACAGACGCGCGCCTCGTCAACGGAAGGATCAACAGAGATTACACCAAAGATGACATTCTCCTGTTACAGGATATTTCCACTCTTCGCAAAGCCGGTTTCTCCATACAGGACATTCTGGATATGCAGAATTCCGCACGGGATATAAACGATATTATAGAAGCTCATTATTTAAAGTTAGAAAAAGAAGCCGATACGCTGAAGGCCACTGCCCAAAGATTAAAAGAAATCCATGCCAGGGGGGCGATGCCCTGGCGGAAGCTGGCAGAGCTGCTGGCCAGTCACCCGGAGGCAGTCGAGCCGGAGCTACGGCTTGTGCCGCTCCCGGAGCTTCCCACGGAAGAGTCCACCCGCCGGGAAAGGATCAAACGAAAAATAGCCCTCCCCCTCGTGATCTTCGCCTGTATTTTACTGGTGGTGTTCTTTGCTGCGGTAGGCGTGCGCCGCTACCGCTCCACGAAACATATCACCACGATCCTCCCGATCAGTGATGTTACCTTCCAGAATTTATGGCATGAAAATGATGAATACTTTGCAACGCTCCACACCAGTCCGGCTACAGCAAGCGGAGGGGGATATAATAAATATTTCTTACAGCCAACCACGCTGAAGGTAGAATCCGAGTATTATTCGGTAATTGTAAAAGGATATTCTTACCTGTCCGTAAACGTTGAGATCGAGATCCCTTATGAGGAAGCCAAAGAACTGAATCTGCTGGAGGATGACTTTATCCGGGTTGAAGCTGTATTTTCCAATGCAGAATTTATCAGAGACTACTGTACTGTGGTTCGTATTTCAACCGGAATTCAGTAATATATCCATTAAGGCCGGTCCGGTTCGTCTGACCGGCCTCTTTTTTTGATATTCCCCTTCCCACGTTTCCCGGTTACACCCAAAGCAGGAAACCTGCGTCAGTTTTTCATATACCGTTTCAGTTCTTCATAAAAATTTTCTCTGGTTCCTGCCATGATCACAACGATGATTCTGTCATCCTGATACTCTACCGTATACGCCAATTCATAGTTGGTTTTATTATAGTAAATATCATAGCCGTATATTCCCGCCAAATCTCCTGTTTTGGCCTCCCCCACCGTATAATCCGCGCAAATTTTATCGACAGCTTCCCGATACAGTTTTTTCAACGCCTTATCCTTTACAAATTTTCTTTGTTTTCTTGTTAGAAAGAAATTTTGCTGTAAAGGAACATATTTGTCAAGCCCTTCTGAAATTCCCTCTTGTAAACACCCCTCCGCCAAGCTATAATGTTTCTGAAAAAATCATTGAAAGGGGAAAGCAAATCCTCATGAAACGCATTATCTTAAGTGCGGACGGCGACAGCGTCGTATATTCCGTCCCTGACGACGTGGCGGACCATCTCGAAAAATACTGTCTGGAATTTTGCGACGACTGGCTGTGGAACAGTCCTCACGTTCAAAAATACAGAACAGCCTCCGGGGTATGCTACAACGAAGCGGATTTTATCGACTATCTGAATCAGTATGTTTTCCCAGGGGAGAAATCTGTGGCCTTGGAAAATCTCGGATGGACGGAGCTTGGTGAAAAATTGCCGTAAGAATACCGGAAGCTTCCCTGCTTCAACTTTTAAAATACAGAAAAAGAAGGCGCCGCTTCATCCCCAGTGATGAGGTTTTTGCCGGCGTCTCCTTTTTCCTGCATTTTTCCGTATGGGCGTGCCGCAGCGCGTCCATCAGCTTCCGCGCCTGGGCGTGCCGCAGAGCGTCCATCAGCTCCCGCGCCTGGGCGTGCCGCGGCGCGCCCATCAATTTCCGCTTCTGAGCCTACTCATGCCGCAGCGCGCCCAACTCCCACGCCTACTCATGCCGCAGAGCGTCCATCAGCTTCCGCGCCTACTCATGCCGCAGAGCGTCCATCAGCTTCCGCGCCTACTCATGCCGCAGCGCGTCAATGGGATTTAGGTTCGCCGCCTTATAGGAGGGCAGCAGCCCGAACACGATGCCGATGACCATGGAAAACACCACGGCGCCCACCGCCGCCGGCGGGCTGATGGCCACCAGCGTTCCCGTGAGCTTGGAGATGACCTCCGCCAGGATGATCCCCACGATCACGCCGAGAAGTCCGCCCAGGCTGGTGAGCACAGCCGCCTCGGTCAGGAACTGCCCCAGTATCTTGGATTTCCTGGCGCCGATGGCCTTCTTTAGGCCGATCTCCTGGGTCCGCTCCGTCACCGACACCAGCATGATGTTCATGACACCGATGCCGCCCACCAGCAGGGAGATCCCCGCGATCCAGATCAGCATGGTATTGGTGGATCTGCTCAGATCCTGAATGTCCTTGGCCTGCTTCAAAAGGTCGATGGCCTCATAGCGGAGATTTTTGTCCGTCACCGACAGATAAGAATTTAAAATATCCGCGCTCTTTTTGCCCGCCGCCGTCATGTCCTCGGTTTTGTTTACCGTCAGCACCAGCTTCTGGGGTTCGTCGTAGCCATAGAGTCCCGGCCAGGCGACATAGGGCACGAACACGGTACCGCTGCCCCGCTGGGCATACATGTAGTAATCCTCCATGGTGTTGATCACCGGCTCAAATTTGTCGGATTTTTCCACCACGCCAATGACCACATAGGGCTCCGCCAGTACCTCTATGGTCTTTCCCACCGGATTTTCCCCCAAGAAGAGCGCCTCCGCGGAATCCTCGTCCAGCACGGCCACCTTTCGGAATCCGCTGATGTCCCCGTCGTCGAACACCCGGCCGCTCCTGACCAGATAATTGCACACGTCAAAATATTCCTTCTCAACGCCGTACAATTTTCCTCCGCTCAACCCCGTATTTTGATGATAAACGGTATTGTAGGCCTCTCTGGATACATACAGGGCCGCATCCTTCACCTCGTCCACCGCCCGGATCTCCGCAAGGACGTCCCCGGTGATCACCGGGACCCCCTCGGGAATCCCGTTATACTCCATCTCATAGGTGGAATCTCCCATGTGAAGCTGCACGGTGACGTTGTTGTCCCCGGCGCCGATGAGATTCTGCTTGATCTGCTCGTTGGTCCCCGTAATGGTGGAGACGATGGCGATGATCGCCGCGATCCCGATGATGATCCCCAGCATGGTGAGAAACGAGCGCATTTTATGGGACCAGATCCCCTGAAAGGACAGTCTGATATTTTCAAACATAAGCTGCTTTCCTCCTTAATCATACATCACGGAGCCGGAGCTGTCCTCCACCCGGATGCCCTCTTTTGCCGTCTTTCCGTAGGGGAAGGCGATCCTGTCCTCCCGGGAAAGCCCGGACTTTATCTCCACGGCCTCTCCGTAAATGGTTTTTCCCGTCTCCACATACTGCTTCTTCAGGCGGCCCCTATCGTCGGCGATCATCACATAGCTTCTGCCATCCTCCTTACGGACATAGGCCTTCTGCAGATACAGAGCGCTGGCCTCCTCCTGGGAATAGGCGGCGGTCATGGTCAGATCCACATACTCACCATTTTTCAGGCCCTCGGTATCGGCGATATAGGCCGTGTAGGGATAGTAGGACACATTGGGATTGCCCTCCCCCCAGCTGTTGGCGTTTTCCGCAGGGTAGGGGGAGATCTCCTGGATCGTGGCCTCGAAGCTCATACCGCTCTCCCAGGAATTGGCGTACACCGTCTGTCCCACCGTCACATCCGCAAGCTGAAGCTCCGTCAGGGTCCCGGTCACATACAGTCCTTCCGAGCCGGATACCGTGAGGAAGGGAGAGCCGTCCTGGGGCGGATCTGACGCGTCGCCGATGGTTTTGATGATTCCGTCCACGGCAGCCGTCACTACGCCCTCGGCGGTCACCTTTTTCATCTGCTCTAACTGAAGCTCTGCCTGCCGTTTCTGTAAATCCAGATCCTTTAAATTTTTCTCGGCTGTCTTAATGGCCGCCGCCAGTTCTTTGGCGGTATAGCCCTGGGGGACTTCCGGCTCGGCGGGAAGCTCCGGCTCCTGGGGTTCTTCCGGCGCCTCCTCCTCTATGGGCGCTTTATGCTCCACAGACCATTTTGCAAATTCCTCAAAAGCCATGCCGTCAAACTGGCGGGTATTGATGTCCCAGAATTTTCCCGGCACAGCCGCGCCGGAGGCGGGATCGATGATCAAAAGCCGCGCAAAGACGGGCGTATCCGCCATGGCGATCTGGTTTAAAAAGCTTCCCTCCACATAGCAGTCCGGCATACAGCGGACGAGATACGGGTCCTCCGGCGTCCCTTTCCCGCCGCTTTGGATCAGCGCGATATCCGTCTCGCCATTTAAAAAATAATAGGCTTTGGCCGTCTCGTCGTACTGTTTCGGCTCCACAGGTTCCGGCTCCACGGGCTGCTGGGGCACTGCCGGCTGCTCCGGGATGGGAGTGGTATGCTTCAAGTTCTCCAGTTCCCGCTTTGCCAGCGTGATTTTATTTTGAATGGTCTCAACCTCCAGCTCCTGCATTTCCACCTGAAGCTCCGTGAGGGTCATGTCATAGGCCAGCAGCGGGTCCCCCGTTTTGACCTCCTGGCCCTCCGCCACATAGACCTCCTTCACGGTCTGGCCGTCGATGAGATACACGTCCTGATAAAAATCGTTTGTCACCATGCCGGAGCTTGTCATCTCATTGCCGCCGTAGCCCCAGGCAAGATTTTCCACCGGCTGCACCTCTGCCACCAGCCTGCGGTTCTGCTGCCACAGGTAAATGGAAATGCCGCCGGTAATAAGCGCTGCGGCAGCTGCCAGAGCCGCAATGGTCACGATAATTTTCTTCGTCCTACGCATCCTGCACCTCCCTGCCGTTCTCGGTAATCTCTCCGTCTATGATCTGCACCACCCGCTTCGCGTGGGAGGCGATGGCTTTATCATGGGTGATCATCACGATGGTGACGCCCTCCCGGTGCAGATTTTCAAATAACTCCATGATCTGTTTCCCCGATTTGGAATCCAGGGCTCCCGTGGGCTCATCCGCCAGAAGCAGCTTGGGGTTATTTACCATGGCCCGGGCAATGGCCACCCGCTGCTTCTGCCCGCCGGAGAGCTGGGTGGGCCTGAAATTCATACGGTCCTCAAGGCCCACCCGCTCCAGGGCTCTGGCCGCCCGCTCCCTGCGCTCCTTCTTTTTGACACCCGCGTAGCTTAAGGGCAGGGCCACATTTTCAAGGGCGCTCTGCCGCGGCAGCAGATGGAAGCTCTGGAACACGAAGCCGATGCTTTTCAGCCGCACACTGGACATTTCTCTGTCCTTATATTTTAAAATGTCCTCCCCGGCCAGCTCATAGGTCCCCGCGGTAGGCCGGTCCAGACAGCCGATGATGTTCATCAGCGTGGTTTTCCCGGAGCCGGAGGGGCCCATGACCGCCACGTACTCCCCCTCCTCCACCTGCAGGGATATATCCTTCAGCACCGGGACCACCAGCTTATCCTGTTGATAATCCTTATAAATATGCTGTAAATTTAATATCATAGCGCACCTCCGGAATCTATTCTAAGACGCCGGCGTCCGCCGGAGTATCTGTCGTCGGAACATTCGATGCTCCATCGTCTATGACTCCGTCTTCCGGCATTCCCTCGTCCATGAGCATATCGTCCTCCGGCATGCTCTCATCCATGAGCATATCATCCTCCGGCATGCCCTCGTCCACGGGTATGTCGCCGTTTTCCTCCTGATAGAGAGGCGCAGTGTAATCCACCTCCGCCATATCAGTCACGGTGGCCACGCCCTCGTACAGGGCGTTCATGGGAAAGGCGATGTAATCCTCCTTGCTGAGGCCGGACAAGATCTCGTAGGCCGCCAGTTCTTCATCATACTCACCCAGCTCCACCTTCTGTCTCTTCAGGCGGTGCTTTCCGTCGTCCGCCCACACGAAGCTTCCGTCCTCCTCCATGACAAGATAGCTCTCATACAGCCAGAGGCCCTCCCTGGGCTGGCTCTGGCCCACATCCAGCTCGATATACACATGCTGGCCCAGAATCAGGCCCTCCGCACTGTCCAGATCTATGTAGAAGGGGTATTTGGTGGCCGTCTCCATACCGCCGCCCTCATATACCATGCCGTTGTTATTGCCGCTCTCGGTGGTGTTGGTATCCACCTCCGTGATGGTGCCCGTCCAGGTCATCGTCTCATCCACCCGGGAGCGCAGAAGAACCGGGGACCCCACCGGGATGCTCCACACGTTCTGCTCATTTACGGTTCCCTTGACCCGGTAATCCCCCACCGCCAGAACCGTCATAAAGGGCAGCTCCTGCCCCGTGTTGGGGTCTATGCCGTTTTCGCTGATACTCTTGACGGTACCTGCGATCTCGCTGCTTACCACGGCGTTCTTTAAGGCCTCCTCCTTCTTGGCGATCTCGGCCTTCTTGCTCTCCTTATTGTACTCCGCCTGCTTGATGGAGGTCTGGATGGACTGGATCTGAGTGGTGTACTGGAATTTCTCATCCTCGGACACCGCCGCCCGCTCCTCCTTCAAGGTCTCAATCTGGTTATAATAATCGGAAATCTGGTTGCCAAGCCCCTCCAGTTCCAACTGAGCCTGAGCGATCTCATCCTTGACGGATTCGGTGTCGTACTCAAATAGGGGAGTCCCCGCCTCCACCTGGTCGCCCTCCTTGACAAAAATTTCCTTCACGGTTTTTTCCGTATTTTTCTTGACGTCCCAGGACTGCTGGGGCTCCACCACGCCGGAGTAGCGGTTCTGCACCCCTGCGCCCGTATTGGTTATGGAGGCTACGGACTCCACGTACACCTTGTCTTTGCCGCTGCCTTTGCCGCCGCCTCTCTGCAAAAGCCACAGGCCTGTGACCGACACCGCGGCTGTCAGGACCACAACCGCGGCAATGATACCGATTTTTTTCTTACTCATGCTTTTCCTCCTTGAAATCATCACAGCGTTTTTCTTACATCCGCAGTTATTCTAACATTTTACTATCAGGAAAGCTGTTTCTTTTTCTTAATGTTTCCTTAAAACCGGCCCCCAGACCATGATAGCGCAGGGCCTCTGTCGAATATACCGCTAATTTGCCGTCAGCGCCGGAGAATTTAAGGCGGGCCGCTCCGGCTTGACCGGCAGCACACAGATACATCCTTGTCGCATTTTGAGCCACAACCCTATTTGCAATTTCTTGAAACCCCGGATATAAAAGACGGATTCCACAATGCCACCTGCTGGCTTCCAGAATACACATGGGAGAATATCGAAGGCTACTCCAAGACGGAACTAAATTATTTTCAACAGTTAATAAAAGATAATGCACACCTTATTATGGAATTTTCTCAGGAAGGTGGAATTTTAAATGCCGCAAATTTTTAGAATCGGACCGTATATGAAATGGCTTGACTGTTTTGGCGAAATTCATTATTTTTGCTGATTACAAAACATCCATACCCTATCAAACAATAGAAGCTTTCTATTCTCCTAAATCAAAAAACTCTCAATCCCCCGGCCAAATCCAGGAAATTGAGAGTCTTTTTTATTTAAAATCAGTACCGCATGCTCTGCTGTCCCTCGTGTACTGTATCATTCCCGTTTCGCATCCTGCGCGATTGGTCCGGTTATTTGGCGACAGTGTACTAGAACAGCGGATATTTTCCGGTCAAATCGCTGACGATGGCCCGGGCCTTGTCTGCGGCAGCCTCGCCCTCCTTGATCATCGCGGCGATGGCCTCGGCCACCTTGTCCATATCCCCGGTGTTGAAGCCTCTGGAGGTGACAGCCGGAGAACCCAGGCGGATGCCGCTGGTCACAAAGGGAGACTTGGGATCGTTGGGGATCGTGTTCTTGTTGCAGGTGATGTTGACGGAATCCAGAAGCTTCTCCACAGCCTTCCCCGTCAGATCGTAGGGCGTCAGATCCACCAGCATCAGATGATTGTCGGTGCCGCCGCTGACCAGCCTGATGCCCCGCTTCATCAGCCCCTGGGCCAGAGCCTGGGCATTGTCGATGACATGCTGCTGGTAAATCTTGAAGCTGTCCTCCAAAGCCTCCTTGAAGCAGACGGCCTTGGCCGCGATCACATGCATCAAGGGGCCTCCCTGGATACCGGGGAACACGGCCTTGTTAAAGTTGAATTTCTCGGCCTCCGCCTGATTGCAGAGGATCATGCCGCCTCTGGGCCCCCGCAGCGTCTTGTGGGTGGTGGTGGTCACCACATGGGCATAGGGGAAGGGGCTTGGATGAAGTCCCGTGGCCACCAGCCCCGCAATGTGAGCCATATCCACAAAAAGATAAGCTCCCACCTCGTCAGCGATCTCACGGAACCGCTTGAAATCGATGATCCTGGCGTAGGCGCTGGCTCCGGCGATGATCATTTTGGGCCTGCACTCCCTGGCGATCCTTTCCACCTCGTCATAGTCGATAAAGCCCTCATCATTCACCCCGTAAGGAACAATGTGAAAGTAAGTACCGGAAAAATTCACCGGGCTTCCGTGGGTCAGATGTCCGCCGTGGTCCAGGTTCATGCCCATCACCGTGTCGCCGGGCTTCAACATGGCGAACTGCACCGCCATATTGGCCTGGGCGCCGGAATGGGGCTGTACGTTGGCGTAATCGCAGCCGAACAGCTTCTTTGCCCGCTCAATGGCCAGATTCTCCACAATATCCACACACTCGCAGCCGCCGTAATACCGTTTTCCGGGATAGCCCTCCGCGTATTTGTTGGTCATGGGGCTTCCCATGGCCGCCATCACTGCCTTACTCACCCAGTTCTCCGAAGCGATCAGCTCGATATGACTGTTCTGGCGCTCCATCTCGGCGGTTATGGCGTCCGCCACCTGACTATCCACTGCCTTAATCTCATCAAATGAATACATTGTCCTTACATCCTTCCTTTTCGCTTTCCTTTGGTAATATACAAAATTACTTCTTCAATTATAGCGGGTTTTCTGCCTGTTTGCAACAAAAAAATACGCCCGCCGTTTTTTCAGAACCCGCTTGAATACTTTTCAGGGGGGGAATATTCAACTAACAGTTTTTTTCTGGAGGACGCCCTGGACAGCGATTTTATTAACGCAGACACGCTTCCGCTCAGCGAAAGACGCAGCGGTACTAGGCTCGCCGCCCGCAAGCGGACGGTTCGCCAAGTGCCGGCGTCTTTCAATGGTCTGCTTATAACAAAATCGCTGTCCAGGGCTGTATTCCAGACAAAGACTGGATATTTTGCCAATTCCCCCCCTGAAAAGCAACCCGCTTGGTTTCCCGCCCACGAAGAGCCTCACGCTTTCTTCAGCGGCTCAAAGATCAGGTCGTAGTTGATCCGCCGGTAGAAGGCCTCCTCCACCCTCTGGCCGCCGATATTTCCCTCTCCCAGCATCCACATGGCCTTGGCGATGACCGCCTCCAGGGTCATGTCGTAGGACTCCAGAAATCCGCAGGCCTCCTTGATCTTGTTGCCCACCCGGTAAATGGTCATGTCGCTGCCCTCGTGGGGCACCTGGGTGGCCATGATGACCACCGTGCGGGGAAATTCCTTCTTCAGCCGGTAAAATTCCTCCTCGATGGAGTCCGGGATTCCGCCCAGGCCGAAGCTCTCCACGATAATGCAGTCGTGCTCCTCAAACAACAGCCGAAGCACCTTGGGCGCAATACCGGGGATCAGCTTCAGCAGAAAGATATTCCGGTTCATATTTTCATAGAAAGCCACCGGCTCCCGGTAAGGAAGCATGGGGATATAGCGCAGAATCCGCATCTCCTGGATGGCGGCCAGATACGGATAGTCGATGCTCTCAAAGGCGTTGTAGCTCCTGGAGCGGATCTTCCTGGCTCTGGTCCCGGCGATGACCTTCCCGCCGAACACAATCTGCACCCCCTGGGACTCCCCGTCAGCGGCGTACAAAAAGCTGTCCGCCAGGTTGGTCTTGGCGTCGGTGATCTCCAGGTCGATGGCCTTCTGGGCCCCGGTGATCACAATGGGCTTCCTGGAATTCTGGATCATATAGGACAGAGCCGCCGCCGTGTAGGCCATGGTATCGGTGCCGTGGGCGATGACGAAGCCGTCGTAGTCCTCATAATTTTCCCGGATGGTCCCCACCAGCTGCCTCCAGTGGGAGGGCTCCATATCGGTGCTGTCGATGTTGAAGATCTGCACGGCACTGGGCACACAGAATTCCCGCACCCCCGGCACAAAGCCCAGAAGCTCCTCCGCCTTCATCTGCGGGGAAAGGCCCCTGGAAGATTTCCGGGAGGCGATGGTCCCCCCGGTGGCAATCAGCAAAATACGTTTCTTGTCCTGCATTCGGTTCCTCTCTTTTCTTACCGCCGCTGTCAGAATTTTTCCTTTTCCCGGCTACACCTGCCGCTTTGCAAAGGTAATGTCCCGCACGTCAAATTTCTGTCTGGTCAGCGCCTTCACCACCTTCTCAAAATCCGCCGCGTCGATCCGCAGAAAGATCTCCACCAGATTCATCACGTCAGTGTGCGTCACCAGCATATTGCGTATGTCGCCGCCGGCCCTGGCAACGGTCTCGCAGATTTTGGCCAGCATCCCGCGGCTGTCATAGCTGTAGATCACCAGGGAATTGTATTCATGGCCGAAAAGGGCCTGGTACCTCTTAAACACGGCCTGCTGGGTCACGATCCCAAGCAGCATGCCCTTGTCGTCGGTGATGGGAATGAACCGCGCCTTGGAGGTGATGAACCTGGCCGCCGCCTCCTCGATCCGCAGTTCCTCCGAGATGGTGTCGATGGTGGTCCTCATAAATTCCTGCACCGGCTTGGCCAGAAATTCCTCCCTGCCGCAATCCTCCAGGCGAAAATACTCTTCAAACACAAACTGCTTGGACAGCACGCCCACAAACCGCTGTCCATCCACCACCGGCAGCGACAATAGCTGGTGCCGGTTGATGACCTCAATGGCCGTCCCCACCGTGTCCGTAACTTTGATGCAACTGATGCTCTCAAACGGCAGCATGATCGTCTTTACCTTCATCCGCAAAATCCTCCCTCTTTGTAGTTATTCCCATTATAACCTGCTCCCCCTGGAACTTCAAGGCTTTTCTCGCCCCGCCAGCTTTTCTTCCAGTTCTTTTGCCAGCCTGCGCATCGCCGCCCGGTCCACCTTGCAGACCCTGCGGTCATAGGTATAACAGCCGTTGGTCTCGTCCTCCACATCGGAGAGCTGGGTGTAAACGCAGCCTGCAAGCCCCTTTGGGATGGCGGTAAGAATGGTCTCCCGGTACAGGGCCCCGATCCGCCCGGTGAGACTCTGGCTGTCCCTGCATCCCCCGTAGCCATAATTGGTATATTTCGCGTAGCTGTGACCGGGAACCGTCCAGGAATAGCCGCCGCACTCGGATACCAGCACCGGCTTTTGAGGCCGCTCCGGCAGCTTCAGGCTCAGGAAATAAATATGCTGGCTGTCGAAATCGCTGCTGTTTCTCGGAAACCAGCCGGAGGTGGCGTCGTACAGCCGGGCGGGGTCCAGCTCCCTGGCCTCCTGATACAGCAGGTCACTGTCAAACTGGCCCCATCCCTCATTGAAAATGGTGTAGGATATCACCGAGGGATGATTCTGCAAATGCAGAATCGTCTCCCGCATATGCCGCCGGAAAAATTCCTTGCGCCTCCTGCGGCCCCAGAACCTGCCGTTCCCCTTCTGATAGAAGCCCAGCGTCGGCAGGGCGGTGTCCTTCAGCCAGGAGTAGATCCCGCTGTTTACCATATCCTGCATCACCAGCATCCCGTGGGTATCGCAATAATAATAGAAGCATTCCGGCTCCAGTTTGCCGTGCTTCCGAAGGAGATTGAACCCCAGCTCCTTCATGCGAAACACATCCTGCTCATACTCCTCCTGCCGGGCCGGCAGATAAAGGCCGTCGCAGAAATATCCCTGGTCCAGAACGCCGTGCCAGAAGACAGGCTCTCCGTTTAAGCACACCCGGGGCAGTCCCTCCACCGTTCGGATCTCCACAGTCCGAAGGCCAAAATAAGAGCTGGCGGTGTCCTCCCCCAGGATAATCCGCATCCGGTACAGGTAAGGGTCCTCCGGCGTCCAAAGCCTCGGCTCGTAGGCGCTTCCGTCCGGAAGCTTCAGCCCCCTTAGGGGAATCCGCAGCCTGATCCGGCTGCCCTCGGCCTCCGAAGCCCACGCTTCCACCGTCTCCGAAGCCCACGTTTCCTCCGTCTCCGAAACGCACGCTTCCTCCGCCTCCGGCAGGGCTCTGACTTTGTGGATATTGCCGTCGTGCAGGCGGATCTCCACCTCCAGAGGGATTCTGCCCTTTCCCTTTTGCCCTGCCAAAGCCCTGTTTCCTGCATTTCCCGCATTTGACACCGCCTCAATGGTCACGCCGTCCAGGTCCGCCGCGATCCGCACCTCCTTCAGATAGACCTCCGGCACCTGCTCCAGCCATACGCTCTGCCAGATCCCGCTGACCGGCGTGTACCACATGCCGCCCCTGGCCCTGCGCTGTTTGCCGTATGGATAGCGGGGAGACAGCGTATCCTTTGCCTTCACCAACAGCCGGTTCGTCCCCTGACGGTCCGCCTGCCCGGTGATGTCGAAGACAAAGGGCAGATATCCCCCCTCGTGCTTTCCCAGAAAATGGCCGTTTAAAAACACCTCCGCCACCTGGTCCACAGCGCCGAAATGCAGAAGGAGCCGGCCTCCGGGAGCGTCCGCCATGGCCCGGGGCAGCGTAAATTCCCGCTCATAGCAGAGCCGGGCCCTGACAGGGCCCTCATAGCCCGACAGCCGGGCCTGAGGCGGGAAGGGCACCAAAATCCTGCGGCCATTCAGCCTCCAGATACCGTTGAGGCTGTAAAAGCTGTCCCGGCGAAGCTGGGGCCTGGGATACCCGTCCCAGACCGTCTCCGCCGCCTTCTCCCCATTTTCAAGGGACTGCAGCAGCTCCTCCCCGGCCTGGCTTAAAAGCGCGTAGTGCCCTCTTCGCATCACCCGAAACAACGCGGACAGCACCGCCAGAAGCACCACCGCAACGGCCAGGGCCGCCAGGAAAATATTGCGGTTTGGAAGAAAGGAGACGGTACCGTCCGCGTTCACGATCTGCCGGGCATTTTTCAAGACTGCCGCCCCCAGGGCCGGTCCTGCGATGCCCGGAATCAGCACCTGCCCGATGATGCGGACGCCCTGAAACTGCCCCGCCCTGCCCTCGGGAATGCGGCTTCGTATCATGGCCCCGAAAATCGCCATGCCCGTAAGGTACCCGGTCATCATGAGCAATGAGCCCGCAAAGACCAGAGCCGTACCGGTTCCCGCCGCCAGCAGGAGATAGCCCGCGCACAGAAAAAGGATGGTGGGAACCACCGAGGCACGAAATCCGATCAGGTCAAAAAGCTTCCCGTAAAAGGCCGTGGCGACGGCGGCCAGCACAATGGCCGGAGCCATGATCCATACATAGTTCGTCATGCCCAGGGTCTTTTCGTAGTACAGGATCAGATAGGGCATGAAGCTCTGAATGGAAATTCCAAAGACCGCGAAGGCGCCGATGACCCCGTAGAGAATGGGATTCTCCCGCATCACCGAGGGCCGGAAGCTGTAGACCAGCTTAGCGGCATAGCCGCGCAGCCCCGCCGCAGTCTTCTCCGTCCCGGAGGCCGCTGTCCCTTTCGCCCCGGAGGCCGCGCCCTCTTCCCTCCCGAAGGCAGCGGCCTTATCCTTTCCGGAGGCCCCAGCCGGGCTCTCCTCGATAAGGAATATCCCCAGCACCCCGATGAGGATGACCACCGCGCCCACCACCGTGTAGATCACCGTCCAGCTCTCGGCCCGGTCCAGATTGAAGGCGGAGAAGCCTCCGAATACCACGAGAATGGCCACCAGCGGCATCATGGAATTGATGCCCTCGATCCGCCCCCGGCTGTTCTCGTCCCCCCAGTCCGTCATCCAGGCGTTGAAGCTGGCGTCGTTGGCCATAGAACCCAGGAAGGTCATGACGCAGTCCAGAAGGATCACCAGCGTGACGCCCAGAGAGGCCGCCTCAAGGGCGCTCCCCGCAAGGGGCGTCAGAAGATCCATCCGCAGAAAAGCGAAAGCCAGAATGGACACGCCCCAGGCCATGTAGCCCCCGCAGATCAACAGCTTCCGCTTTCCCACATGATCCGTAAAAGCTCCCATCAAAATGGTGGTCCCCGTGGCCGCCACAGAGCTCGCCCCCACCATCAGGGAAATGTCCGCCGCCGACGCGTGAAACATTTTGTAAATAAACACGTTGAGATACATGTTCTCCACCACCCAGGCGGCCTGGCCCATCAGGCCAAAAACCGTCAGCGCCAGCCAGAATCTCCTTGTAAGACGTTTTTCCATATACTCCTCCCATTCCGGTCTATGCCGCTGTCCCTGCCAGACGCCATAGCCTGATACCCTTATCCCCGCCAGATGCCGCAGCGTGCCCCTATAAAGAAAAACCGGCGCATGAGAATCCAAAGCCGCATGCGCCAGTTTTCGATGTTTTGCGGGCCTTATAGGCATGCTTCACGCTTGCGCGAAAAAGCATAGCTTTGAACCCTGGTATCCTTAGTTTATCACAGAAGAATCATACTGGATGGAAGCGATATTGTCCCCGTCCAGAATGAAGCTTAAGGTCATGCCGTCCTTCTCATACACCAGGGCAGTGCCCTCCTCGGTGTACTCCTCGCCGTAGGCCTCGATCACGTCCGCCTTGGTCATGGACAGGTCCACGCCCTCGGCGGTGGCCACGGTGTCATCCTTCAAAATAATGCTGCCCACCAGGTCCGTATCCCCGTCCTGGTAGGTGTCCACCTCAAAGCCGGAGTAGGTATAGATCTTGGCCGTGGTATCCGGGATGGCGCAGCTAGGCTCCTCAAAGTAGCTGTAATCATCTCCCAGCGCTTCCAGAATGGGGCCCATATCCGCGTCCACCGCGATCTCCACGCCGTTTGCCGTAAAGACATAGCCCTTGCCGCCGGAGGCATCATCCTCTCCGCTGTTTTCGCCTTCCGCTCCGTTCTCTGCCTCCTGATTCTCTCCGCTTCCGTCCGCGTCATTGCCGGAACCCTCATTGCCGGAGCCGCTGTCGCCGCAGCCCGCCAGGGCAAAGGCGCTCACCATGCACACGCTCAAAACCACTGCCAATAATTTCTTTCTCATTTCCTTTTACCTCGCTTTCTCATTCACTTCACAGGATACTGCCGCTGTCCTGCCCTATTACCGCACAAGTTCCCTTGCCGCTGTCCTGTTTTACTTCACAGGTTCCCCTGCCTCCAATGCCTCCTGCTGTCTTGCGATCTCCGCGTCGTAGGCCTGCCGTTTCTTCTCCCAGGCCCGCTCCAGCTCCTCCTCGCCCCGGCGGTTCTCAAGGCCGCAGTCCTCGGCCAGCACCCGGCCGAAGTAATGGGCCATCTTCTCCGCCCCGGACAGATTCAGATGCAGTCCCGCGTCGTAGGTGTCCGTGGTAAAATCAAGGCCCACCTCGTCGATCAGCTCCAAAAAGTTATAATATTTCAGATCATGCTCCCTGGCATAATCCTCCATCTGCACTTCCCACTCGTCATACCAGTAGGGCGCCAGGCTGGGAGCCTTCACCAGCACCAGCTCCACGTCGTTTTTCTCGCAGAGCTCCACCATCTTGTCCAGATAGTAGTAGGCGTTGTCCCCGAACTGATAATCAGCCAGGATCTTCCCCTCGGGGACATTCTCCGCCGGCAGGGCGTCCACCCGCATGTAGTAGCCGTTGTGGGTCACCTTCTCCCGGTGCCAGAAATATTTGAAATCCTCGCCGGAAAGCTCGTTCCACCGGGAATGATACCGAAGAAGGGGAAACACGTAGTCCAGGAAGTTCTCCTCCTCCGTCATGGAGGCCTTGATGCTTCCGATCTTGGACCTGGACCATTTCATTCCGTCTAAGGTCATCCGGTTGTAGGTCTCCCTCTGGGGCTCGTCGTACTTCATGGACAGCACGTTGAACACCACCACATCCGGCTTCTCGTAGGTAAAGGTCTCCTCCATCAGGTAGTAGGACTGCCAGATGAGCTGCTGGGCCGTCCCCCGGATGTAGCTGTTGATCCCGTACTCCTCCCACAGCACCATGGGAGAGATATTTTCATACAGCTCGCAGTCTCCGATAAAGATCACGTCGTGATCCTTCTTCTCATCGTAATACTCCGACACCATGGCCCCCTCCACCACGCCGCTCATGTATTTCGGCATGAGAAGACGCTGCAGAAGGTACAGGACCACCAAAATGATCACCGCGGAGAGGAGGACGCGGACTGCCGTTTTCTTCTTTGCTCTATTACGCTCCATACGTCTCCCTCTTTCTAAAACTGATTGTAAATAAACTGGCTGGCGTCATAGCCGATCCCGTAGGTTCCCCAGAGGATCACCAGAAGGAACAGCCCGAACCAGAGGACAAACCGCAGAGGATAGGGCTTTGCTGCGATCCTCTCCCGGACGGAGCCCCTTCTCTGCACCAGGCTGACGCCCAGAAGCAGGAAAAATCCCACCAGGACCACCGCGTAATCGGCAAGGCTCATGCCAAGCCCCAGCAGGGAACCGTTAAACAGCTCGCCCCAGTTAAAGTCCGTGAACATGGTCCCGAACATGCGGAAGGTCAGAGGCACGTCCCGGTAACAGTCAAAGGTCCGAAGGCAGCTAAGCAGAAGCACCGTGCGCACCACCGAGAAAAGCTTCCAGCCAAAGGTGCCCTCCACGTGAAACCGCTTGTGGAACCTGCGGTACAAGGGCTCCAGCTCCTGGGACACCAGGATCACGAAGCAGTTGGCAAGTCCCCAGACGATGAAATTCCAGCTTGCGCCGTGCCAGATTCCGGTGGCGAACCACACCACAAAGCAGGACAGCCACACCGTCACCCGCTTGCCCACCTTCTCTCCCAGATGCTTCCGGGAGAAGCGGCTTAGCTTCAGCATGGGCTGGCAGACGGAAATGGGATAAAAGATGTAGTCCGTAAACCAGCTTCCCATGGTAATGTGCCAGCGGTTCCAGTATTCTTTGATATTTTTGGAAAAATAAGGCCGGATAAAGTTCTCCGTCACCTTGATTCCCATGACCTGGGCCACACCGATGGTGATGTCGATGCCGCCGGTAAAGTCCGCGTAAAGCTCTAAGGCGTAGAACATCATGCCCACAAAGACCCAGGCGCCGCGGTAAACCTCCGTGTCACCTATGATCGTATTCACGGCCACCAGCAGACGGTCCGCGATCACCAGCTTTTTAAAGAAGCCCCAGAGGATTCTCTGCAATCCAAAAGCCACCGTCCTGCTGTCAAAACGATGAGGCTCATACAAGGATTTTGCCAGGTCGTCAAAGCGGCTGATCGGGCCCTGTATCAGCTGCGGAAAGAAGGACACGAACAAGGCAAGCTTAAAGGGATTTCCCTCCGCCCGGTATTTTCCCCGGTACACGTCGATGGCGTATCCCATGGTCTGGAACACGTAGAAGGAAATTCCCATGGGCAGCGCGATATCCAAAAAGGACAGCCGGCTGTCGCTTCCGAAAAATCCCAGCACGCCGTTGATGTTGTGGATGGTAAAGTTGGTGTACTTCACCACCGCCAGCATGCCGATATTTAAGATCAGCACCAGAAGGAGCCATTTCCACTGTTTCTTTTTTCCCACTTCCTTGTAGGCCTTGCGCTCCTCCCGGGACATTTCCTTCTTATGTTCCTTAAGATAAGCCTCCTGTACGTCCCTGGACTTCTGTATCCTCCCCACGATGAGATAGGTACTCACCGTGGTAAAGAGGATGTAGAGAAGATTCTCCGGCCCGCTGAAAAGGTAAAATACATAGCTGGCCAGAAGCAGCAGCGGCCACTGGAGCTTCTTCGGCACCACGTAATAAAGTACAAATACGATCAGAAGAAACAGGATAAATTCATATGATGTAAACAGCACCGCTTAGTCCTCGTCTATGAGGCTCTGCACCAGCTCGGCCAGAGCGTCCACGGAATTAAAATTCTCCGGCACGATCTTGTCCGCAGAAATGGTAACGTCAAACTCCTCGTTGATCTCGGAGATCAGGGTGATAATGTCAAAGGAGTCCAGAACCTTGCTGTCCACCAGGGTATCGCAGTGTTCAAAATCCTCATCCGGGTGCATCTCCTCTAAAATCTCCAGTATTGTGCTCTTAATTTCTTCCATCTTTTCATTCTCCTTTTTTTCTAAATTTATTTCAAGCCCCTGAAAAACCGCATATGCGCTGTCTGCTCATGCCGTTTCCCATGGCTGTTTTACGGTTCTTCTTTCCCTATCTGGAAGCGTACCGCTCCTTTAAGGCCACCCGGTTGATCTTGCCGTTGGCGGTAAAGGGAAGCTCTGTAAGCTGTTCCACATAATTGGGGATCATATACCGGGGCAGCCTGTCCTTCAGCTTCGCCACCAGCTCTTTGGAGGTCATGTCCCCCACATAGTAGAGGACGATCTTGCCCTTGTCCTGGTCGTAAATACAGCCGCAGAGCTTGAGCCCCTCCAGCATGTTCACATTGGCCTCGATCTCTCCCAGCTCAATGCGGTGTCCCATGTGCTTGATCTGAAAATCCTTCCGGGACACAAAGACCAGCTCCCCGTGCTCGTTGTATCTGCCGATGTCCCCCGTCCGGTAAATGATCTCCGGGTAGGCGGTGTTCAACGGGTTCTGCACGAAGGATTCCCTGGTTTTCTCCGGGTTGTTGTAATAGCCCAGGGTCACGCCGGTTCCCCGGATACAGATCTCTCCCTCCCTGGCCGGACGGTTCTGCTCGTCCAAAAGCAAGATCTCCGTGTTGGGGAAGGGGCCCCCGATGGGGATGGGCTCGTCATCCGCAAGCTCCCGCTCCACATGGTAGAAGCAGCACATCCCCGTGCCCTCGGTGGGGCCGTAGAGGTTGGTGAAGGAAGCATCCGGCAGGACGCTTTTCCAGAGGCGGAACTGCTTGATGGGGAACACCTCGCTGCCAAAGGCGATGGTCCTTAAATATTTCGGCGTCACGGTCTTGAAGGTCCCGAAGGCCGAGATCATCGTCAGAGCCGAAACTACCCAGCAGATGGTGTTTACCTTGTGCTCATTTAAAAATTCCACCAGCTTCACCGGGAACATAAACAGGCTCTTTGGCACGATATAGGTGGTAGCCCCGAATTTCAGGGTGGGATAGATCTCCTTTAGGCAGGCGTCAAAATACAGGGGCGTCTGGTTGGCAAAGACCGTATCCTCGCTAAAGCCCAAAGTCTCCGACAGCTGCTCGATATAGTCGATCACCGAACGATGGCAGGCCGCCACCCCTTTTGGCACCCCGGTAGAGCCGGAGGTAAACACAATGTAGATGGGATCGATGTCCAGAGCCTTCCGGCGGATCTCCTGCAAAGCCGCCGCGTCCTCCGGCGTGGAGGCGATCTCATCATAGAGACACAGGGTTCCCCCAAAGCGGAAGGTCCTGGCCTTCTCTATGGTATGAGCGTCGCAGATGATCACCCTGGCCTTGCAGTTTTCCAGGATCAGGTCGATCCGGCTCTGGGGCATCTCCTCGTCGATGGGCACATAATAGCAGCCCGCCGTGATCACCCCGAAGAAAGCCAGGATGGTTTTGGGGTGCTTCTCCATAAATACCACCACCGGCTCCCGGTAACAGCCCTGGCTATGGAGCCAGGTTCCCACACTCCTGCTCTGCCGGTAAACCTCACGGAAGGTAAAGCCCTCCGCCTCGTTGGCGAAGGCCACCTTGTCCGGCACCTTATTTACAATTTTATCCAGATAAGACAACACATTATTTTCCATAAAATCAGATTCCTGCCTTTCAACGGGAGATCCGCTGCCCGCGGCCTACAGGCTATCGCTGCTCTGTCCGGCCAGCCGGGCCGCTGCCGTTTCCTTTTATCAGCCGGTGATCAACTGCCGGTACTCCTCCTTCAGAGTCCCGCACTGTTCCACGGCGCATTTGGCCAATACCTGCATGGCGTCCAGATAGCCGGCCCCGATGGACTCGTCCCGGCGGATCATGGAAAGCTCCGTACAGCCCAGGATGATCACCTGCGCGCCCTTTTCCTTAAGCTCCCGCTCCACCTTCAGGAACCGGTCCATCTCCGCCGGGCGGGTGGCCTTCACATCTTCGTAGATCAGATGCATGACGTCCCCCTGTCCGTCTTCCCCGGGCAGGGCCACCGCGATCCCCGCCTCTTTCAGGGACTGCTGAAAGAGCCCGCTTCGCACCGTCCCGTCCGTGGCCATCAGGCCGACCCGCTCCACTCCCTGGGCCGCCAGATACCCGCTGGTCTCCTCAATGATATTGAGGATGGGGACCGGGATCTCCTCCGACAGCTCCCGGTAAAAATAGTTGGCGGTGATGCAGGGGATGGCAATCACCTCCGCGCCGCTTTCCGCCAGCTTCCTTCCGATGGCCGCCATGTAAGGCTCCGGGTTCCTCTCGCTTCTGCCCAGGATATAGCTTGTCCTGTCCGGGATGGAGGGACAGTTGTGTATCAACATTTCAATGTGCTCCTGGTCCGTCTCCGCCTTCGTCATCTCGATCACCATCTGCATGAAGAAGGCGGTAGCCATGGGGCCAAGCCCACCGATAACACCCAGTTTTTTCATACTGCCTTGCCTTTCTACTGTATCTCGGGATACTGGGAGGGGTCATAGTTGTGGCTTCCGTTGTGGCTGTTGGAGTAGGCCATCAGCTCCTCATCCGAGACGTAGAAGAAGGTGGTTCCGTCCGCCCGCCGGGTGGCGTCAAAATGATACCAGCCCTCGCCAATATCGATGAGATTCCAGTAGTGATTGGTCCTTGCGGGAATCTTGGCAATGTCCATATTTTTGATGCCCGCCTGGGTCAGCAGGCACTTGGAGGTGGCGAAATACACAAAGCAGTCGCCCTGATGCTCAAACAAGCCCCGGTAAGCTCCCTGGACCCAGTTGGTCTTGGGCGTCCCGTCCTTGTAACCGATATTTTCATGGACCCACCAGAAAATGGCCTCAGCCACCTCGTACTGGCTCATATCCTCGGTGGTGATCTCCGCCAGCAGCTCGTCCGCCCTGGCGTTGACCAGCTCCTCGGTGGCGTTCTCCACACTGGGCCGCTCCACATGAAGCACCGCTTCCACGCGGGTCTCATTTCCGGCGCTGTCCACAGCCACATAGGTGATGGGGTAATCCCCCTCGGTGTTCAGATCCACGCCCTCCGTCTCCACGGTCAGTTTCACGTCCTCATCCAGATTGTCGGTCACAGTCACGCCCCGCTTGTAGGACACGCTGCTCCCGGCGGGAATGGTCAGATCCTCCACACCCTGGATCACCGGCGGCTCCGTGTCGGCCAGCACCTCCACCTGGGCCTCGGCCTCCGTGGTATTGCCTCCGGCATCGGTGACCGTAAGGGTCACCTCATAGGTGCCCGCCTGGGAAAAATCAGGGCTGTCCCCAAAGGCTGCGGTGGTGGCGGTGGCGTCCTCAATGCTCTCGATCAGATCCTCCGGCGCCACCGTGTCTCCGGTAAAGACCGTAATATTCTTTGTGGCCACCTTCGGCTTGACGGTGTCCACCACCCGCAGCAGGGAGGTGTACTCCTTGCCGGATATCTCGATCACCACCGGATACTCCCCCGGCACGGACATATCCACGGATTCGTCAAGCCCGGATACCAGCTTCGCCTTCCCGTTGTCCTTTATCAGAAAATCCGACAGGGCAGGCAGCCCGCTTCCTGCCTCCCGCTCCACCTCTTCCGCCACTCTGGGCCTGTTCAAAAACAAGATCAGTCCTGTGACGGCAAGCAGGATAACGATCAAAGTCAAAACCATTTTTAAAATCAAGATCCGCCTTCTGCGTCTGGCCCGGCGCATCCTCGCACTCTCTCTCGGACGGCTCATGCGTTCCATCTCCTGTTTCCATTCCAAAAAATTTTGACATTCAGCTTCTATTTATAAACATCCAGTAAACTATATCAATAGTTCCGGCATTTGTCAAGATGACCGTGTTAAGAGTTTTGTATGAAAAATGTAAATTGGTATCACAGTTCAGACAGCCAGGCAATGAAAAGACAGGCCGTGCAAATTTATTTGCTAAGGGCGGTCTTTTTATTGCCGTGGATTGGCAAAACGCCAATCAGCCACAGACAGGAGCTGCGCAGCAGCGAATAGCCTTCCCAGAAGGCGGTCTGTGGCTTGCTGTCTGAACTTCAGCGTTTCACCCCTGCTCCTTCTCCCAGAAGGCCCGAAGCTTTTCCCCCACGTTCTCCCGGGTACAGACCTGATACCCCTCCCACTCCCTGGGGAACAGCCGCTGATAATCATACTGCAAAAACCGCTCGTCCAGCAGGAGGATGATCCCCCGATCCGCGGCGGTGCGTATGACCCGCCCGGCGGCCTGCAGGACCTTGTTCATGCCGGGATAGCGGAAGGCGTAATCGAAGCCCTCCCCCTTCTGCTTGTCATAAAACTCCTTCAGGATCGCCCGCTCGTTGCTGATCTGGGGAATCCCGGTGCCCACCACGATGGCTCCGATGAGCTGCTCATGCTTCAGATCAATGCCCTCCGAGAAAATTCCTCCCAGCACGCAGAAGCCCACCAGGGAATTGTCCCGCTCCCCGGCGAAAGCCTCCAAAAATTCTTCCCGCTCCCGCTCGCCCATACCGGCCCGCTGGATCATGCACTCCACCCCGGAAGGACACAGCCCGCTGTAGGCCTCGTACACCTGGGCAAGGAGCCGGTAGGAGGGAAAAAAGACGATATAATTTCCCCTTCTGGCCTCCACAGTCTCACAGATATAGCGGGCGATCAGGGCGAACTCCCCGGCGTTGCGCCGGGTATATTTGCTGCTGACGTCGCTGGCAACCAGCACCAGGCTCTGGTCCCGCGCAAAAGCGGTCCGGGCGTACACCGCATAATTGTCCTCCCGGGTGCTGAGCAAGCTCTTGTAATACTGAATGGGCAGCAGGGTGGCCGAGAAAAAGACCGCGCTCCTGCCTCTGTCCAGACACTCCTGCAGATTCACCGCGGGATTGACGCAGTACAGCTTCAGCCGGAACCGCCCGTCCTCCTCGTGCTGGGTATAGATCACATAGTTCTCATCCAGCCGCTCGTGCATGTTGAGAAAATGCCGCAGCTCCAGGTAAAAATCCAGCACTTGTTTTTTCTCCGGAAGCTCGTTGTTTTTTTGCAGAAATTCCTCCAGTGCGGCCCCCAGGTTCATCAGGGAGAAGAGCAGGGGTCCCAGATCCGTAAGCTCCCCATACCCCTCGCATTCCCGCTTCATCTCCAAAAGCTGCCTGTTGCAGGCCTCCAGATGCTTCACCACCGTCCTGGAATGGGGCTTGAAAATCTTCTTCATTTCCAAGAAGCTTTCCTTATATAAGGAAGCGCTGTACATCTCCCGCCCCCGCTCCACCAGATTGTGGGCCTCGTCGATGAGAAAAATGTAATCGCCCCTGGTCCCCTCCGCGAAAAAACGTTTCAGGTACACGTTGGGGTCAAAGACGTAGTTGTAATCGCAGATGATATTGTCCACCCACAGGGAGGCGTCCAGACACAGCTCAAAGGGACAGACCCGGTATTCCTCCGCCTGGGCCAAAAGCGTCTCCCGGCCAATGTCCTTTTCCCTGCGGACCAGATCGAACACGGCGTCGTTGACCCTGTCGTAATGCCCCTGGGCATAGGGACAATTCACCGGATTGCAATCCGCCTCCTCACAGAAGCACAGCTTCTCCTTGGCCGTGATGGTAAGCACGCTGCCCCGGTAACCCTGGCCGCGCAGAATATCAAAGGCCTCCCTGGCCACGGTCCGGGTGATGGTCTTGGCCGTGAGATAAAAGATCTTCTCCCCAAAGCCCTCGCCCACCCCCTTCACCGCCGGGAACACCGCCGACATGGTCTTGCCGGTCCCCGTGGGCGCCTGGACGAACAGGATCTTATTCCGGCTGACGGTGCGGTACACCCCCACCACCAGCTCCTTCTGCCCCTCCCGGTAGGAAAAGGGAAATTCCAGCCCCCGGATGGATTCCTGCCGCTCCAGTCTGGCCTCATACTGGAAATCCGCCCATTTCCGGTAAGCCTCCACCAGCCCCAGAAACCACTCCTCAAGCTCCGCAAGATAATAGCTCTCCCTGAAATAGCGGATCTCCTCCGTGTCCAGATTGCAGTAGGTCATCTGCACCTGAATCCTGTCCAAATTCGTCTGGCTGCCATAGATATAGGCATAACACTTGGCCTGGGCCAGATGTACCGCCACAGGGCCCTCCAGGCTGTGCACATCCTGGTAGATCCCCTTGATCTCGTCGATGGTAACCTCCTCCGGCTCCAGGATGATCCCGTCCGCCCGCCCCTCGATCACCAGCGCGTACTTTTCAAACCCATATTCTATTTTCAAGGGGACCTCCGCATGGTAGGAGGCCCCCGCCCGCCGCTGAATCTTCCGGTGGATCCGGCTGCCCTCCTGCATGGCCTCCTTCTGGGCCAGGCGGCCCCGGCGGTTGTCGATGTCCCCGGACCGCAGAAGGAACTCTACCAGATTCCGCACGGAAATCTTAACCTGTTCCATATCTTTTGCCTATCCGATCAAAAGTTTTCTTTTAGTATAACGAATTTCCCCGCAAAATACAAGACGGCTGTGCAAAAGAAAACCACGCGGCTGTGGCGTGGCTACTTTTCACGGGGTTTTCTTAAGCGAAAAGGAGACCGGTCTTCCAACCAGTCTCCTCTTTGCCTTATAGCCTTTGGCCGCCTAAAGCAGTCCCTCTATCTACATGACTGCATATTTTTTCATGACATTCTCAAATACCGGGTTCTCCCCGCAGTATTTGATCGTGAGCTCCTTGGATAATCCCAGACTTAAAACACCCAGCAGGGATTTTGCGTCAACGATGGCTCTCTGATAGGTTGCGTCAATATCGAAGTCGCAATTTCCAGCCGCTTTCACAAATTCCTGGACGTCTTCGGTAGCCGCAAGTTTGATCCGTTTCTCATTCATAGCATTCATTCCTTTCTTCTACCAATGCTTCCATTTTTTGTTACGTTTGAAAATTATGCCACGAAATCATCCTTCTGTCAACCACCCCGGCAATATTTTGTCAGTTTTTCCAAATTCTTGACGCAGCGCCTCAAAACTCCTATAATGGTGCCAGGTGGTTTTCTCAAAAACCACACAATCCGGTAAAAAATATGTAAAATAAAGGAGATTTATCTATGAAATACCTGTATTTCCAGTGCAACATGGGGGCCGCCGGCGATATGCTGATGGGCGCGCTGTACGATCTGCTGCCCCCTTCGGAGCAGAAAAAATTCCTGGATACCATGAATGACCTGGGCCTGCCCGGCATTCAGGTCACCGCCGCCCGGGAACAAAAATGCGGAATCTACGGAACCCACATGCATGT
>CALWDR010000086.1 GCA_944376745.1 uncultured Lachnospiraceae bacterium
ATGGGCTGACTCAGCCCGGAATCACCGCAGCCTGCCGCGGCGATAGATTACGGAAAAAGACGGCGCAAAAGCACCCCTCTCCGAAATGTATAATTATCGTAGCAGAAATTGAGCAGAATTGCAATCATTTTTTTCTGAATATCCCATCAAAAACGGAAGCAGAGCTACTGGTCACGGGGTGGGAAAATATTTAAGAAATAACAGTTTTTGTCCGGAGGACGCCCTGACAGCGTTCCAGACAAAGGTTGGAAATTTTGTCAATTTTCCCACCCCGTAAAAAGTAACAAAGCTTGTTATGCCTCCCAAATCGGAACGATCTTTAGGTTTTAATAAAACAGCCAAAGCATCTTATCTTTAATAAATATCTATCCCGAAAACAGTAATATCCTCTCCACCATTGGTATTATAGCAAATCAGTTTCACCCTGTCACAAAGCGTTTCCTTTTCTAAAGAAAATATATTTAATCGTTGATAATTTCCTCTTTGCTCCCAGCAGGCGATTCTCTCATTCCCCAAAAATAATTCTAAATCATAATCCTTCACCAACTCTGGGGGAGTTCCTTTTACCTGGTTTGCCAGATTCATCTCAGAAATAGAAATCGTAATTTCACGGCTCAGATTACTGTCAAATATGACGCGAACCTCAGAGGCGGGCACCGGCTCCGTGAACTGGATTTCCAGATATTCCCCATTGCCGGAAATGCCGTTGGATTTCCAGCAATGACTGCGAACCTGATTGGAACGGTATTCTCCCGTTTTTATTTCCTCTGGCTCAAATCCTGGCTGCCAGGAAGTGGCTTTCACAGCACATGGCCTTATAACCGTCAGGCTGTTTTCATTTTTTACTCCTGGAAGGAAACAGTCATCCCGTATCAAGCCCTGCTGCAATAATTCAATGTAATTTAAAACTTCCCTGGGCATGCAATCCTTCCTTATTGCCAGGGCCGCTGCTTTTCCGATTGCCTGCCCTGCCACAGCACAGGTTCCCATAACACGGGAAGACGCAAACGCCAGATGACTGCAGCTAATGGCCCTTCCTCCAACAAATAAATTTTTTATATTTTGGGAATACAATGCCCTGTACGGGATCGCATATACCTCTTCCAGATTATAATATGTCGTGGGTTCATGCTCTGCCGTCTTCAGGCCATGCACGATATGGTTATCAATATGCCATCCTCCATAAGCCACCGTGTCATAAAAGGCTGGATGCCCGATACAATCATTTGCCGTCAGCACATAATCTCCGACGAATCTACGGCTTTCTCGTTTCCCCGGCAAAAACCCCATCCAATCGATCAGATAGTTTTCTGCTCCATGGTCGGCGCCATTTTTAATGTGATCCCATACTCCTGCCAATGATTTCACCAGTTCGTCTCTGATTTCCTCTGCATGATAAATCGTATTCTTTGTATCTCCCCCCAGTTCGATCCACCAATATCCAGACGAAATTTGCCGATGGTCACGATTCGCCAAAGAATTTTCATCAAAAGAGTAGGCCCAATCCGGCTTCTGAAAATCGATCCGTTTCCCCATATCTTTTGCTGTAAACATCAAAGAGCTCCCCATCGTACAGGAATCCGATTCCTCTGGAGCCATTTCCTCTCCAAAAATATTTTTTCCTTCTCTGCCGTACATAAATCTCGCGCCTGCCAAAGCCCCCAGTGTGCCGTCACCGGTCGCGTCGACAAAAAGCTTCGCGTAAATCACATAGGCAGTTTCACTGGTCATCTGAATTGCCCGGATACTTTTTATCTCCTCCTGCTCCGATGAGACTTCCGTCATATGTGTATTGAAAAGTACCGTTAAATGAGGCTGGCTTGTCACTTTACCCCACAATACCATATCAAATAACGCATAGGAATTTTCTGGGTTAAAATGTTTGTTTTCCAAGAGAAGTTCTTCTAAAATTCCTGTCTCTCTGGCATTCGGCCTGCCGCCATGATTGTCCGCGCCGCAAATATGCATCCGTATTTCCGAACTGGCGTTCCCGCCCAAAACAGGCCTGTTATGCACCAGGACCGTGTCTATCCCCTCTCTTGCCGCTTCAATCGCCGCGCAAAGTCCTGATAAGCCGCCCCCGACCACTGCCAGCTGACAGATAATTTCTTTTTCCAGCATACGATGTCTTGTTGTCTCCTGTTCCATAGCGTCCCTTTCTCCTCTTAACTTTCTCTTTTCAGGCTGCTCTTTGTCTTAAGCTTCTTCGTCCTCAAATCCGCTCCATAAATCATCCCTTCACAGCTCCGGCTGTCAGCCCTTCCACAAAATACTTGTTGGCGATGGCGTACACCACCAAAATGGGCACCATGGCAATGGTGGCACCCGCCAGCATCAGGTTCCAGTTGGCCGCGGAGGCGCCGGAATTTTTCAGGCTCATGATCCCCACGATCAGCGTCCTCTGCTGCCTGTTGTTCAAGGTAAACAGCGTGGGCATCAGATACTCATTCCAGGAGGAATTAAAGGCCAGGATGCTGATGGTGGCCAGAATCGGCTTTAACAGCGGCGCCATAATGCGGAAGAAAATTCCGAAGAAGCTGCAGCCGTCTATCTCCGCTGCCTCATCCAGCTCCGGCGGAAGGGTCCTTATGTAGCTTCGCACCAGATAAATGTTAATGATCCCCACGCTGAAAAACCGCATGACGATCAGTCCCCACAGGGACGAGGATAATTTTAACAGGCCCAGCACCTCGAAAATGGGATAAATGGTGATGGAGCCCATATTGATGAACATCAGGGACGAAAACACGGCAAAGACAACCTTGCTGCCGGTGAAATTGCCTCCCCTGGCAAATACATACCCCGCCAGGGCTGAAGTGGTAACCGTAAATACCACGCAGAACACCGTATACACCACGCTGTTTAAGAACATGCGGGGAATATTGAAATCATTGTCGCTCCAGGCGATCCTGTAATTTTCCAGGGTCGGCGTTTCCGGAAAAAAGTGCTCGGGATGCGCCATGATCTCCGAATTTGTCTTAAAGGACGAAGAAATGGTATACAGTATCGGCACCATAACAAAAAACAGGACCAGGAGCAAAAAAAGATATTTTCCCGCTGTGGGGACTATTTTTCTCATATGTTTTGTTTTCATGGATTCTGTCCTCCCCTGTTCTAAGTCAATAAATATTCTGCAGCTTCGCTGTAAGCTTCGTGTACAGTACCGCAACCGCTCCCATTATGACAGCCGTCACCAGGGCCAGGGCACACCCGTAGCCCACATTGACGCCCATATCCGCAAAGCCGGGGACAAACCGGTTCACCACATAGGCCATGACCGTGTAGGTGGAGCCGTGGGGCGCTCCCCTGGTGGTACTTAGAATGTACTCGCAGGTCTGCAGCGTTCCGTTGATGGCCAGCAGAAGGATCGTGGAAAATATCGGCGAGATCATCGGCAGCGTGATCTTCCGGAAGGTCACCCACCTGGAAGCTCCGTCCAGCTTCGCGCATTCGTACAGTTCCTCCGGCACATTGGAAAGGGCCGCGATAAAATACAGCACATTGATACCGAAGCTGCTCCATATGGAGCCTATGATCAGGGCGATCCGGGCCATCCAGGGGTTAGAAAACCAGTCGATGGGCGCCTCCGTAATTCCCAGCTTCATCAGCCAGGCATTGATGAATCCAAAATAGTCAAACAGATTGGTAAAGATCAGACCCACGATGGCTATACTGATGATGCAGGGCAGATAAAAGGCTGCCCGGAAGAATCCCGCTCCCTTTAAGCCCCTCCGCAGGCACAGGGCAATAAACAAAGCCAGGGGCAGCTCCAGAGGCAGCTTTCCAAAGGTAAACAGCAATGTGTTTCCCCAGGTTTCCCAATACGTGCCGTCAATGGTAAAAATTTTCACAAAATTATCCAGCCCCACGAAGCGGGTGGCCGAGGGCGTTCCCGTATAATAGTAAAAGGCCTTGCTGGCCGCCCATAGAATGGGATACAGAGTGAACACCAGGAAGCCTATGATCTGTGGGGAAAGGATCGCATAACAGGTCAACGTCTTTCTGGTTCTCCTGCTCCATCTTTTTTTCTTCTCTTTCTTCATTTTCAAATTATACCCACTCTCTTCTTAATAGAATGAGGCTGCCGCAACAGCCTCATTCTTCGTTTTCGATTTCTTATCTGCTGATATCCATGTTGGGATCTACCCGTTCCTCCATGGTCTTGGCGTCTTCCTCCGAAGCGTTGTCCATGAAACGCTGCACGGCTTCATTGTATCGCTGGGTCATGGCCGGAATCCACTCGTCCAGACTCTGCTCCCCGCTCCAGACGCTGTTCACAAAGTCCGTATCGGCATTATCCAGTCCGTCCAAATCTGTTTTCTTCGTGGGATAATTGACAAGCGTGGATATTCTTCTCAGTTCACAGAAATCCTCCCAGCCATGGGGACTGTTAGAGAAATCGCACTGATCCAGCACTTCCATATTCCATGGGATTCCCATTCCACGTTCGCCCCGCTGGATGGCCATCTCACCGCTATAGAAGTAGTTAAACACCAGCGCTATCGCTTCCTCTTTGCCCTCTTCGATCGCCTTGGAAGTTATCGCCTCGGAATATGTGGAAGTACCATACTGTAAATAAGCATTATTCACATCCGTCACCGGAACAGGCGCAACGCCCCAGTCACATTTCGCCGGGAACTGATCGTTCCACACGGCGCAGTCCCACTGCGCAGCCATCATCATACCGATATTGCCTTCCGCAAATCTTGCTCTTGCCGGGTCGTTGTCCAGTCCTTCTGCTCCCGGATAGATTGAGCCGTCCGCCTTCATCTGCAGCAGAGCTTCAGCCATGGGGCGGTAACCTTCAAAATCATACTCTCCTGTCTGATAATTATAATTGCCGTTGATCAACCCGGTGGAGGACTGTCCGGCAGCCGCCACGTAATACCCGGTGAAAGCTCCCCATCCTACAGGCGCGCAGAATCCGTACTGCTGCTTGCTCTCATCCGTCAGAAGCTTCGCGCACTCCACCATCTCCTCGAAGGTTGCGGGCGGCTTCGCCTCCCCGTTTTCATCTACGATACCTGCAGCCACAAACAGATCCTTATTGTATGCAAGCCCAACAGTACGCGCCTCCATCGGAATCATATACAGCTTTCCGCCCCACGCGTTTTCGCCCGTCACAAGAGTTGCATTGCTGTTCTCCACCGTTTCCGCGATTCCGGGAATCTCATCAAGAGGCGTCAGATATCCCTTTTCCGCGTACTCCGCGATATTCGTAGGTCTTACGAGCACCAGATCCGGCTGAGCACCGTTCTGGAACGCTACGCTCAACTGCTGATCGTAGTCTCCGCTCTCCACATGTTCCATCTCGATCTGCACATTGTTTTCTTTTCCGATGGTAGAATTAAACTGCTCCACCATCTCATCCATGAATTCTTTCATTCCGCTGGCGCCGTTCCAGTATTTTACCGTTGTCACTTCTCCTGTTTCTTCCGGTTCCTCCTGATCCTCTTCCTGGTTCTCCTTCTGCGACTCTCCGCCGTCTCCTTCCGCGTCCGAACCGCAGGCCGCCAGCATTCCGGCTGTCAGAGCCGCAACCAATAACAAAGCCAGTTTTTTCTTCATTTTGCTTCCCTCCATTTACTTGAAATAGACAGTTCTTTGTAAACTTAGACGCCACAGGCTCCGCGCGCCGCCTGTGAATTTTCATCACACCGTGTGTTGGAACGGCGGACTTATAGATATGCTCCACCGCTGATTTTACCTTACCACAGGATCTCATTTTTCAAAAGGGTTGACTTTTATACCCCTTGCCTATCTTACCGTGATCGCCATCACATGGCCGTTGTCATACATATTCCCCGTCAGCACGTACTGGGGGATCACCGCTTCCCGGCGCTGGCCGTTCCAGAGACCGGAGGCTATGAGCTCCGTATAGAAATCGCTGTGCCAGTGGCCGCAGAAGATGCCCTTAACCACGTCCGCGCTCTCCGCAATGAGACGGCAAACCTCCGCCGTGGCCCGATCACACTCCCCGGCGCCGATAAATCCGTTGCAGAAATCCCGGCTGCCTGCCCCGTCGTTGACACGCAGGGGCACCGCCTCTTTTTCCGCCGGATTGCGGGTGCAGACAGGCTCATGCTGAAAGAGCAGAAGCACAAGGCGCTCCCTTCTGGCCCGTTCTATATCCCGCCGGAAAGGCTCACACTGACAGTCAAAATACCGTCCTTCCCCGTTATGCATCTGTACCAGCAGGACCTTGTCCCCCAGGATTTTGGAGGAGTAATACATATCATGCCTCCAATACCCCCGCAATATTTCATATCTGGATTCCAGAGTTGTGGGATCCGGCACGTCTCCCTCCATAACCCTCGTCAGCTCGTGGCCGCCCACCGTCACGAAAACGTCCGGGATCCGCTCCCACACGTATTTTTCTGCCAGCTCCAGAGACCCCCAGGTCAGATAATCGATGGCGTCCCCTGTGACAACTACCTGGTCAAAGCCCTCCAATAATCCCAGGACTCTTTTCAGATTGGGCAGTGTGCTGGCGTTGCGGAAGGCCATCCGGTGCTGCAGGGAACCAAACACCGAAGGGTTCTCCTCCTGCTCGTCCCGCCGGTTTATGGCGTGCAGGTGCAGGTCTGTCATCTGCAGGATCCCGATTTCCGCGCCGCCCTTTCCGCTGTCGAAATACGCCTCCCGCACCATCACCCCGCTTTTGTTGTCCAACTGGTAAATATGGGACTCCGGGCGCTCCCGCGATCCGCAGACGTCCAGTTTTTTATGGCCTGCAAAATACTCCTTTTTCTCTTTGCTGTGGTTTTCTGACTGCATGTTCCGTCTCCTCTCTGTTTTCATCCTGCTTTCCGGCAAAACAAACCTCCCCTTCCCGGAAATCCTCTTTAACCGTCGCTGACTTCAGCATAACACAGCACCTGATTTTCCAAAAAGGGTTGAGTTTTATACCCCGCAAAAAAGCGGAACCAATGAAGCCCAACGGCTATTGTGGAATTTTCCTGACATAGCAAAACCGCCGGCCTCAGCCAGCGGTTGCTATTATGTTGGGTAGTCCCCCTCCATATCATTTTTTGAAAAATCAGGGAACAAGATACGAAGATAATCCCGTCTGCCATACAAAATACGGTCAATATAAACATCCGCGTTGTTTACACGGTAAAAAATCATATAATTGCCACTGACCAGAAAACGGTAATCGCTCTCTATATCCACCACCGAGGACAAAGGAGTGCCGATTCCTGAATAATCTTCCAGCCCATTGATCTCATCCATAATATGATTTACCGTATGTTCCGCCCCTTCCGGATTGCACAGTTCAAAGAAGATATACTCCCAAATTCCATCCAGATCATTCTGTGCTTCAGGGGAGTAGTAAATATTATTCTTCATTTCCCTTTGCTCTGAAATGCGCTCTTACATCCGCAGATGAAAGCCATCCCTTTTCCTCCCCTGATTTTTTCCCCTTCGCAAGTTCATCCATCAGTTTCAGCGTCGCCCTTGCATTTTCGTAGTCCTGCATATCCAAAATAGCATAACGTCCGCGTCCATTTTTTGTGAGAAAAACCGGGGCCCCCACGGACACATCCCGAAGTACATCGCTGTAATTTCTCAGATCAGAGATAGGTTTGATATTTGGCATACTCACATTCTCCTTTTTCTTGTACAATAGGAACCGCTTTGTGAACCTCATTTTCTTGTATTATACCCTGATTTGCAGTAAAATTCAACAGCAGATTTTACAGCCTGCATTTACTGCGTGCGGCGCTGTGCTACCCTTCCATATCATTTTGTATGCTCTTATCCGTTCCATCTACTGGACACCTGCCAAACTCTGCAGATAAAGCTCACTCAGCTCCTGGCTGGTTTTGTCGGAATTTGTCTTAATCAAATCTATCAATTCCTCCACCTGCGGCTCCGATTCCTCCAGCATCTC
>CALWDR010000087.1 GCA_944376745.1 uncultured Lachnospiraceae bacterium
GCTGGTCCATGTCGTCGATGTGGTCCATCCACTTCCGGTCAATGACCTTAAGAAGGATCACCCGCTCCAGCTCACGGACTGCCTCCGGCTCCGGGAACTCCGCCTCCTTCAGCTCGTAGAGCTTCACAGCCTGCTCCTTCAGGCGATGCTTCAGCTCGTTGGCCTTGATGCCCTTCACATCCTCCCGCGTCACAGGCTTTAAGGGGATGATGGGGATCAGCAGCTGATTCAGCTCATTCAGATCCCACTCGTCGCTGGGCTGGTCCGCGGAGATACAGGTCTCCACCGTATTTTCCACCCGGTCGGTGATCATCTTGTAGATCACATCCCGCATGCTCTCGTCGTCCAGCACCCGGCGCCGCTCCGCGTAAATGATCTCCCTCTGCTCGTTCATCACCTGGTCGTATTCCAACAGGTTCTTGCGGATGCCAAAGTTGTTGCTGTCGATCTTCTTCTGGGCCTTCTCAATGGCGTTGGACAGCATCTTGTGCTGGATCTGCTCATTTTCCGGTACGCCCAGGGCGTTGAACATGCTCATCAGCCGCTCGGAGCCAAAGAGCCGCATCAGGTCGTCCTCCAGAGAAATGAAGAACTGGGACTCGCCCGGGTCTCCCTGACGTCCGGAACGTCCCCGCAGCTGATTGTCGATACGCCGGGACTCATGGCGCTCGGTGCCGATGATCTTCAGGCCCCCGGCCTCCCTGGCCCTGTCGTCCAGCTTGATATCCGTACCACGGCCCGCCATGTTGGTGGCGATGGTGACCGCCCCGTGCACGCCGGCCTCGGCCACGATCTCCGCCTCCAGCTCATGGAACTTGGCGTTCAGCACCTTGTGGGGGATTCCCTTGCGTTTCAGAAGGGCGCTGACCTCCTCGGAGGCCTCGATGGTGATGGTACCCACCAGCACCGGCTGTCCCTTTTCATGGGCCTTGACGATCTCCTCGATGACCGCGTGGAGCTTCTCCTTCTTGGTCTTGTATACGGCGTCCTGGAGGTCGATCCGGGCGATGGGACGGTTGGTAGGGATCTCAATCACGTCCATGCCGTAAATATCCCGAAATTCCTTCTCCTCCGTCAGCGCCGTACCGGTCATACCGGCTTTCTTCTTATATTTATTAAAGAAATTCTGGAAGGTGATGGTGGCCAGGGTCTTGCTCTCCCGCTTCACCTTCACATGCTCCTTGGCCTCAATGGCCTGATGGAGGCCGTCGGAATACCGTCTTCCGGGCATGATACGTCCCGTAAACTCATCCACGATCATGACCTTGTCGTCCACCACCACGTAATCCTGGTCCCGGAACATCAGATTGTGGGCCCGCAGGGCCAGAATGATGTTGTGCTGGATCTCCAGATTCTCCGCGTCCGCCAGGTTGTCGATCTGGAAAAATCTCTCCACCTTCTTCACGCCCTCGGCGGTGAGGTTCACCACTTTATCCTTCTCGTTGACGATAAAGTCCCCGCTCTCCTCGATCTCCACGCCCATGATGGCGTCCATCTTGGAAAATTCCTGGCTGGCCTCGCCCCGCTCCATCTGCCGGGCAAGAATATCGCAGGCCTCGTAGAGCTTGGTGGATTTGCCGCTCTGGCCGGAAATGATCAGCGGCGTCCTGGCTTCATCGATGAGGATGGAATCCACCTCGTCGATGATGGCATAGTGAAGCTCCCGCTGTACCAGCTGTTCCTTGTAAATGACCATGTTGTCTCTTAAGTAATCAAAGCCCAGCTCGTTGTTGGTCACATAAGTGATATCGCAGGCATAGGCCTCCCGGCGCTCGTTATTGTCCATGGAGTTCAGCACCACGCCCACGGTGAGCCCCAGAAATTCATGTACCTTACCCATCCACTCCGCGTCACGCTTGGCCAGGTAATCATTGACGGTCACGATATGAACGCCCTTGCCCTCCAGGGCATTTAAGTAGGCCGGCAGGGTAGCCACCAGAGTCTTTCCTTCACCGGTCTTCATCTCGGCGATACGGCCCTGGTGAAGCACCACGCCTCCGATAAGCTGTACCCGGTAATGCTCCTGCCCGATGGCGCGCTTGGCCGCCTCCCGGACCACCGCGTAAGCCTCCGGCATAAGCTGGTCCAGGGTCTCCCCCTCCGCCAGCCGCTTCTTAAATTCTGTGGTCTTGTCTCTCAACTGTTCATCGGTCAACGCCTGCATGGCGGGCCGAAGGGCTTCGATTTTATCAACAATCGGTTTGACCAGCTTCAATTCCCGCTCACTGTGGGTGCCGAAAATTTTCTGTATTACTCCCATATATTTGCTCCTATCTTGTCCCACCTTCATTCCTGTGAGAACAAACTACCGTTTATTGTACCACTTTATGGGTATTTAAACAATAGCGAATCCCGTGAACGATTTATAAATTTTTTGTGAAGGGGTATTTTTTATGGGATGGGGGAATATTCAACTAACAGTTTTTGTCTGGAGGCCGCCCTGGATGGCGCATTTGTTAAGAATAAAACTCTTTTCAACCTCCCTCAAGTATGGTATGATAGTAGGCGATTTTTAAGAACTATGCGTCACGAAACAATTTACCGGAAAGGATGAGAGAACATGGGATACAAATACAGGACAAAAGGCACCTGTTCCACCATGATCGAGGTGGAGCTGGAGGGAAACGTGGTAAAAAACGTGGTGTTCACCGGCGGCTGCAACGGCAACCTTAAGGCGATCCCAAAGCTGGTGGAGGGTCTGACCGTGGAGCAGGTGGAGCAGAAGATCGGCGGCATCACCTGCGGCGGCAAGTCCACCTCCTGCGGTGACCAGCTGGCCAAGGCCTGCCGGGCGGCTTATGAGGCGGCGCTGGCGGGCTAGAAATGGCTCCTCTGCCCTGCACCCCATATCGCGCGCCGTCCGCTTCTCCAATGATGGCTCGACGGCGCGCGAATAAAGCCAGTGCCAGCCATACGCCTTCTGTCTTCACAACAGTGATTATATGGTCATCGAGTTTCTTTATTTACTATCGAATCTCTTTACAGCTCCTCAATAAACCGGACGCCCTTCAAGTCCCCATAAGTTTCTATCAGCGTTTCATGGGGGGGTACCGGGTGGAAACCGAAGCGTCATGGTAGCAGCCACAATCATGGATCTATTCTCGTTCCTGGTCCGTTTGATTTCCAAATTGCTCACCGTACTCTTCTGACTGCGGACATGCGCAAGAAACCTGCTTACAGCCTCCATTCCAGTGAATTCCGCATAAATAGAGAAAACCCCAGAATTCCTATACAGGCGTTTGTCCACAATCTGCATAACCCACAAGGCGCTCCAGATGGCAAGAAAGCCGATAATCCCACCGGAATAAAATCCGGCGCCCAGGGCCAGACCAATGCACGCAGCCGCCCAAAGGCCGGCCGCCGTCGTCAGCCCTTTTACCTGCCTTTGCTTTGTTACCAGTATGGTTCCTGCGCCGAGAAATCCGATACCACTGATTACCTGGGCAGCAATACGGCCAGAATCTCCCGAACCCGTGACGTTCGTCAGGTAAATCCCGGTCATCATAGCCAGAGCCGAGCCCAAACAGACCACCATATAGGTACGGAAGCCTGCCGGACGTCCCTTCTTCTCCCGATCATAACCTAGAATCCCGCTGAACAGTAAAGCAAGTCCGGAACGCAGCAAAATCGACCATATTGTTAAGTCCTTTAACACGGGTATATTTTCTAATATCATGCATACCTCCGTTTCCGGCAACAAATATCTTCTAATTCCTTTGGCGACACTCTCACATAAGTAATTTTCAGTTCTTTTCTTTTGTGATCCACAGAGCAGTCAGAACCGCTGTGCCCCCGCCTGTCAATTTCCCCACAACCATGGGAAAAATCAAATCCGAATGAAAACCCGCAGTAAAACCCAGATGGTCCCCGAACACGAAAGCCGCCGATACGGCAAAAGCCACATTCAGCACCTTTCCCCGGCTGTCCATATCCTTCAGCATACCAAACATAGGAATGCTGTTGGCAAGACTTGCCACCATGCCCACCGCCGACACCTCATTCATGCCAAGGACTTTTCCAAGCCACATCAAAGGCTTTTTGAAAAGCTTTGTGATCACATACACCAGCGGAAAGGCGCCGGCCAGAACGATGGAAATATCTGCCACCGCCTCAAATCCCTCACTGATCGGATTCATACCAGGGATCAATATGATCCCAGTCAGAGACTCCACAATGCCAGCGCCAAGTCCAAGGGTACTCACAGCCACTACAAATTTCCCGAACCAGGTAAACCCTATTACCATGACCTTTTCAAGCTTCCAGAGTCCCAATCCGATCAGAAGAGCAAAAAGGATGATCGGAATCAGATTTTTCAACACCATGATCACCGAATACCCTGCCGCCAGGCCCCCCACGAAGGAGCCGACTGGAATGGTAATTACTCCTGCCATCACGCCGTCAGCCAGTAATTTTCGGTCTTCTTCCCGGATGATTTCAAGGGCTGCGGGAATGGTGAATACAATGGTCGGTCCCAGCATGGATCCCACAATCAGGCCACCAAAATCACCTGCGTCTTCATTTAAAGCCAACTCTTTGGCCAGGGGTGCTCCCCCCATATCATTTGCCAGAACAGAACCGGCAAACATGGCCGGGTCCGCGCCCAGGAAACCAAAAACCGGAACAATCACAGGTTTTAAAACATTCGCAATCACCGGCGCTAATACAATAATTCCCACCATGGAAAGGGTTAGTGCGCCGATAGTCCTGATTCCCTCTTCAAATTTTTCTCCCAGACCGAACCGGTTTCCAATCATGCGATCCAGAGCTCCCATGGACATAAAGACTACCATAATGTAAATAATAATCTCATTTATATTCACTCCGAACGCCTCCATATATCATAATTAGGAATATCCAGTGAATCGATGATTTTCACCCCGCATCGATGAGAATCTCTCCATAAGTTAATTACACTCCGCCACCAGCGGCCCCGCCAGTTCTGTCAGATAGAACAATTTTCCCGGAAGCGTGGGGATAAACGTGGAAGGGATGTGCATATCCGGCCCATAATGAAGCGTCGTAAGAAAGCTCATCCCCTGCCAGCCCATGCCTCGTCCCAGAGCGCCGTCCGCTCCACCGATGGCATAGTCTGCCTGCAGGAACAAACCCGGCCCTATGGTATTGGCCCGGCAGGGCACTAAGGTCGTCCGGCTCTTAAAGCTGGTGATGGCGTTCTGCTCAATGGTAAGGGGATGGAGCTTCGCTCCCAGGCGGTAGCACTGCTTCTTCCACTCCTCCTCAGAAGCAAATTCCGCCGCAAAGTGAGGCTCCCAGAACGCGATATGGCACATTCTTCCGATCCCGTAGACCAGTACCAGCCGCGCGCCTTCCGCCTTCAAAGCCGCGATCTTCTCCGGGTAGGTGGGGAGATTCTCTTTTGTGGCAAAATTCCTCTGGCTCTCCGGCACGGTATAAGTCCCCAGCTTATCGAAAAACGCCTGCTTCATACTATACTCAAAAGAGGCCGGATTGGTGTTCGCAAGAGTGTTGCCCTCTCCGTCAGACCATTCGTCCATGTTGAAGGTGTATACATGAGAACAGTCCACGCCCCACTCCGTGAGGAAATAGGCCGCCCAGCGGTACATGCCCATGGGCCCCACCGGCAGGATCATTGCCAGCTTCTGCTTTCTCTCCCCCGCCTTCCTTATCTCATTCGCGATCTCATGCCCCATATAAGTGTCAAAATCCGCAAGCGTCTCACAGGCCACCGGCGTAAAAGCATTGTTCCAGAAAGCTTCCCGCGCAGCCCCCTTTTCACAGCAGGCATCTATCTTCTCCATATCCCAGCCCGCCGGATAAAAATTCTCCAAAAGCGATCCCTTTACCGTACTCATAAAATCCATAT
>CALWDR010000088.1 GCA_944376745.1 uncultured Lachnospiraceae bacterium
CACCAGCGGCATTCTTCCATTATGAGGGATAGGGAGTCCTTAAATCAAAAGGAACCCTGGCCGTTCAGCTTCGCATTGCGGCCGTTTTGCTCCGCAAAACCGGCCGTAGTAGGCCGCTATTTGCACACCTATAGAGCAGGTGGAACTTCTTATAAAATTGCAGGAAAACAGCTTCGGCTTTGCGCCGGAAAATATCCGCGCCGTAAAGGACGCCATCCGGCTCTCCTCTTCCCCCGCCGGCACGCTTTACGGCAAGACCGGGACCGGACAGGTAAAAGGGCAGGATGTGAACGGATGGTTCGTCGGTTTCATAGAGACAGACGGCAGCACCTGCTTCTTTGCCACCAATATCAAAGCGGAAGCGGGCGCCAACGGCAGCCGGGCGGCGGAAATCACTCTGTCTATTTTATCGGACAGCGATTTCTGGCCGTAGTATGCTCCTGCCGCAAAGCTCTCCCGCCGGGCGTTGCCAGGCACTGCCGGGGCGCGGCAACGCCCGGCAGGCGTTCCTTCCAGACATTATGAAGCATGCATTGCCCACCACTCCCGTCATTTCAGTTGCCTCCGTTGAACCATTCATCCAAAACCAGTCTGTCCTTTTCCACAACGTAACCGCTTCCGCCTCTCCCTTTCACGTCCTCCACCATACTGATCAGAAGGATCGGGCGCTCCGCAGATCTTTCCGCCGTGCAGACCGCGAACCACCCCAGCTCCGTGCCGGAGGTATCTTCCTTGGAGGCCTTGATCTCGGCGGTTCCTGTTTTCCCTGCCAGGACCACATCCTCCCGGTGGGCCTCATATCCGGTTCCGTCGGCATCATTCACAACCTTTTTCATCCCTTCCAATACCAGGTTTGCGGTCTCACTGGAAAATGCGCCCGGAATCCAGTATTCCAAAGCCGCTTCCTGTTGATAGAGCAGATACGGCTTTCTGATATTTCCCTCATTGCAGAAGGCCGAATAGATACATGCCATATGCAGAGGATTCATCAAAATCTCGCCCTGGCCGTAGCCGCTGTCCGCCAGCTGAATCTCCGTTTCAATATGCCCGGAATTGGAATACTGGGACTCTGCCATCGCGATCTCGAAGGGCAGCTCCTCCTGAAATCCAAGCCGTAGCAACGCATTTTCCAGCTCTTCGGCGCCAATCCTAAGCGCCGCCTTGGCAAAATAAATGTTGTTGGAATAGATCAGCGCATTTTCCAGGGTGACAGGCTCATAGGCGTGAAGGGTCGTCACATAGTAGGAGCCCCAGGAGGCGTCCTTCTGCCAGCGAAGTCCCACATTGCCGTAATCCTCCGCCGGGTCGATGGCCCCGGATTCCAGGCCGATGGCCGCAATGACCGGCTTAAAGGAGGACCCCGGACACCAGGCCTGCCGGAACCGGTTATACAGAGGCATGGCCTCGTCCTCATTCAGGGCCGCCCATTTTTCATCCGAAAATCCCAGGATAAAATCATTGTTGTCATAGGCGGGCGTGCTGACCAGGGCCAGCACCTCCCCGGTGTACGGGTTCATGGCCGCCGAGCAGCTTTTATCCTCCTGGAACTCCTTATAAATTTCCCGCTGAAGCCCGGCATCGATGGTGAGCTGTATATCCTGCCCGTTCTCTACCGGCCTGTAGGCAAGATCTTCTTTTTCATTGCCTTCAGAATCCACGATATAAATCCTGCACCCGTTCTGGCCCTTCAGCTCCTGCTCAAACAGACCCTCCATGCCGCTTCTGCCGATCACGCTGCTGGCCGTATACCCCTCCCCCGCATGCTCCTTGAGATCCTCCGCGGTGACGCTCTGCACATATCCCACCAGATGGGCCGCGGCCTCCCCCAAAGGATACTCCCGCACTTGGATGTCGGATAACATCACCCCCGGAACATTCAGCAATGCCGCCTGCCGTTCCTGTTCCCTTATCGCCTCCTCCTTTGGCTCCTCTTTCATAAGCTCCAGCTCGTCCACCTTGGGAACCGTCTTTACCGGCACGAAGGAGTCGTCCTTCACCCACTGCGCCGACAGCTTCTTTTCCACCGTTTCCGGTGTGATCTCCAACAGCTCCGCGATTTTTGCAATGGCTTCCTCCCGGTTTTCCAATTTTCCCGGAACGATCCCCACAGAAGTTGCCGTACCCGTACCTGCCAGGGTGGCTCCATTCCGGTCCAGAATATTTCCGCGCTCCGCCGGCGTGGTCGTGACTCTCACCTTGTCCTCAGAACTTAAGCCCGGAAAGATCAGCGAATCCTTCCACACCAACCCATAGCCCTCCTCCCTCTCCAGAAACTGCGCCTTATTTTCAAAACGAATGGTCCCCGCAAGGGTATCCAGGGAGGTCTGATAGGACACGATCTCGCTTTTCTGGTCGTACCCCGTGATCTCCACGGACATATTTTCCACTTCTATGCCCTCATAGATGGCGGAATTCCGCGTCACAAAATCCTCCCTGCTGATGTCTCCGGAGGCCTCAAGGTGCAGCATTTCATACATCTGCTCATACTCCTGCGCCGGGATGTGGTTCATATATGTAAGCAGAAGTTCCCTGGGGGAAGGCGTTGCTTCGGCTCTGCGGGAAAAGCTGAGCGTCCATGCGGCCACGGCTATTGCGATTGCCGCGGCCCCTGAAATTGCGGCGGTGAGGAGCAGAAGCTTTCTCTTTTTGCGTTGTTTTTTTCTGGTTTTTCGATTTTTTCGGTTCATGTGATTCCTTTCTTTTTGTTTTCTCTCTTTTTTATTACATATGTAAGATTTGAGAGTAAAAAATTTACTTGTCTGGCTTGCGAGTCTGTCATGCTCATTTAAAATATTACATCTGTAAGATGTGAAAGTCAAGCTTTATTTTTTCTGGTACTACTCCTCTCCCATACGCAAATAGAAATAAAAGGAATTGTATTCATTATTTACATCTTCCGGATCTGTGGAATATGCCGCGGAACAGTTCGCATTTTCGTCATGTATGTTGATGCCGTCATAATATGAGCCGCTCATAAACTGGTCTGTAAATGCAGCCGGAAGCTCTGGCAGCTCCTGAAGGACGTCCTCCTTTGCTTCGACACCGGAATCCACAAGCATTCCGTGAAATTCCGCTGCATTCTGCTGCGCCCTCTCAAGATTAGCTTCCTTTGTATCCTGGATATCTATCGTTAATACATAATTCACTTCGCTGATCAGCCCGTCATTTCCGATGTTCAGGGAAATATAAGACTGGTCTTTCTCATTCGTTTCATTTAAATGAGCAATCACCTGATAGCCAAAGGACTGATATTCTTCCGCCGGGTCGTCAATCAGTACCCGGGCGCATCCCTTCTTAAGCGCGTCGCGGACTTCATAGACGACGGCCGCAGCTCTCTCCCGCTCCTGATCGGCCATTCTTTTGGAAGCCGCAAATTCAGGGATGTAAACAGCCGTCAGCAGCAGGATTGGCACAAGGATCATCAGCCACACGTATTTCTTTGCACCGGGCACTTTCATCCGGTAAATCTCTGCCATTTTAAGCGCATCTTCTTTCACACCGCGCATCGTCTTGTTGACTATGACAACCGTCTGTGCTGCCGCAGCCGCCTGCATGGCGTCCCCGGCCTGTTCAAGCGGTGTATTTTCAAAACGCCCCAGCACATTTCCAACTGCATTCATGCCATGAATCTGCCTTAGACGTTCCGGGTCTTCATGTCCCGCCGTAAGCAAACCGGCTCTGCTCATTAGCTGAATCCAACTCTGCTTTTTCCAAACTGAACGGACTTTTACATACAGTACAATGATTATTACAAGGTAGACTGCCACGATTCCCAGGTATACAATCAGACCTGGCATATAGGGAAACGCTGTTAAATGCCATATCATCAAGCATAACCAGAAAAGCCCAGAAAAAGCCTATTAATAAGTCAATGGCGATGGCTGCCAAGATGATAGTCGGATAAACATAATAGTGCTGGATCAGCTTTTTTTCTTTTTTTGTTAACATTTGTTTTCGCTCCTCGTTTTTAGCATTATCCCTAATTCCAAAGAATTTGTGGTTCTACAGCATTACAGCTAACGAAGAATCGTTGCAGAGCACTATACATTGAAAGCTTTATATGCCTCATTCATCTTCATGAACTTGACGCTGTAGTCAGGGACGTTTTTCAGTCTGTCTGACATCAGCTTCAGCGTAACAACATACATGAACGTGATCATCAGATGACCGCAGAAGGTTGCTTCCGTCTCTATGTTTAGCGGAAGGATTTTGCATCCCTGCTTACACAACTCGAAAATCTTTTCAACCTGGTCTCTTGTGTAATATAGCAGAAGCAGGTTCTCCTTTGCGCCTATCAAGTACAAAGCTTCCTCCAAACAGGAGCGCATCGGCACTTCTCTCTCCAAGATGCGTGTTGAAGGCGAAATGGTTCCAGCTATCAAGCTGGAAGTCGATAAATCCACCTATGACACCTTCAAGAGGGATCAGTGGATGGAAGAATACCGCCACAAACATGAAAACCGCTGCATCATCGGCGGAGCAGACGGTAAGTCCCGATTCTGCCCCTGCAGAATCCCGAACCCTGAATACAAGAAAAGCGGCACTGCTCCCAAAACCATTATAAACGACTGCGCCAAGTCCAGTATTACAGATCCTTCAAATCAGCAAAGGGCAAGGTTTTCTTCTCAACCCTTACCGTCACGGGTGACCATAGAAATGAGGATCCCTTTGATCCCGCATCACCGTCCCCACTCAATCAGACGGACGAGTACATGAAACTTTTATATGGCCTGATCCGCTTTATCAAGATACACCATCCGAAATACAGTAAATACACGGAATTGGTGGAACTTCTCGGGCACGAACGTACCCTCAAGGAAGCTTCTATCATTCTCGGCAAACCGTATCGGACGCTTTACGGCTGGATCCTTACTCTTCGTCCAATCTTTGACGAATATATAGACACCATAAGCCGTATCTAAGGTTCTAAGATCCATCTGTGGCCTACGCTGCATATGGATCTTT